>JBAPYB010000509.1:0-5018 GCA_049284515.1 Thermoanaerobaculia bacterium
CGGCTCGGGAGCCGGCGGCGGGGGTGGCGGAGGCGGTGCCTCGTGCTTCACCAGCCGCGGGAAGTAGGTGAATCCCAGGAGGCCGCCCAGCGGGCAGTGGTCCGAGATCGAGTTGAGCTGGGCGAGGTCGGTGCGCAGGGCGAAGTTGAAGGCCCAGTCCCCACCGCCCAGCCAGACGCGGCCGCCGGTGGTGAGGTCGTAGCGGTCCTTGTAATTGTGGAACCGGCTGTCGCTGGTGATCGCACCGCTGATGGAGTCGACGACGACGACGTTCTTGCCGCTGCTGTAGAAGTTGGCGACCGCCTCGGTGATCCAGTCGAAGTTGTCGCTGACCCGCCCGACGTAGCCGATGCCGGCGTGCGCGTCGCGGGCGAAGACGTTGCCGCCCGGATCGTAGTAGCCGAGGTCGATCACCCACTTGTTGATGCGCCAGCCGAGGCCGCCGCCCCAACCCGTTTCGCCCGAAGCGACCTTGTCGTCGCCCGACGAGGGCTCGACGAAGAGGTTCAACGCCATCGTCGAGGCGTCGCCCTGCACGCCGTAGAGGCGGAACTTGGTGCCGATGTGGACGTTGCCGAGGCCGTCGGCGTTGATGTCCGGGCCGCCGACTCCCAGTTGGCTGCGGGAGTAGACGTACTTCTCGTACGGCACGGAGGCGCTGACCTCCCACCGGTCGGTGATGCCATAGCCGACGCTGGCATCCACCCGGTGGTAATCCAGGCTCATGTCGTCTTTCCGGCGCGTGGGGAACTCCCGGATGTCGATCAGGGGGTCCCAGTTATTGTAATAAAGACCAAAGGACCACCCACCCTGAGGCAAAGTGTCGCCGGTCAACAGGGTGAAGAGCCCGGTCTCGCCCGTGGCCGTCGGTGCATTGGCTTGCTCCGCAGCCGAGGCCCAGGCAGGCGCGAGGCCCACCAACAGACCTAAACCCAACCATTTCAGTTTCATTCGTTCTCCTCCGGCTGTAAGCCCATTCTACGAAGGATTCGGATCGCCTTCGCATCTTTCTTTGACAGCACCGCAGCTAGCCTGAAGGCTCGATCCCGCCGTCGAGACGCCCGCCGAGCGCCGGACTCAACGATACGACTTGACCGAGATCCGTGCCTCCACGCCACCACTCCCTTTCAAAGCCTGTGCCAGAATGGCGGAGAGGAAGAACCGATATTTGGACACTTTGACGGACGACTCGAAGCCGAGCCCGGCGTCCGGGATGTAGCCGCTGAGTTGGGAGTAGACCTTCCTGTCGAAACCGAGCGTGCCGTAGCCGCCGTACAGCACCCAGTACCAGTTGTCCCAGTCGAGCCACAGGAAGTGGTGCGTCTTCTCGATGAACCAGGGCATGAAGTACTCCCAGGTGGTCAGGAGCACCTCGGTGCCGTGGCGCCTGTCCTTGTATCCCAGCAGGCCGTCGTTCCCGGTCAATTGGAAGAAGTTGTCGCTCGGCAGGCGCAGGCGATCGACCTGGGGCTCCGACGACGGCGGTACTGCGGGGTCCGGAGTGACCGCTCCGATGTGGGGATAGGAGCCGCCGGCCAGACGGCCGATGAGGAACGACCGCCGGGTCACGTCGAACCGCTTCAACGCCTCGAACTCGAGCTTGACGTAGTCGTAGTCGCCGCCGTAGGGGAAGCCGTAGGTCACGGCGGTGGTGAACCCGGCGCCGCCCGGGCCGATCTCGCGGAAGGCGGAGAACAGGCGCTCCTGCTGCGCCCGGGGCTCGCCGACGATGGCGTTCGAGCGGCCGTCCTCGGGCGTGCCGAATTGATAGGCGTAGCGGATGAAGGTGTTGGTGGCGCCCAGGCGCAGCAGGCGGTCCACCTCCGTCGGCTTGTTGGTGCTGATGCGATCGAACTCGGCCAGGAACGAAGTGCGGTAGTTGTAGCTGTGCGGCCACTGGAAGAGCACCAGGGTGCCGCGCACGCGGTCGAAATCATTGGTGACGTTCTGGTCGATGCGGTCGAAGCTGATGGAGTCGAAGACCGTGATCTGGGTCGTCCGCCTCAGGCTGTAGTACTTGTAGCGGAGGAAGGCGGTGATGTCGCCGTTGATGAAGTTGTACTTCACCTGGCCTTCGAAAAAGACCTCGTTGATGAGCCGGCTGATCCGCAGGTCGAGATCGCCTTCGGGGAAGAAGACATCCAGGCGAGGCAGGATGCGCTCCTCCGGCGATTTCGTCTCCCCAGCGCCCGGAGGCGCGGGCTCCGTCGCTTGCGCGGCCGGCGGCGGCGGGGCCGGGGCCGGCGTGACCTCCGGAGGTTGCGCCTGGACAGGCAGGGAGCAGAGGGCCGCGACGAGGGTCCCGATAAAGCCGAGGCGGCGAAGGCTCTGCATGGAGTTGATTGTAAGCCGCGGGCGCGGGCGCGCCATAGGATTCAACGGTGCAGAATCTGGTCGACCCGGGAGAGGAAGGTCTTGCTCTGATTGGGGCCGAGGGCGGCGGAGACCACTTTCTCCTCGGCCCGCACGAGGTCGAGGATGGCCTCGACGCCGCGGCCGGCGTCCATCTCGGCCTTGCTCATACGGAACGGGATGTCGAGGTCGCCCTGGCGGCCGTGGCCGGAAAGCAAGTCGCGGGCCTGGCCGTGGATGCGCTCGGCGATGGCCGCGAGCTCTTCGAGGGACTGGCCGTGGAGGCGCTCGGTGTGCAGGCGGCTCAGGTCCTCGTTCAAGCTCACCAGCCCGGAGGTGATGAGGCCGTAGAGCAGCTTGCAGGCTTCGAAGGGGCTCATGCCGAGGCCGATGGCGACCTCCTCGATCGTCCGCCGCTCGTCGATCTTGCAGATCAGCGCCCACTCCTGGGGCGTCAGCGAGACCGAGGTGGTGGTGGCCTGCTGGGTGAAGACGGGCACCAGGCGGGTCGAGGGGATGCGCTTGGAGAGGATCTGCCACTCGTCGATCCGCCGCGCCGCCTCCATCAGGAGGTTGGTGTTGGACTTCTGGATGGTGGTGACCTCGGTCTCCTGGCCGGGAGTGAAGACGAAGTCCCCTTCCGGCCAGATCGCCAGCTCGTACATCGCCTCCTCGCCCTGCAGGTCGCCGGCGTGGGCGTGGACGATCTGGCCGCCGCGCAGGTAGATCTCGCCCGTGGCGTCGTTGTTGCGGCGCAGCGAGAAGAGACCCGTCTTTCCCGAAACGGAGACGAGTTGGATGATGTCGGGGAGCGGAAGCTCTTTGAGCGAGCCCTGGAAGGCCATGGCCGATTGACTGGATGTCAGTGGTTCACGAACGTCAACGACAGGACAGCGATGGTAGCACAGGCAAAAATTCAAGGGCAAGGAATCAGGGGTGCGGCAAGCTCTTGAAATTCGGCGACTTAGCGGCCGGGTCAGCGCCTGGGCCTGGGGTCGGCGAGGCGATCGAGACGAAGCCGCTGGGCGCAGCAGATGGCCACCGCCAGCGCGTCCGTGGCGTCGCTGGCCCAGCTCTCGCCCCGTGCGGCGAGGAGCAGGCGGACCATGCGGGCGACCTGGCTCTTGTCGGCGCGGCCGTTGCCGGTGACCGCGGACTTGACCTCGGCGGGGCTGTACTCGCGGATCTCGATGCCGCGGCCAGCGAGCACGGCGAGGAGAGCGCCACGGGCTTGGGCGAGGACGATGAGCGAGTGGGCGTTCATGCCGTGGAACGGGGTCTCCAGAACGGCGAGGTCCGGCGGCCGGCGGACCAGCAGGTCCTGCAGGCGTCCGGCGAGGTGGCCCAGCCGCTCGGGCAGGGCGAGGTCGCGGGGACAGGAGAAGCGGCCGGCCTCGACGGGAGTCAGGGTCGAGCCCTGGCGCTCGATCAGCCCGTAGCCGGTGTGCAGGCTGCCCGGATCGAGTCCCAGGATAATCACAGCGAAGGGGCGGCGCGGCGGCGGCCTGTCTACCGCGACTGGGCTGCCAGGACGTTCTCGTCGACGTGAAGGTTGCCCCAGACCTTCTGGACGTCGTCGTGGTCCTCCAGGGCGTCCATCAGGCGCAGGACCTGGTTGACCTTGTCGCGGGGAACCTCGACGGAGGTGGAAGGGACCATGGCGAGCTCCTTGGCGGCGACGGGGGTCTCCCGGCGCTCGAGCTCCTCCTGGACGGTGACGAAGTCCTCCATGGGCGTGTAGATCTCGTAGGCCTCGTCCTCGACGGCGACGTCGTCGGCGCCCAGCTCGAGGGCCAGCTCCATGAACCTCTCCTCGTCCATGGCGCTGCGCTCGATGGCGAAGTAGCCGCGGCGGGTGAACATCCAGGAGACGCAGCCGGAGTCGCCGAGGTTGCCGCCGTTGCGCGCGAAGATGTGCCGGATCTCCCCCGCCGTGCGGTTGCGGTTGTCGGTCAGGCCCTCGACCAGGATGGCGACGCCGCCCGGGCCGTAGCCCTCGTAGACGACCTCTTCATAGACCTCGGCCGCCAGCTCGCCCGTGCCCTTCTTGATGGCGCGATCGATGTTGTCCCCCGGGACGCTGTTGGACCGCGCTTCGAGCAGCGCCGAGCGCAGCCGGGGATTGCCTTTCGGATCGGTGCCGCCGAGGCGGGCGGCGACGGTGATCTCCTTGAGGATCTTGCTGAACATCTTGCCGCGCTTGGCATCCGTCGCGGCCTTCTTGTGCTTGATCGTGCTCCACTTGCTGTGACCTGACATGGGGATCGCTCCTGGCGAACGGACCTGAAGGACGATGATTCTACAGGACTTTCCGTCCCGCGGCGTTAAATCGCTCAAAATCAAGGCCTTTGGCCCTCCCGCCGATTGACTGGGGCGGCAAGGGAGTGCTAGAAAAGCTGGCTGGAGTCAAGACTGGAGATGGCCATGCCCTCGATCCTCGTCGTCGAGCAAGAAGACCGCTACGTGGAGCGCATCCGCGCAGCCCTTTCCGTCGAGGGGTGGAAGGTGAGGGTGGTGCCGGGCGTGGACCTGGCGATCCAGGCGGCGGCGGCGGAAGCTCCCGACCTGGTGCTGGTCAGCGCCGAGGTGCCCGCGGCGGCGGCGCTGGCGGGGGCGTTCTCCCGCAACGGCGGCGGCCCGGGAGTGGTGGGCCTGCTCCCCGAGGG
>JBAPYB010000510.1:0-25054 GCA_049284515.1 Thermoanaerobaculia bacterium
TGGGAGCGGGTCGCCCTGGAAGTCGCCCTCTCCGCCGCGGAGCGCCCGGAGCCGGGCACCGGCATCCGCGACGCCGGCCTGTGCCACGGCGCCGGGGGCCTCGGCCACCTCTTCAACCGCATGTACCACTTCACCGGCGAGAAGCGCCTCGCCGACGCGGCCCGCTTCTGGTTCCAGCGCACGCTCGGCTATCGGCAGCAGGGCCAGGGCGTCGGCGGCTTCCGCTCCTGGGGGGTGATCGGCGACGAGCCCGACGTGCTCGGTTGGAGGGATGACGCCGGCTTTCTGGAAGGCACCGCGGGCATCGGCCTCGCCCTCCTCGGCGCCGTCTCGGACGTCGAGCCCGCGTGGGACCGGGTGCTGGCGGTGTCGGTGCGGATGGTGGGCGGCTGAAGGGGATCCTCACCCCTGTCCCCCATAGGCGCTAACTTTGCTGGCTGAGAGGATCCCCCGCCCAAGACCCTCACCCCTGTCCTCTCTCCCACCGCACTCCCCCCGACCGGGAGAGGGGGACTCGGTTGGAGCAGTCTTGCCTTTTCGTCCTTGGTGTCCTTGCTGTCCCTTTCGTCCTTTTCTGGCTGTTCTCCCTCTTCTCCCGGTGAGGGGGGTGGGAGGGGGCGGGAGAAGAGGGCTGGGGTGATGCGGGTCTTGGGAGGGGGCCTTCATAGGTTAGCGCCTGTGGTAGGAAGAGGCGATGGAACCGGACCTCCGCCACCGCACGATCCCGACCCGCGGGGTCCGTCTGCACGTCGTGGAGGCCGGGCCGGAGGACGGCCCTCTCGTCATCCTCCTGCACGGCTTTCCTGAATTCTGGTACGGCTGGCGCCGGCAGATCGGACCGCTGGCCGCGGCGGGCTACCGGGTCCTGGTTCCCGACCAGCGGGGCTACAACCTCAGCGGCAAGCCCCGGCGGGTCTCCTCCTACGGCCTCGACCGCCTCGCCGGGGACGTGGTGGGGCTGATCGACGCGGCCGGGGCGGCGAAGGCCCGCGTCGTGGGGCACGACTGGGGCGGCGTCGTGGGCTGGTGGCTGGGGATCCGCCATCCGCAGCGGCTGGAACGCCTGGCGCTGCTCAACATCCCCCATCCCCTGGTCATGGAGCGCGCCCTATGGCACAGCTCCGTACAGCGGAGGAAGAGCCGCTATATCTTCTTCTTCCAGCTCCCATGGCTGCCCGAATGGGTCTTCTCCCGCCACGGCTTCGCCTACGCCGAAAAGTCGCTACGGGGCTCCAGCCGGCCGGGCACCTTCAGCGCCGAGGACGTCGCCCGCTACAAGGAGGCGTGGTCGCAGCCGCACGCCGTGCGCTCCATGCTCCACTGGTACCGCGCCGCCCTGCGCGCCCGGCCCCGGTGGCCGGAGAACCCCCATGTCACCGTCCCCACGCTCCTGATCTGGGGCACGCAGGACCGTTTTCTGGGCCAGGAGATGGCGCAGGCCAGCCTCGACTTCTGCGACCAGGGCCGCCTGGAGTGGGTCCCCGAGGCCACGCACTGGGTACAGCTCGAAGAGCCGGCGCGGGTGAACCGGCTGCTGCTCGACTTCCTGGGCTGACCGGGGGTGCTATCGTGTCAGCCGTACGGGGTTCGCGAGGGCGGCGCAAAAGGAGCTCTGCATGGCATCCGGTCTTTCCGGTCGTCTTTCCGCGGTCGAGCACGTCGTCGTCCTGATGCTGGAGAACCGCTCTTTCGACAACCTCCTCGGCTGGCAATTCGGCCTCGATCCCGACCTCAACAACCGCACCGACAGCGGCGAGCGCATCTACGTCTGGGGCAACGAGGGGACCGACTACGGCACCACGATCCTTCCCGAGCCGGCCGGCGAGCGGTTCACCGACATCAACTACCAGCTCTTCGAGACCTACTTTCCCGACACCGCCCTCGGCGACGAGGTCACCATGGGGGGCTTCGTCCGCAGCTACGTCAACCAGACCGTAGCCACCATGCAGGAGTACGACCCGCGGGCGATCATGCACTGCTTCCATCCGCGCGAGGTGCCGGCCACCAGCGCGCTCGCCGCCAGCTTCGGCGTGGCCGATCCATGGTTCGCCTCGGCCCCGTGCCAGACCTGGCCCAACCGCCTCTTCGTCCACTGCGCCACGGCCAACGGCTACGTCAACAACCTGCCCATCCCGGCCTGGAAGGTCGTCGAGCGCTTCCCGTTCGACATGCCCACGATCTTCGACCAGATCGGCGAGCGCTTCCCGGCGCAGGGCTGCGGGTGGCGCATCTACTTTCACGACTTCCCGCACTCGCTCCTGCTGTCGCGCCTCTGGCCGCACCTGGAGCACTTCCAGGGCTACAGCCGCTTCCGCCAAGACGTGGCCGCGGGCAGCTTGCCGCCTTACGCCTTCATCGAGCCGCGCTACTTCCCGAACCTCAAGCGCGAGCTGATGCCCAACGACCAGCACCCGCCCCACGACGTCTCGCTCGGCGAGCAGCTCATCGCCGAGGTCTACAACACCCTGCGGGCGAGCGATTTATGGACGAAGACCCTGCTGGTGGTGCTGTGGGACGATCACGGCGGCTGCTACGACCACGTGCCGCCGCCGCAGGCCCAGGAGCCGGACGACGGCCGCTCCCCCAAGCCGGGGCAGGAAGGCTTCACCTTCGACCGCTACGGCGTGCGCGTGCCGGCCCTGCTGATCTCCCCCTTCATTCCACCTGGGATCGTCCGTCCGCCGGGCGACGTGCCCTTCGACCACACCACCCTCATCAAAACCGTCCGCGAGGCCCTCGGCTTGCCGGACGTCCCCCTGACCCGCCGCGACGAAGCCGCGCCCAGCCTCGCCCACGCCCTGACGCTGGGACCCGACAATCTCAATCTGGGTCCCGAGAGCCTGCCGATGCCGCTCTACACGCCGCCCGGAGAGGTCGTGGAAACCGCCGCCTGGGCGCCCCTGACCGGCTACCAGAAATCCCTCCTCTACGCCGCCGCCGCCCTGCCGCCCAGGGACAAGGTGCTGGCGCCCCTTCCCCAGGAGACTCCCGCGGAGGCGCTGCCGTTCATCCAGGAGAAGCTGGCGGCGTTTCTGGGGCGGAGGGTGGAGGAATGAAGAGGCTCCAACGAAGGCGGTAGAGACGTCCCAGCCCGTCCACGAAAACCTTGGCGGGCCAACAACGGCGGGACGTCTCCGCCGGTGCACCGGCGGTCTTCGATGGTGGCCTGCAGCCGGGGGTTCCTCCGGGCACCCGCATTTGCCCTTTCTGGGGCGGAGGGTGGAGGAGCAGCAACGTTGCGGTATCCTTGCAGGCCAGAGGTGAACCATGAGCGAACCCTCCGTCATTCATTCGAATCCCAAGATTCTCGGGGGAACCCCGGTTTTCGTCGGCACGCGGGTTCCGGTACAGACTCTGCTCGACTATCTCGAGGGCGGAGAGTCTCTCGACACCTTCCTCGACCACTTTCCAACCGTCGATCGGGATCAGGCCGTGGCGGTTCTGGAGCTTGCCAAACAGATGTTGATCGATCATGCGCGTGCTGCTTGACGAGTGCGTGCCACGTCCGCTGAAGCGGGATCTCGCCGAGCATGTCGTCAGCACTGTCGCAGAGATGCGTTGGAAGGGGATCGAAAACGGCGAGCTTCTGGCGTTGATCCGAGAAGCGGGCTTCGAGGCGTTCGTGACAGTGGACCAGAACTTGGCCTACCAGCAGAATCTTCGAGCTGCAGGATTACGGATCGTGATTCTCGTAGCCCGGACCAATAAGCTGCAGGACCTTCAACCGCTGATACCCTCGATCCGTGACGCCCTCGCGCGTCTTGGGCCTGGGGAGATGATGCGGGTGAGCGACTCGCCGGGAGCGAAAAGTCTATGAAGAAAGCTAAAGAGAACCTCGAAGACGACCTCCACCCAGAGTACGACTTTCATTCCCTGCGTGGTGATCGCACTCGGTCCTGGACGCCAGAAAGCCGGCGAGATCACCACCTCCTTGGCGCCCCGACCTTCGCTTGCGTCACTCCGCGCAACGGCTACGCCGGCTAAAACTTCGCCGGACTAGGAATCAAGCCAATGCGCACTTCTTCCTGCACCCCTACCGCCTCACACCGCGCCGGGGCGGGCAGAACCGGTCGCGCAACTTCCACACGGCTTGCATGTCCAGCCGCTCGCCCTCGAAGACGATCTGGCGGCTGGTCTTGTCCTTCCGGTTCTTGAGATAGCGCGTCACGTTCATCCAGCGAATTGTCCCCTCGCCGCTCCGCTCCTCCGACTGGCGGACGACAAGATACACGTCCACGGGCTGGTTGATCCAGTAGTCCAGGTGGCGTGGATTCTTCACGTCAAACACTTCGCGTCCGTCGCCCTGACGTGTCCGCAGGTAGGAGTTGCCGCTTTTAAGCTGGACGTAGATCTTCTGGCCGCTGGGCCGGCCGTCGTCGTCCTTGAATTCCACCTCTCCGTCGATGCCGTGATCAACCATCGACACCGGGCGGAAAATCTGGTTGGCCTCGCCGGAGACCGCCATCATGTGTCCAATCAGGATTTGCTCCAGAGCCTGCGTGTCCAACTCGCGCGTCGCTGTCTCTTCCATGGACAGGATTTTGCGGGCGACCGGATCGCTCTTAAGCCGCTGCTCGATGAAGTCGATCAAGAGTACTTGCTCGTCGCATTTCTGGCAGGTGATGAAATTCTTGCCGGCCGCGAGTCGCTGACGTACCGTGTCGAGGTCGGTCACCGGCTGTCCACAATTCGGACACACGTACCGCCGGTCACGCGTCACATCGGCAGCATACTTGGCCAAGTGGCGGTGGACGTACTCGATGAAAATCACCTTCAGCTCGTCCGGCGTCTTCACGTTGAAAAACAGGCTGATCGTCGCTTGGCCTTCGCCCTGCCGGTTATCGATCTTCAAGCCCAGTAAGTGCCCCCGGCTGGATTGGAGCTCCGCCGCGTTGCGCCACAGCTCCTTGTGCTCGAATTCCTCGCTGTACCAAAGGCGCACCACCAGGGTCGTCCAGATAGTCTGCCACTCCCCGTTGAAGGTATAGGAGACGAAGACGTCGGGCTCCCACGGAATGTCCTTCTCCCGCCGGTATTGGGAGGGAAACACCAGATGCCGCCCCTGCGGCGTGTCCTCGGCGATGCACAGCGAGTGGTCGAGGAAGGTTTGGACAAGAGCCCGCAGCAGGAGCTCCTCATCCGGCCGGTTCAGCCGGTCGACGCCGGTGAAGTCGAAGTCAGGCCCATAGATATCCACTTCGGGAACGCAGCCGATCTCGTCCCGGTGGGCGCGGGCTGCTCGGATGATCGCCCCAGCGTAGCCGTTCAGCAGATCGGGCCGCAGCAGAACGAGGTCGCCGAACTTCAAGAGCCGGGCCAGGCCGTAGTTGGCAAGCAGGGTGACCGCCGTGCGCACGTCGGCCTCGCCGAACCGCTCACCCGGCAAGGCATGCTCCAGCCGTTGCGCCAGTTCGGGGAAGCGCAGCAGGCGGATGTCCGTCTTGTCGCGCATCGTCATCAAAGCGTTCTTCAACTCGGCCAGCAGACGCGGCGTGGCCGTCCACGGCAGGTTCGCCCACGGGATGTGGTCCGAGATCATCTGCTTCAGCTTCGAGGGCCTTCCGTCGTTCTCCGTGTCCGAGCAATTCTCGCCTGTCTTGGCGCTGGTGGCCAGCCAGCCGGCGAAGCCGTGCTGCTCGCGAAACCGGTCGATCTTGGCGTTGCTGATCTTAACCCCGCCCACGTCGATCCGGGAGAAGATCAGCAGCCGGGGCACTGAGCGTTCCGGCGCGGCCGTCTTCAGGGCCTTGAGCCAGTCGCTCGCCTCGGCAAAGGGATCGTCTTTCTGCGGATTGATCAACAGCAGTGCCAATGCTGTCTCTTCGAGAAAGAGTTGGTGGATCAGCCGATAGTCCTCTTGGCCGGCCAGGTCCCAGAGCAGGGCTTCGCGCTGCAGCGTGGCATCGGGCGGGAGCGGCAGATCCAGCGGCCAAACGTTCATCCCGTGCGTGCGGTCGCGGACGACGTAGTGGTCTTCGATCAACCGATGCGCCAACGACGTCTTGCCTACCGTTCCCTCGCCGATCAACACGACCTTGGCGGTAACATACCGTCGAGTTTCCTTATAGGACATGTCACCGTTCTTTTCGGTGCACAGGTCATCTGGAATATGCCCTTTCTCAGCGCTGGGTCGGCAAATGCTCATGAGTTCGGAAAACACATACTCGCTCTTAGACCGAAAATCAATATATTTATAGCGCTGCATTGCTTTCGGAATCTCACAGTCACCCAGCAGAAGAGGGATGAATCGACGTGGCTTATTAGCTGGATCTCGGAACAGGACTGTACTACGCTCCAAGGCAACCCAACCAGACCCAATAGCTGCTGGCGATAGGCACAAAACTAAATTCTGGCTGAGCTCTAGCCCCCTCTCAATAGCTAAATAGATATCATCCCCCGGACTAATCTTCCATTCATCAAACCAAACGCGTAAGCCCTGATCGCGAAGTCGCTCGGCCAGTTGCCGCACCGAAGCCTTGTCGCTGCTATTGTGCGATAAAAATACATCGTATTCGAAGCGAACCATGGCTGATCCTTCCTAGAGGCTACTACTTATGGCTTCACAAATCTGGCTAAACGCCTCACTCAATACTCTCTCGTACATCTCTTTTGTCCCTGGCAGAGAGATAACCGTCTTTACTCCTCTTCTACGGTAGGTGTCCGCTTCATCAAGCGTAGCTCCAACAAGGAGAACATAGGATGAGCGGCGAAGTCCTCTAAGGTGCTTATCAACAAGTCTCCATACTTGCCTGAAATCCGGGTCGTCGATGCTGTATCCAACAAACAATACCGAATGTCGGCTTAACAAGTGGGTCACTTCAAAAAACATAGCTTCGCGATTGTCTCTGAATTTGTCGTAGTCTTCCTCTGTTACGACCATCAGGCTCGGATGGTGAAGGTCACCATGCATCTTGATGAGACGTGTCTCACCATCGGATTGACCGAATGCAAGAAGTTCCTCGTCCACAACAGGAATATACGGTTTCCCAGTAACGCTATACGCCTGTTCCAGAAGAAAGTCGAAGTTGGTTGTCAGTACGTGCTTGAACGGCAACTTGGCGAAACATGTGTGCAAGTCACCTGGTTTTGCCGAGTTGATATAAAGAGATTTTCTTAATATCCGAGCCAGCTCAAGTTTGCCGCGTTGATCGCAATAGCACGAGAGAGATTCTGTTGGTTTACCTGAAAAAACCATTCCTAACAATTTTGCAAATTCTGCGCCAAGATCATTCCAGAGAGGCATCTGGCATTCGGGCGGCAGAATAGCGTTTCTCGAAAAACCTGCGCCAACAACGGGCAGACATTCACCTGAGCTGATGTCGTCGAGCAACTCACGAGGTATGTGGTCGATCATTCTGCCCATCCCCTCACTCCAACTGGGCTCGCGCCGCCTCGAGCCCATGTTTGATGGGCCGGTAGATGTCGTCGCCGGGCCGAATGACCCACTCGGCGAACCATTGCCCGCAACCCCGCGCCGCGAAGCCCCTCCGCCAGCCTCCGCACCCGCGAGTTGTGGCTCAGGAAGACGTCATAGGTGAAGCGATCGGCCATGGTTCAGCTCCAGTCTCGACGCTATTCGGTAAAACCCTGGAGCCTATTCTGTCACGGAGCGCCCGGGCTGACTCAAAACCCCACCCGAAACTCCGCCCCCCCGCCCTCCCCTGCCCCCAGGCTGAACTCGAAGCCATGAGCGCTGAGGATCTCCTGCACCAGGGTCAGCCCCAGGCCGCGGCCGTTCCGCTTGGTGGAGAAGAAGGGCGTGAAGAGGAGGGCGCGGACGTCTTCCGGGATGCCTGGACCGCTGTCCTCGATCGATAGGAACGGTCTCCCTTGAGAGCCAAGGCGGAGGGTGATCGCGCCGTCCTCGCCGATCGACTCCTGGGCGTTCTTCAGGACGTTCACCAGCACCTGTTCGATCTGGTTGCGGTCCAGCTCGATCGGCGGGATCGCCTCGGCCTGCTCCCAGCGGACGACGATCCGCCGGCGGTCGAGCTCCGGGCGTAGCAGGACGAGGATCTCGTCCACGAGCTGTTTGACGTCCGTGGGCCGGCGGTCCGGCGGCGGCAGGCGCACCACCTCGGCGAAGCCGTTCATGAAGGCTCGCAGGTTTTCCAGACGCGTCACGGCCACGGTGATGGCCTGGAGGAAATCGTTCCGGTCCTCCTCCCCCAAGGCCGGCGCGTAGCCGCGGAAGGAGTCGAGGAGCGAGCCGACCGCTCCCACCGAGTTGTTGATCTCGTGCGACATCATGCGGATCAGCTTGCCGTAGGCCGCCTTCTCCGAGGCGCGCAGCTCCTCCGTCAGCTCCTCCAGCAGCAGGAAGCTGCGGGGGAAGCCGCGGTCGAAGAACTCCGCCCGTGACACCTTGAGCCGCCGCCCCCCTTGGAGCGACAGCACCTCGGAGCCACCCACGGGGATCGCCGCAAGCGGCGGGGCGAGCTCCGCGAGGCTTTTTTCGTTCGCATCGTCCGGCGTGACTCCCAGGAGCTTCCCGGCGACCGGGTTGAGGGAAGTTACCCGGCCGTCGAAGTCCAGGGTGACGATCCCCGCAGGCGAGGCGGTGAGGAGACGGTCCAGGAGGTAGTGCTGCTCCTGGAGCTTGAGCCGCTCCTCCCGCAGCCGGCCGATCATCTGGTTGTAGATGCGGATCAGGGCGTCCATCTCCGGCTGGCCCACCTCGCGGAACTGGGAGGTGAAGTCGCGCTCGCCGATCAGCTCCGCCCCCGTCCGGATCAGCTCCAGGGGGACGAAGAACGCCCGCACCAGCAGGATCCCCAGGACGATGGAGACGACGAACAAGCCCTCCACCGCCAGCAGCCACAAACGGTTCTCCCTCAGCACCAGGAGGGAAATCACGGCCAAAACGGCGTGAATCAGGATCAGGTACGCGATGATCTTGGCGCGGAGGCTCAATCTGGACACGGCGGCTCTTTTTCAGCTTTTTTCAGGCTGCAACACGGTTTGGAGAGAAAAAACAAAGAAAAACGGCTCCAACATTGTTTCTGCGCCTCCATCACCGCGATGAGCCCCTGAAACAATGTTTCGACGCGAAAAACAATGTGGGGAGCGCAAAAACAATGTTGGCGTCCCCAAAACAATGTTGGTGTCCCCAAATCCATTGTCGCGGTCCCCAAAACAATGTTGGGAGCCCAGAAACAATGTCGGGAGCGTAAAAACAATGTTGGGAGCCGCAAACACAATGTTGGAGGCGTAAAAACAATGTTCCACGAGTTTTTAACGCGTTTTCGGCCTCTCAATGCTGTTCCAGCCCGTATTTCTCGAAACGACGGTACAAAGCGGCCCGGGAGAGTCCCAGAGCTTCGGCGACGCGTGTGACGTTCCCGTCGTAGTGCCGCATGCACTTGACGATCATGGCCTTCTCCATCTCGTCGAGCGTCATCGTTCCCGGGCTAGGGAGCGCCGACGTGCCGCGCGCCTCCCGCTCGGCGAGCCCGGAGAGGGCCACCAGGTCCGCCACCTCCAGACGGTCGCCGTCGAGCACGAGCACGGCCCGCTCCAGCGTCTGCTTGAGCTGGCGGATGTTGCCCGGCCACGGCTGGTCGGACAACCAGTCCAGGGCCTTGCCGGTGATCTCGACGGGCCCCCGCCGGTAGGTGCGGGCGCCGGCGTCCAGGAAGTGGCGGGCCAGCGCGGGCACGTCCCCCCGGCGCTCGCGCAGGGCGGGGAGGCGCACGGCGATCAGGTTCAGCCGGTAGAGGAGGTCCTCCCGGAACTGCCCCTTCGCCACCATCTCCCCGAGGTCACGGTTGGTTGCCGAAACCACCCGCACGTCCACCGTCCGCGTGTGGCTGGACCCCAGGACTTCGTAGGACCGGTCCTGGAGCACCCGCAGCAGCTTCACCTGCGCCGCGGGGTCGACCTCGCCGATCTCGTCGAGGAAGATGGTGCCGCCGTCCGCCGTCTCGAAGCGCCCCTTGCGGTCCGCCCGGGCGTCGGTGAAGGCGCCCTTGACGTGGCCGAACATCTCGCTCTCGAAGAGGGTGGAAGAGATCCCCCCGAGGTTGACCTTGACGAACGGTCCGCTCTTGCGCCGGCTGTTGCGGTGGATGGCCTCGGCGACGAGCTCCTTGCCCGTGCCGCTCTCGCCCGTGATCAGCACGGAGGCGTCGGTGGGCGCTACCCGGCCGATGAGCTCGAGGATCTTCAGGAACCGCGGATCGACGCCGATCAATCCGCGGAAATCGAAGCGCCGGTCGAGCTCCTCGCGCGAGACCGCGGCGCCGCGGCCGTCCCCCGGCTGGGCGGCGAGCGACAGGGCCGTCTCCACCGCCTGCAGGAGTTGGGCGTTGTTCCACGGCTTGGTGACGAAGTCCGACGCGCCGGCCTTCATCCCCTCGACCGCCAGGCCGATCGATCCCCAGGCCGTGATGAGGATCACCGGCAGGCGGGGGCGCAGCCGGCGGATCTCCGCGATCAGCTCCAGCCCCTCCTCGCCGGAGGTGCCGCGGGAAAAGTTCATGTCCTGGAGCACCAAGTCTAAATCCTGCTCGCGCAGCAGGGCGAGAGCCTCCTCCGGCGACCGCGCCCCCCGGGCCGGGTGGCCGTGGCGCTTGAGGAGGAGGCTCAGGGAAGCCACCACCGACGGATCGTCGTCAATGATCAAGATCATGGCAGGATCATTCGTATCGCAATGCCTCAGCCGGCTGCACCTTGGCCGCCAGCGTGCTGGGATACAGGACGCACACCACGGAGAGCAGGTAGATCACCGCCAGCGCGAGCGCCAACCCGGCGGCGAAGACCGGCCGCGAGAGCACGCCGATCAGGTCGAGGATCGGCACCTGGATCACCAGCAGGGTGCCGATCGTCACCCCCAGGGTGGTGAGCAGGAGCTGCTCCAGGATCACCTGACGGTGGACCGCCGCGCGCGACGCTCCGGCCGCCCGGCGCAAGCCGATCTCCCGGGTGCGCTGGAGGAGATTCTGCCACAGCACGCCGATCAACCCGAGGCCGACCATCAACAGCAGGAAGAAGGCCAGCGTCCCGGCGGCGATGAGGGGCGTCAGGAAGAAACGGAAGGATGTCGCCCGCACCTGCGACAAGGGGCGCACCGTGAACGACCACTCCGGGGCGACCTCCCGCATCCGCTTCACCAGCGTCTCCTCGAAGTCGACGGGCGTGCCCGGGCGGATGCGCACCAGGATGTGCGGCGGCGGCCCCGCGTCGGGACCTTCCTGGCGCCGGAGCTCGAACATGAAATTGCCGGCCGGCATCAGCTCGCCCGATTTGCGGAACTCGCTCACCACGCCGATCACCCGGAACGGACGCTGCCCGGGGCGCGGCTCGCCGAACAGCTTGCCCGCGGGGTCCGTCGAGCCATACACCTCCCGCGCCAGGGCCTGGTTGACGACGATCGGGTTAAAGGCCACTGCCGAGTCCGCCTTGTCGAACCAGCGCCCGGCCACCATCCGCAGCCCCATCACCTTGTCGAAGCCGTCCGCCGTCACGTTCACGTCCATGCTCACCTGCTTACCGTTGATCCCATAGCTGCTGGACATCCCTCCCAGATCGAACGGAATGACCGCCGAGCCGGCCGCGGCCTCCACGGCTCCGAGGCCGCGGACCTCCTGCAACAGCCGCTCGAACGTCGCCTGCTGCACGGCGAAACCGCCGTCCGGATTGGCCAGGCTCTGCCCCCGGCCGACGCGGATTTCCCAGACGTTCTTCCATTCGAAACCGAGCGGGCGGCGGTAGTTGTCGAGAAAGAAAAGCCCGAGCGTCAGCACCGCGAACACCACCAGGAACGAAACGCAGGTCTCGAGGATCATCAGCGCGTTCGCGCGCTTGCGGTTCCATACCAGCTTCAACAGGTGACGGATCATGCGGACCTCCCGCGGAGAGCTTGGACGGGGTGGAGCTTCGACATCCGCCAGGCCGGATAGACGCCCGAGAACAGGCCGAAGAAAACGGCGATGGCGAGGCCGTAAAGGAAAATCCGGAAGTTGAGCTGCAATTGGAGGTGCGCGATCAGGCCGCTCGCGTTGAATGCCCACAGCACCCCGAGGGTGAGGACGAGGCCGATCGCGGCACCGATCAGCGTCAACACCAGGTTTTCGATCAGGAACTGCCCCACCAGCGTGCGCGACGAAGCGCCGAAGGCCCGCCGCACGCCGATCTCCGAGGCCCGGTCGAGGATGCGGCTCAGGTTCATGTTCACCAGGTTGATGGTCGGCAGCAACATGAAACCGAGCATCAAGCCGAGCAACACCACGCGCAGCCGGTAGCCGGGGCTTGCCGTCTCCCGGACGGGAAGGAAAATCCGGGCTGCTCCTTCGAACAGGGTATCAGCGCCGCTGACGAGCACCTTGTAGGTCTTGGGATCGGGAAGGTGCTTCTCGGCCTCGCGCAGGCGTGCCTGGTATTCCGCCTTGACCTGCGGCAGGTCGGCGCGGCGGCGGGCGAGGATCAGGGCATAGAAATTGTCCAGCCATTCCTGCTTGTAGCCGCTCGTCTTGGCGCTCGTCACCGGCACCCAGAGATCGGCCGACGAGGCGTAGCGCAGCGCCGGCACGTCGCGCACCACGCCGGCCACCCGGAACCGCTGGCCGTCCGCCTCGATGATCTTCCCCACCGCCGGCCGGCCGTCGAAGAAACGCTCCCGCGCCGTCTCGCTGATCACCGCGACGAGACGGCCGTTCTCGTTGTCCGCGACGGTGAACGGCCCCCCTTCCACGAAGTCGAAAGCGAGCACCCGCCAGAAATCACCGTCCGTCCGCCGCAGCGCGGACTGGATCTTGCGGCCGTTCAGATAGGAGACGACCGTCCGGGCCTCCGTCACGTACGCGATCCGCTCGACGTAGGGGAGCTTCTCCATCGGCCGCACATAGCGATCGAGAAAACCGTAGCCCGGCTGCGAGGTCTGGACGAACTCCGGCCCCTCCATCGACAGCCGGTAGACGCCGAGCATGCGGTCGGCGTGGACCTCCGGCGTCCGTGCCGCGAACACGTAATCGAGCAGCGCGGTCGCCACCAGCAGCACCAGCAGCGTGATGCTGATGCCGAACAGGCTGGCGAAGGTGAAGAACTTCCGCCGGCCCAGGACCTTGAGCGCGACTTTCAAATAGTTTCGGATCATCGCGGCCTCCTAGATTGATCCCATTCATTGGACCTGCCGGCCGTCGAACAGGCGGACGACGCGGTGCGTTTTCTCCGCCATCCGCGGATCGTGGGTGACCATGACGATCGTCGTCTTTTCGCGCTGATTGAGATCCTCGAGAATCGTCATGATTTCTTCCCCCATTTGGCTGTCGAGATTGCCCGTCGGCTCGTCCGCCAGGAGAATGCCGGGCTTGCCGACGATGGCGCGGGCGATCGCCACCCGCTGCTGCTGGCCGCCCGAGAGCTGGGTGGGGAAGTGACGGGTGCGCGAGGAGAGCCCCACGCGGTCGAGCGCGGCCAGCGCCGCCTTGCGCCGCTCCTTGTTCGACATCTTGCGATAAAGCAGCGGAATCTCCACGTTGTCCGCCACCGAGAGATCGGACACCAGATGGAACTGCTGGAAGATGAACCCCAGCCGCTCATTGCGCACCTGCGCCAGAGCGCGGTCGCCATAGCGGTCGATTGGCTTGCCGTCGAGCGCCACCCGGCCCGAGCTCGGCTCGTCGAGCAGCCCCATCAGGTTGAGCAGCGTGCTCTTGCCGCATCCCGAAGGGCCCATGACCGAGATGAATTCACCTTTCCCGATCTCCAGGTTGATGTTGTCCAGCGCCGTCGTCTCGATGCGCTCGGTGCGATACAGCTTGCTGACCTGCTGCAGGTTGATCATAGAAATTCTCCCTGATATCCCTGATATCTATTTGAGATTCACCCGTTCCAGATGCTGGTAATCCTTCATGTCCGAGAGGACGACCTCCTCTCCCGGCGCCAGTCCGTCGAGGACCTCGTCGTAGTCGTAGCCCAGAATCCCGAAGCGCACCGTGCGGCGAACGGCGCGGTCGCCCTGGACAACGAACACCGGCTCCGCGGCTCCCCCTTGAGCGAACGGCCCTTTGGGCACGCGCACGGCAGAGACCCGCGAATCGGTCACGGCCAGCACGTCCACCCGCAGGGCGTTGCGCAGCTTGGTGTTGCGGGCGTCGTCCAGGTCCACCTTGAACTTGACGGCGCCGTTTTCGATGGTGGGATCGATCCCGGCGACCCGGCCGGTGAGGGGCTGCCCATCCAGGATCACCCGCGCGGGCTGCCCCGCATGGAGGCGGGACGAGTGGACGTCCGACACCGTGGCCTCGACGCGGAACGAATCGAGATCGGCGATCTTGGCGATCACGTCCCCGCGCCGGACAGTGGTCCCTTCCTGGAGGACGACCCAGGTGAGGACGCCTGCCCGGTC
The DNA here is from genome assembly GCA_049284515.1 of Thermoanaerobaculia bacterium. GTDB lineage: Bacteria > Acidobacteriota > Thermoanaerobaculia > Multivoradales > UBA5704 > DATARR01. Next base: position 14,348 of record JBAPYB010000510.1, read on the forward strand.
GGAGCGCGTGGTGGCAAGGTCGAGCAGGCGCTGGACCTCGTCGTGCTCCTTGCGCAGGGTAGCGAGATCGAGCGCGACTCCTTGGATCTGGGCGTCCGTCGAGCGCCGCGCCTCCGCGACCGACCCTTGAAGCTGGGCGAGTTGGATCTGTGACTTCTTCGCCTCGACCTCGGAGGCCTTGAACGTAGCCTCCGAGACCAGCCCATCCGCGCGCAGCTTCTTGTTCTGCTCCAACCGGTAGGCGAGCGTCTCGACGTCGAGCTTCTGGGTCTCGATCTGCCCGCGCAGATCGTTGAGGCTCTTCTCCAGGCTGATCCGGAGTTGCTGCTGCTCGTTGGCCTTCTTGGCAAGCTGATCTTCGAGCTTTCCGAGGTCGAGCCGGGCCGAGAACGTATCGAGCGTAAGGATCGCGTCCCCCGCTTTCACCAGGTCCCCCGGCCGCTTGAGCACTTTCTTCACCCGCGCCTCGACAGGGCTGGAGATCACTCCCTCGAACGCCGGCACCACCGTCCCCGAAGCCTCGACGATCCCCTCGACCGGCCCCCGGTCCACCCTCCCCGTCCGGATCTCGCTCCGGACCACCGAAGGCCGCAACCATCCCGGCAGCAGCAGGAGGACGAGCACGGCGAGCGCGATCGTCCCCCCTGCCCAGACGGCCCGGCGCCCCAACCGGCGATATCTGATGCTGGCCCCCAACTCGCGGTCCATGCTCGCTCTCCCTCGGTCGGAGAGCGGGAAGGGCAAGGGGTGTGCCAGGGGCTAAGTCGTTGAATTTTCTAGGTCTTGTTTACCCAGGAGGAGAGGTGGGAACGTTCGGCGCTGAACGGCGGTGTTCGGAAGTGAACGGTGGAGAGGGTGCGCCAGAACAAGAAGCAGGGACGTAGAGGACAACAGGGACAGCAAGGACGACAAGGATACGAAGGAAGAGCTGGGATCGGCGCTTTCCTGTCCTTAGGGTCCTTGTAGTCCTTTATGTCCTTGGTTTCATTCCGGCTTTTTCTGCCGCGCGGACTCCAAGCAGGAGCCGCTCTTATCCGATTCATCCGGTAATCGGTCACAAAGCACGAACACGCCGTGCGTGTACGGCGGATCAAAGTCGTTCGTCGCCTGGGCGAGATCGAACCAGAGATTCCAGGCGCGGTCCAGCTCCTCGCGGGTCATGTCCTTTAGGTTCAGGTCGTCTTCACTGAGCAGCTCCATCTCCGTCCTCCTGAATCAGCGGGTTGCGAGTCAACAAGCGTTCAGCCAGATCGCAGAGGCGTTCATGGGCTTGGGGCAGATCGAGGTCGCTGATCTTGGCGAGCTGAAATTGCCGCATATAGGGCTCAGCGGCCACTCTGTATTTCTCGAGTCTCGCACGGTCCTGTTGCTGAAGTCGATCCAACTCCCGGGCAAGCTCCACCACGACGGCGTCCCGCGTGCGTTCGGCGAGAGCTGCCCGGACCGGGCCTCGCCGCGAGCGTTCCCCGTAGGCCGGTGCCAGGGCAAGAATTCGATCCGGATCGGTCGTGAATTCGATCTCTCGTTCGGGTGGGAGAAGGCGCGCCAGCTCGCCGATCACAGGGTAATCCTTGGCTCTTTGAGTCTGCTTGATCCGGATGAGCGGCTCGATACCGAGCACCCGCATGGGCTCTGCCGGCTCTGCGGCCTCGAATAGTCCTCGGATCTCTTCAGGTGCCATCCTGGGCGGTCGGGTGACGAAGTCACAGCGAATCCTCCGCCTCTCGGCATCGAAAAGCTCGAAGTGGCTGGACCAACCTCCCGCGAGCCAGCGAACGTCGAGCGGCGCTCCCGGACGATACCGGGCTCCATGCCGTTCAAGAATGGCGAGAGCCCTCTGACATGCCTCCGGCGTTTCCCGCAAGATCCAGTCGCCGTCCTTGCTCATCATGGAGATGCGATAGAAGACGACGGCCTGACCGGAGGCGAGGACTGCGATCTCTCCTTCCGCGTTGAGCTCCTCCGTCAAGTCGAAGTAGACGTTGCCGGTTCCCATAGGTCCATCATAGACCGCAGACGGGTTCCCGCCGTCCGCAAGGCGGGTATCGTGCCCGCTACGCAAGCCCTAGCAGGGACTCGCGCGCCGCGTCCTGCCGGAGCTTGTCGAAGCCCAACCGCCGCGCCAGCTCAGCCTTGAGGGCGGGGATGCCCTCGCCGGTCACGGCCGACACCCAGAGGGCCTGGCCGTTGCGCGACTCGTCCGGCGGCACGAGGTCGGCCTTGTTGTAGACGTTCACCACCCGCTCGCGGTCGACTCCGAGCTCGTCCATCACCTGCTCGGCCACCGCCGCCTGCTCTTGCCAGCGGGGATGGCTGCGGTCGATGACGTGGAGCACGAGGTCCGCCGCCGTGACCTCACCCAAGGTGCTGCGGAACGAGGAGACAAGATGGTGGGGCAGCTTGCGGATGAAGCCTACCGTGTCGGCGAAGACCGCCGTCCGGGCTCCCTCCACGGAGCCCCGGCGCAGCTTGGCGTCCAGCGTGGCGAAGAGGCGATTCTCCGCCAGCGTGCCGGCGGCCGTGAGGCGGTTGAACAGGGTCGACTTGCCGGCATTGGTATAGCCGGTCAGCGCTACCGTGGGCGCACCGGAGCGGCCGTGGCGCTGCACCTTGCGGGTGCGCTCGATCTTCTCGAGCTCCTCTTCCAGATGCCGGATGCGGGAACGCAGCACCCGGCGATCCTGCTCGAGCTGGCTCTCGCCCTCGCCACCGCGCAGGCCCACGCCGCCGCCCTGGCGCGAGAGGTGGCTCCACTTCCGGGTCAGCCGGGGGAGCGAATACTTGAGGCGCGCGAGCTCCACCTGGGTACGGGCCTCGCGGCTGCGCGCCCGCTGATCGAAGATGTCCAGGATCAGGGAGCTGCGATCCATGACCGCGAGCTTGGTCAGCTCTTCGAGGTTCTTCACCTGGCTGCCGGAGAGGTCGTCGTCGAAGATCAGCAGGTCGGCGCCCAGCTCGCGGGCGGCGGCGCTGATCTCCTCCGCCTTGCCGTGACCGACGAAGGTCGCGGGGTCCGGCGCCTTGCGCGCCTGCATGGCGCGACCGGCAACCTTGGCGCCGGCGGTGTCGGCGAGCTGCGCCAGCTCGTCGAGATGCTCCTCGACGACGTAGACGGGCTGGCCCGGCAGGACGAGGCCCACCAGGAAGGCCCGCCGGGGATCGGCGGCACGGCGTTCTGCGGGATTTTGCAAGGTTGTGGAGGTCCGTGCGCTATTCTAGGGATCGAGGAGTTGGGCCAAGGCTTGGCCTTGCTTTCCCAACACGGGAGCGACCCTATGAATTCCCCTTCCGATGTCAGCGCACAGGCACCGGCCGATCCCGCGGCGCCCCCTGCGAGCTCGCGCCTCGGCATGCCGGCCAAAATCGGGCTCGCGGCCTTGGCCGTCTGCGCCCTGACGGCGCTCTTCTGGCCTCATGGCAAAGCAACTTTCAAGGAGCCGGGCGGCCTCTTCGACGCCACCGGCCGGGCAGCCACCATCGGCCCGCACCTCGCCCCGGTCACCCTGGTCCATTTCTGGGCCACCTGGTGCCCGCCCTGCATCCAGGAAGTCCCCGCTCTGCAACGCCTGGCCCGGGACTTCGCCGGTCACGAGGACTTCTCGGTCCTGATGGTCGCCGTGTCCGACTCCAACGGCAAGGTCCGGGCCTTCCTGGGCCGCGGTGCCGACATGGTGCTCTTCGATCCCAACTGGGAAGTGGCCAACCGCTACGGCACCAACAAGCTCCCCGAGACCTACCTCGTCGTCAAAGGGCAGGTGGTGAGGAAATTCGTTGGCATGACGGACTGGGACTCGGCCGCTCTGCGGCAGGAGATCGGGGCGAAGCTCAAGGGCGCGCAGACGGCAGCCCTCCGGGCGCCGGGCACCTGATCCAAGACCGGGCCGCTCCTGGCTTGAGAGCGGCCCTGGCTCTCGCCTCAGAAATGGAGGGCCAGGCCCACGTGGCCCATGGCAAAGAACTGCTCGTCCCTGAATCGGACGTAGTGCCCGGAGAATTCGGCCAGGATCCCGAGATGACGGTTGATCGGCAGCTCACCGGTGGCTCCCAAAGCCAGCCCGATGGAGGTCTCCGTCTGGTCGCGACCCGTGGAATTCTCTATGCCGTTCAGCCGGTAGCCGCCCAGCGCCAGATAGAGGCCCGACTCCCAAACGGACTGGCGAGCCCGGTACTCCCCGCCGATGGTCGCGTACTCCAGGTCGGCGTCGCGGAGCGAGCCGAAAAGGTTCTCCTGGTCCAAGGACAGCTTGCCGGTCCGTAAGATCAAGTGGGTGTGAGGCTCGGTGACCATCCCGAGATTGAGCTGAAAGCCCTTGTTGGTGAAGCTGCGCCCGGGATCGACGTCGATCGAGCCGCCGATGCCGCCGAGAAGGCCAACGGTATAGGTATAAAGCTCCTGGGCGCCGGCGGCGGCAGGGAGCAGGAGAAGGCCTCCAATCAGCAGGAGCCTGCCCAGCAGGCGGTGGTGTCGCGTCAAGATCCCCTCCTTTACGGTGGCTGCGGTCCAGAGCCCGCATCTTCCTGGACCAACCGGTTGCTGAGAGTATAGCTTCTCGTTTCGCTCTCCCCGGAGGGACCGTCACGATCCCATGACCCACTCTGTATACGAGCCAGAGCCTTCCGGCGTTGTGCCGCCGCCCATGGGGTTGCTCGATCGGCTGGTCCACGTCTTGTTGCCCGCCCCTTGCCTGGGCTGTGGGCAGCCTCTTCCCGCCAAGGGCACCGCCCTCGGGCTCTGCGGAGCGTGCCGGGGAGCTCTCACACGACTGCCCGCGCAGTCCTGCGCCTTGTGCGCGCTGCCGCTAGGCGGAGCCTATGCCCTGCCTGCAGGGTATCGCTGCGGGAGCTGCCGGCAGGCCCCGCCAGCCTTCGACCGCATGCTCGCCCTCTGGAGCTACCTTCCGCCTCTCGACGCGGTGGTGCAGGCGCTCAAATTCCGCCGGCTGGACTACCTCGGCCGGCATCTGGCCACGGCGCTGGCAGCGGAGCTCGGCCCAAGGATCGAAGGGCTGGCGAAGATCGACCGCGTCGTTCCCGTTCCCCTGCACTGGCGCCGGCGCCTGACCCGCGGCTACAACCAGGCGGAGCGGATCGCCCGGCCCCTCGCCGGTCTCCTCAACCTGCCCTTCGACCCGCTCCTCTCCCGCAGCCGGGCCACTCCGGCCCAGAGCCTCCTCGGCCGCACACAGCGGCTGGCCAACCTGCGACGGGCCTTCCAGGTGCCGCGGTCCCGAGAGGTCCGCGGGCTCCATCTGCTGCTGGTCGACGACGTCGCCACCACCGGCGCTACGCTCGACGCCGCCGCGGAAGCGCTCAAGAAAGCAGGGGCGGCATCCGTCACCGCCCTGGTGGCGGGACGAACGCCGATTCACCCTTAAGGCATGAAGCGTTTGCCATAGATCCCACCCAGCGCGCCGTCCTGCCAGACCACCACGAAATTCCCCTTGCTGCCAAGGTGGGCAACGGCGGGGTTGGCCGGGGCCACGGCGTTCGGTATATCCGACGCCACCTCGAGCTCAGGACCGGTCGGAGCGCCCTTGTTGGTATAGCGGCGGAGGAAGACCCCCACCCGCGATCCCAGATCGGATTGCCAGACCACCACGAAGTTCCCCGATGGATCATGGGAGATCGCTGGGTTTCTCTGAAAGCCCGTCGTGGTGGTATTGATCACGAACTGCGCTCCAGCCGGGCGCCCCTGGTTGCTGAAGCGCTGGCCCAGAATGTCCGACTGCGGTCCCGCCGGCGCCGCGTCGCTGTGCCACACCACGACGAAAGTGCTGCCGTTGCCGCAGGAGACCGCCGGACGGACCGACTGCGCCATCGGCGGGGCCACGGTCGTGTCGGTGGCGTCCAGGGGTACTCCCTTGGCCGTCAGCCGGCGCAGAGAGACCCCGCTGAGATTGGACTGGAAGGGGCGGAACGCATCCACCGTGGTCCAGACGATGATCGGCCTGCCGGAGGTGTCGACGCACACTCCCGGCCGGTCGCCTTTGACCAGGCCCATGCTCACCTTGACCTGCGCCCCTGCCGGCGCTCCGGCGGCCGTGAAGCGGCGCGCCAGCACCTGGGGCGTAGTGCCGTGGAAGCCGTCGCCGTCCGGCAGCACGCTGACCCATACCACGAGGAAGCCGCCGTCGCTCATCGGCGCCACGGCTGGGTTGTAATCCACCGGCACCGTGGGCGCCGTGGGGTCGTCGACGTTCACTCGGAATACCGCACCCAACGGCGTGCCGCTCGAGTTGAAGCGCTGGGCCATGATGTCGCTGTTGCCGTCCGCAACCGACGACCAGACGACGATGAAGTTTCCCTTCTTGTCGCGGGTCACCGCCCCGTCGTACTGGTCCGGGGGCACCACCTGCGCCATCGAGAAATCGTTCCCCACCGGCGCGCCCGTAGAGGAGAAGAACCGGCCGTTGACGCTCTGCGTGCCGGCGGCGTTCGGCCCCTCCCAGACGGTGAGGAACCCGCTGGTCTTCAGGCCGGCCACCGCCGGCACCGTCTGGCGGCAATCCGGGCACGAGCTGACCCGAAACTGAGATCCCAGCGGCACCGGCCCCGCCCAGGCCGCGGAAGCGGCCAGGAAGAATCCTGCCACCAGGGCTCTCCCCTTGACTGCTGCATTCACCATGGCTGCGTCCTTTCCCCGACCCCGGGCTCCATGCACTGCGTTCCTCTCCATTGTACGCACCATCCCGACGGAACGTTGGAGCCTGTCGGAAAAAGGGCGCGCGGTTTTCTTTTGCCATCCTTCCGTGTCCAATGGGACATCAGCGGAGGGACCCGAACGATGAACAGCCTCAGCGCCAGGATACACGACCCCCGCATCTACCAGATCCTCGTCCTCGCCAGCCTCTTGGTTTATGGCGTCGCCTGGCTGGACTTCGAAATCAGCGCCGGACGCGCACTGGAGCTGCTGGGGACGGCCCTCCTCACCCAACTCGCCTTCACCAAGCTCTGGCGCCTCCCGGCCTTCGATCCGAAGAGCGCCTTGATCTCCGGTCTCTCCCTCTGTCTGCTGCTGCGCACCAGCTCCGCCCTCCTCGCGGTCCTGGCCGCCGCGCTCACCATCGGCAGCAAATTCGTGCTGCGCGTTCATGGCAAGCACGTCTTCAATCCCACCAATTTCGGGATCGTGGCCCTGATGCTAGCCACCGGCCGGGTGTGGGTTTCCCCGGGCCAGTGGGGGAGCGCGGCATTCCTTGGCTTCCTCGTCGCCTGTCTGGGAGGGCTGGTGGTCAACCGCGCAGCCCGCAGCGACGTCACCTACGCCTTCCTCACTTTCTACCTCGCGATTCTCTTCGGGCGCGCCCTGTGGCTCGGCCAGCCCCTGGCCATTCCCCTCCACCAACTCGCGAGCGGCGCCTTCCTGATCTTCACCTTCTTCATGATCTCAGACCCGAAAACCACGCCCGACACCCGCGCCGGCCGCATCCTTTTCGCCCTGTTGGTGGCCTTGGGCGCCGGGTTCGTCCATTTCGTGCTCTACCGGCCTAACGGCCTGATCCTCTCTTTGGCCTTCCTATCTCCCCTGGTGCCGCTTCTCGACCGGCTGCTGCCCGGGACGCGGTACGTCTGGCGGCGAGCTCCCGCCGTGGCCGAAGACCCTGTCCAATCTCTCCTCGGAGAAAGGAGATTCGCATGAGACGCCTCATCGTCCCCCTGCTGACCGCCGCTGCCCTGGCCACGGCCGCCGGCACCGCCCTCGCTTTCTGCGGCTTTTACGTGGCGAAGGCCGACACTAAGCTGTTCAATCAGGCCTCCCAGGTGGTCCTGGTGCGGGATGCCGACCGCACGGTGCTCACCATGGCCAACGACTTCAAGGGCGATCCCAAGGAATTCGCCATCGTCATCCCCGTCCCCACCTTCCTGCAGCGCGAGCAAATCCATATCGCCGACCGGTCCCTGCTCGATCACTTGGATGCCTATTCGGCGCCGCGCCTCGTCGAATACTTCGACGAAAACCCCTGCGCGCGGTACCTCGAGAGACTCCAGGCGGCGGCCCCCATGATGAAAAAAGCCGAGGGAGACTTGAAGGACGGCCGGGCGCGCGACCGCAGCCTGGGTGTCACCGTGGAGGCCCGCTACACGGTCGGCGAGTACGACATCCTGATCCTCTCGGCCAAGGAGAGCAACGGATTGGAGACCTGGCTGATCGAGAACGGCTACCGGATTCCCCCGGGGGCCTCCCGCGTCCTCGGCGGCTACCTCAAGCAGGGCATGCGGTTCTTCGTCGCCAAGGTGAACCTCAAGGAGCAGTCGAAGCTCGGCTTCACCTACCTGCGGCCCATCCAGGTAGCCTACGAGAGCCCCAAGTTCATGCTCCCCATCCGCCTCGGGATGGTCAATGCCAACGGTCCCCAGGAGCTCTTCGTCTACGCCCTGACCCGCAAGGGCCGGGTGGAGACCACCAACTACCGCACCGTCCGCCTCCCTTCGAACGCCGAGGTTCCCCTCTTCGTCAAGAACGAGTTCCCCGGCTTCTACAAGGCCCTGTTCAGCCAGCAGGTGAAGCGGCAGGACATGCGCACCGTCTTCCTCGAATACGCCTGGGACATGGCCTGGTGCGACCCCTGTTCCGCCGATCCGCTCTCGGCGGACGAGCTGCGCCAGCTCGGCGTCTTCTGGCTCGAGCAGGGAGGAGACAACCCATCCGGAGCCCGCAACGTGTTCCTTACCCGCCTCCACCTGCGCTACGACGCGGAGCACTTCCCCGAGGACCTCACCTTCCAGGAGACCGCCGACCGCGAGAACTTCCAAGGCCGCTTCATTCTGCGCCACCCCTGGACGGGCGGCGATCGTTGCGAGGCGGCGCAGGCCTATCGGCGGGAGCTGCCGAAGCGCTTCGAGCAGGAAGCCCAGACTCTCGCCTCGTTGACCGCTTGGGACGTCAACAAGATCCGGCGCAAAATGAACCCCGCGGCGGGCTCCGGCGGTCCGGCGGAGGTCGATCCCTGGTGGAAGAAGATCTGGAACTGACCGGCTCTACGCTCTCTATCGGATGTAGCCCAAGGCCCGCAGCTCGTTCAGGAGATCGCCGTCGGCACGCGAAGTGCGGGCGGCGCCCCCTTTCGGCCGCGTTCCCCAGGACTGGATCGTCCGCAGTGGGTGGGCACGGCGGAAATCCGCATTGAACAGCTCCATCCGCGGTCGGCCTGCAAAATCCGCCGCCACCGGCAACCCGAGACCGTAAAGAATCGTCGGCGCCAGGTCATGGACGCGGATCTCCGCGAGGTCGGCCTCGGGATCGACGTCCGGCCCGGCGGCGAGGAGGATGCCGTGGGTGGAGGGGGTGTGCGTACCGGAGATCCGGGTCAGGCTGCGGAGGGCGGGCGGAAACGGCTTCCCTCTGACCCGCAGGACCGGCGTGAGGCTCGCCAAGTGGACGACCGCCACCAGGTCGCCCTCGTCGCCGCGGCGGGGGTGGGGATCCCGCACGGTGAAGACGGGCTCCCCCTGGTCGTTGGTGACCGTGGCGAGATCGGCCTCGAATCTCTCCCGGATGCGGTCGCGCTCCTCCGACCGGACACGCCCTCCCGGCTCGCGGCCGGCGAGGGCGAAGCGCAGGTCCTTGGTGCGCTGGAAGTCCGGCGTCGCGTAGGTGTAGAGCTGCGTCCGGGAAAAGTCGATCGCTCCGGCCCGGTGGGTGAGATAGCCCAGCCGCTCGAGGATGGCGTCCATGTTCACCAGCGCCTTGATGTCCTCCCGGCGGGCGGCGTGGAAGCCGTGGTCCGAGACCACCAGGACGTTGGCCGGCCATCGCGCGGCGGCCGCGGCCGCGAGGATGCGACCGATCTCCTCGTCCACCGCCTCGTAGATCCGCGGCACCTCGTTCCGCCTCGCCGCCAGCTCGCCCGGATCGACGTACTCGAACTCCTCCGGCTCGAAGAACTTCCAGTTGTAGTGGCTGACGATGTCCGTGCTGCGGAAGTAGAGGAGGATGAGATCGTACCCTTCCGCAGCCCGGTGCGCCGCCGCCCGCGCCATTACCCGGTCGCGCCGCTCCTCGCCGTCGCGGAACAGCCCCGGATCGGCGTCGGCCTGCCGCAGCTCGGCGAGGAACCGCGGCAGCTCCGAGGGGGGAGAGACGCGGGCCGGCAGGTCGAGCAGGGCGCGGTCGCTGTACACCACGCCGTTGACCTCCTCCGCCGGCCAGGAGCCCCACCAGCCCAGCACGGCCACCCGCCGGCCGGCTCGGGACAGCATGTTCCAGAGAGCCGGCACCTTGCGCAGGTCCGACGAGATGGGAACGTCCCCCTTGGGAGTCGCCACCACGAAGTCGGTGATGCCGTGCACGTCGGGCACCACGCCGGTGGCGATCGTCGTCCAGATGACGGGGGATGAGTTGTAGGCCGTGTGCAGGGTCGCGGTGACGCCGCGGTCGGCGATCGCCTTGAGGTTCGGCAGCTTCCCTTCGCTCCACAAGCGGTGGATGACCTTCCATTCGCCGCCGTCGATGCCGATGACCACGAGCGGCACGCGCGAGCTTCGGGTGGCCGCCGGCGGCTGGGCAACGGCCAGACCCAGGGCGACGGCGCCTGCAGCGAGGAGGACGGCGAGGAAGAGGGGCTTGAAATGCATTGGAAAAACGTACGGCCCATGATTTTGGTCATGGGCCGTTTGAGGAAAATAATTCCCGGCGACGACCTACTCTCCCACACACTTGCGCGCGCAGTACCATTGGCGCTGGGGGGCTTAACTGCCGTGTTCGGA
>JBAPYB010000511.1:0-20996 GCA_049284515.1 Thermoanaerobaculia bacterium
GCTCCCGCTCCGGCGATGCCGGCGATGCCGGCAATGTCGGCAATGCCGGCGACAACCGCCGCGGCCCCGGCCTCTGCCGCCGCGGCAGCGCCCTCCGCGCCGCCGGGCCATGTCGTCAACTCTCCCATCGTCGGCACGTTCTACCGTTCGGCCTCCCCTGACGCTCCTCCCTTCTGCGAGGTCGGCTCGCGGGTGAAGGAGGGGCAGGTGCTCTGCATCATCGAAGCGATGAAGCTGATGAACGAGATCGAATCGGACGCCGAAGGGGTGATCGTCGAAATCTATCCCCAGAATGCCCAGGCCGTGGAGTTCGGCGAGCCGCTCTTCTCCATCCGGCCGGCCTAGTGCCCCCGAGGCTGCCGATGTTCAAGAAGATCCTGATCGCCAACCGGGGCGAGATCGCGCTCCGCATCATCCAGGCCTGCAAGGAGCTGGGGATCCAGACGGTCGCCGTCTATTCCACCGCCGACCGCGACAGCCTGCACGTCACCTACGCCGACGAGGACGTCTGCATCGGTCCGCCGCCGTCCAAGCAGAGCTACCTCAACATCTCGTCCATCATTTCGGCCGCCGAGATCACCGGCGCCGACGCCGTCCATCCCGGCTATGGCTTCCTGGCCGAAAACGCCCACTTCGCCGAAGTGCTCCACGAGTGCAAGATCGCCTGGATCGGGCCCCGTCCGGAGGTCATCCGCCTGATGGGCGACAAGGCCAAGGCCCGGCAGACGGCCAAGGCCGCGGGCGTGCCCGTGCTCCCTGGCAGCCAGGAGCCGCTGCAGAGCGTCGAGGAGGCGACGGCGCTGGCGGCGGAGGTGGGCTACCCGGTCATCCTCAAGGCGTCGGCGGGAGGCGGCGGGCGCGGCATGCGCATCGTCCACGCCGAGGGCGACCTGGCCGGCCAGCTCGCCGCCGCGCAGTCCGAGGCCGAAAAGGCCTTCGGCGACGGCTCGGTCTACGTCGAGAAGTACCTGGTGGAGCCGCGGCACATCGAGTTCCAGGTCTTCGGCGACCACCATGGCCGTGCCGTGCACCTGGGAGAGCGCGAGTGCTCCATCCAGCGCCGGCACCAGAAGCTCATCGAGGAGTCGCCGTCGCCAGCCCTCACCCAGGAGCTGCGCGAGGAAATGGGTGCCGCGGCCGTGCGCCTCTGCGAGGCCGTGGGCTACGAGAACGCCGGCACCATCGAGTTCCTCCTCGATGCGGACGGCCGCTTCTACTTCATGGAGATGAACACCCGCATCCAGGTCGAGCACCCGGTCACCGAAATGGTCACCGGCTTGGACCTGGTGAAGATGCAGATCGAGGTGGCGACCGGCCGGCGGCTGGCCATCCCGAACGGTCTCAAGCCCCGCGGGCACGCCATCGAGTGCCGGGTCAACGCCGAGAACCCGGACACCTTCGCGCCCAGCCCCGGCCCGCTCAAGACCTTCCACCTGCCGGGCGGACCCGGTACCCGGGTGGACACCCACGGCTACGAGGACTACGTGATCCCCCCGTACTACGACTCGCTGGTGGCCAAGCTGATCGTCCACGACCGCACCCGGGAGTATGCGATCGCCCGCATGTGCCGGGCGCTCGACTTCTTCGTCGTCGAGGGCATCCAGACGTCCATCCCCCTCCAACGGCGCATCCTCCGCGATCCGGACTTCGTCGCCGGCCGGCTGTCGACGCGCTTCATGGAGCGCTTCCTCCAGCGGGAGGGAAGGCCGGGCGACCGCGGCAAATGAGGTCCCCGATCTATGCCATCGCCGACGCGGAGGCCCTCCATCCCCGGCCGCTGCCGGCGGCGGTGGCCGAGATGGCGGCGGCGGGCGTGCGGTGGATTCAGATCCGGGGCAAGCGGCTCTCGGGGCGGGAGTGGTATCCGGCGCTGGCGGACTGCTGCCGGGCCCTGGAGGGCAGCGGCACGGAGCTCTGGGTGGACGATCGGGCCGACCTTGCGGCACTCTTCCCTGTACAGGGTCTCCACCTCGGCCAGGCGGATCTGCCGCCGGCCGCGGCCCGGCGGGTGGTGGGACCGGGCGTGCAACTCGGCCTTTCCACCCACGATGAAGAGCAGCTCGCGGCGGCGGATGCCGACCCCGAGGTGGACGTGATCGCCGTCGGGCCGGTCTTCCCGACGACGGGAAAGGAGCGTCCGGATCCGGTGGTGGGCCTCGACTTCGTGCGCTGGGCACGTGCCCGGATACCGCGGACGGCCAAGCGGCGGCTGGTGGCCATCGGCGGCATCGACGCCGGCAACGTGGCCGCGGTGCTGGCGGCCGGCGCCGATGCCGCGGCAGTGCTGGGCGCGGTCTGCCGCGGGGAAATCGCCGCCAACTGCCGCAAGCTCCTGGAGGCGGCCAGGAATTCATGCGCGTCTACCTGACCGGGTTCATGGGCTGCGGCAAGACGACCGTGGGACGGCTGCTGGCTTCGCGCTTGGGAGTACCGTTCGTGGACCTGGACGGGGAGATCGAGCGCCGGGCGGGCATGACGGTGCGGGAGATCTTCGCCGGGCAGGGGGAGCCCGCCTTCCGCCAACTGGAGGCCGAGCTGTTGCGCGAAACTTCCAGCTTTCAGGACGTGGTGGTGTCGACCGGAGGCGGTACGATGGTGACGGAGGCGAACGCGCGCTGGATCGGCGCCAATGGGCTGTCCGTGTGGCTCAACCCGCCGTTCGCCAGCATCGTGGCGCGCATCGGGGCGCTGGGGAAGTCCGACCGGCCGCTGTTCAAGGACGAGGTCCAGGCCCTGTCGCTCTACCAGGAGCGGCTGCCGGCCTACCGGCGGGCGGACGTGACCGTGGACGTGGCGCCGGTTGAACGGCCTGAGGAGATTGCTGCGCGGATTGCGTTGTTGATCAGGGATCGTTGAGCTGACCAGGGACCCATCTGACCAGGAACCGAATGCGCTATCTGATTCTCTCGGACATGCACGCCAACTGGGAGGCGTTCGAGGCCGTCCTGCGGCGGGCCCGCCGCAAGCGCTTCGACTCCGTCCTGGTGCTGGGCGACCTGGTGGGCTACGGCGCGGCGCCCAACCAGGTGGTGGACGCCGTGCGCGACCTCGGGCCCCGGCTCCACACCGTGCGCGGCAACCACGACAAGGTGGTGACCGGCATCGACTCCGGCAGCAACTTCAACCAGACGGCCCTGGCGGCGGCGCAGTGGACCACCGGCCGGCTCACTCCCGCCAACCTCCGTTACGTCCGCAACCTTCCCCAGGGGCCGGTACAGATCGAGGAGAGGCTCGCGATCTGCCACGGCTCGCCGCTCGACGAGGACACCTACGTCTTTTCCGACGTCGACGCCTGGGAGATCTTCTCCCGCTTCCAGATGCCGGTGACCTTCTTCGGCCACACCCACATCCCGTCGCTGTTCTGGCTGGAAGGCCGCCTCCTGGGAGTGAAGGCGTTGCGCGGCACGAGCGGCCGCATCCAGCTCGATCCTGGAGGCCGCTACCTCATCAACCCCGGCTCCATCGGCCAGCCCCGCGACCGCGACCCGCGGGCCTCCTACATGACCTACGACAGCGTCAAGAGGGTCGTCCGCTGGTATCGCATCGAGTATCCCGTCCAGGAGTCCCAGCGCCGCATCCGCAAAGCCGGCCTGCCGCACACCCTGGCGGACCGGCTGGCGTTCGGAGCGTAGGGCTGCTGTTACGGAGTCGCGGGCGCCGCGAGCTTCATTCCGCTCAGGATTTTGGCGAACCGGGGCTCGGCGCGCAGCGGATCGAAGCGGGGATCGATTTTGAGCCAGACCAGAGCGCCCTCCTTGGCGGAGAAGGCCCGTTCCAGCCATCCCAGGGCGACCTCCTTGTGCCCCAGAGCCGAGTGGATGCCGGCGGCCTGCGAGGCGAAGGGCAGACCCCGGCCCGCCAGCCGCTCCACATCGGCGAGGACCCGCTCCGCCTCTTTCCGCCGCCCGGCCAGAGCCTCCAGATAGGCTCCCGACGTGTCGAGGTTGGCATCCCGTGGCGAGAGCTCCCGGGCACGGGCGAAGGCGGCTCGCGCCTCGTCGAAACGCCTCTGCTGGATGCGGGCGCGGCCGATGAAGTATTCGGCCGTCTCCAGATCCGGATCGAGCTTCAGGGCTGCCGTCAGCTCCGCCACCGCATCGTCATACCGCCGCGCCCAGAAGAGCCGGTAACCGAGCCCCGCGCGCACGCGGGCGTCGTCGGGTGCGAGCTCGACGGCCCGGCGCGCCTCTTTCACCGCCTCGTCAGACCGGCCGGTCACCTCCAGAAGGATCGCGTACCAGAGATGCTGCGTGGTCCGCGCAGGTTCGAGCTCCACGGCGCGCCGGAGCTCTCCCTCGGCGCCGGCCCAATCCCAGTCGGCGTGCATCCGGATGAAGCCCAGCACCGCGTGCGCGTTCGCCAGGCGATCGTCGAGCGCCAGCGCCCGGTTTGCCGCCTCCCGCGCCCGCGGGTAGTTGTAGAGCAGAGCCTGCGTCTCGGCCAGGCTCGCGAAGGCGGGTGCGAACGTGGCATCGGCGGCAGTCGCCCGCTCGAAGTCCTGAAGCGCCGCGCTCAGATCGGCCTCGGTCCTGCGGGCCAGGTGTTCCTGGCCTCGCGTATAGGCCTCCATGGCGGGAGAGGGCGGCTCGGCAGGGGAGCCTGCGGCCATGACGGTCGTCGAGATCCAGATCCCGGCGAGCACCAGGACGAGCGCTGCGCGTCGAGCAGACTCTCTCATCAGCGCTCAGCCGCCCGCCTTCGCCTCCGCCACCCGTTCGCGGATGCGTATCTCGCGCAACCGCTGGGCCGTCGCCAGCACGCCGCCGAGGATGACGACGTAGAGGCCGAACCAGACGAGTTGGATGAGCGGCTTGCGGGTCACGTCCACCGACAGCTTCATCGGACTGGCGACGCCGGCCGCCTCGAGCTGCACGGCGCCGTTGGTGGCGTTGATGCCGGAGATGGCCAGGGCGCCGCCGCCCGGCAGCTCGACGGGCGGCGTCTCCACCTGGCCGCTCGCCGGGTTCAGCTTGTACAGAGGCTGCAGCTCAACCGTTTGGCCTCCGCGGGTGACCGCCAGCCTGGCGCCGATCGTCATCGGCTTGCCGGCGGCCATGGCGGCCATGGCATTGCCCTGGACCTCGAGGTTGAAGCCCGTGAACTTGACCTCCATGTCTCCGATCTTGCCGCTGCCCCCCTTGGCGAGCTGAAGCCGCGGCTGGCCGGGGTCGAAGTCGATGGGCGAGACGTAGAGATCCTGGAACGGTGTCGACCGGATGTCCGGGTTCGCCATCACCTGCTTGGTGCGCAGGTTCATGAACAGCTTGGGGTAGACCATGAACGGCTTCTTGCCGGCCCTCGCGACAGCCACCTCCATGCGCTCCTTCTCGAAGCCGTGGCGGGGAATGAAGCGCTTGAAGGTGAGGGTGACGTCGCCCACCTGGTGCGGCACGTTCTGCACCAGGGTGACCTTGGTGCTTTCGTCGTAGCCTGACGAGGCGATGATGCCCAGCAGGATCACCCCCACGCCGACGTGGGCCAGGTAGCCGCCGGCGCCGCGCAGCCCGCTCACCTGGAACTTGCCCACCGTCTTCTGCAGATTGGTGGCGAGCGCCAGGGTGGCGAGCAGCACGAAGACGAGGTGGAAGGGATCGTGGATCTTCCACACCGCTGCGCCGATCGTCACCGCCACGGCGAAGATCCCCGGGACAATCATCTTGCGCGCAATCTCGGAAAACTTGTTGCCCCGCCAGGTGAGGTAGGGGACGAGCGAGAGCAGCAGCCCGATCAGGATGGCGATCGGCAGGCTCACCCGGTTGTAGAAGCTGGGCCCCACCTGGCTCGGGTTGGCCATCACCTTGGTCAGCAGCGGCGCCGAGGTGCCGAGGGTGATGACGACGGCCGCGACGAGGATGGTGATCGTCGCCAGCACCATGAACGTGCCGCGCGACAGGAACGGATCCTCGTTGGGCTCGGTGGGGATCTCCTTCCAGCGGATGACGATGAGGAACAGGCCGAGGAGGAAGAAGCCGACCAGCAGCATGATGAGGAAGCGTGAGATGCCGAGGTCCACGAAGCTGTGCACCGAAAAATCGGCCAGCACGCCCGAGCGGGTGAGGAAGGTGCCGTAGAGCACCGAGATGTAGGTGAGGAAGGCGAAGACGTAGTTGGCCCGCCGGTAGCGGCCCTTGGCCCGCTCCATGTGCAGGCCGTGGATCATCGTCGTGCCGAAGAGGAAGGGAATGAACGAGGCGTTCTCCACCGGGTCCCAGCCCCAGTAGCCGCCCCAGCCCAGGGTCTTGTAGGCCCAGTAGCCCCCCATCGTGATGGCGGTGCCGAGGACGATGAAGCCGCCGAGCGCCCAGGGGAACGCCCGTTCCGCCCAACCGTCGTACTTGCGCCGCCAGAGCGAGGCCATGGCGAAGGAGAAGGGGATGGCGCTCGCGGCGTAGCCGATGAACATGATGGGCGGATGGATGACCATCCAGTTGTCCTGCAGCAGCGGATTGAGCCCCACGCCGTCCACCGGCGTCTTGGCCAGCATCAGGAACGGGCTGTCGCGCACCAGGATGAAGAGCAGCCCCATCAAGGTCAGGGTGTAGATCCCCATGATGGCCGGCTCGTTGGGGCCGGCCGTACGGCGCACCAGCAGCCCCAGCAGAGAGCCCCAGACGAGCCAGATGAGGAAGCTCCCCTTCTGGCCCGCCCAGAAGGCCGAGAACTGGTAATAGGTCGGCAGGTCCATTCCGGAGTACTGGTAGACGTACTCCACCCGGAAGTCGCGCAGCATCAGCAGCAGCGACATCATCACCGCGGTGAGCACGATGGAGAAAGCGAAGAAGCCGTAGGACCGGCGGGCGAAGACCTTGGCGCTGGCGCTCCCCGTGGCGAGCGCCTCGGCGTAGCCCCACATCGTCGCCAAGGCGAAGAGCACGGCGCACCAGAGGGTGAGGGCCCCGGGGAGGAAGAGGTGGGTGAGAAAATTGCTCAAATTGCTCAGCATTGGTCTTCCGTCCAGCGCTAGCTGTAGGTCTTCACTTCGGCGCCCTGGTACTTGCTCGGGCACTTCACCAGCAGCTTCTCGGCCGCGAACTCCTGGGACTTGTCGTCGTAGCGGCCGATGGCGACGATGCTGATGGCGTCCTCGAAGTTGCCGGGCTTGACCCCCTTGAAGCGGACCCGCAGGTTCTGGCTGGTCTTCGGGTCCTTGAGGGTGAAGTGGAGGGCCTGCTGGGCCTCCGTGTAGGAGGAGCTCCCCTTCTCCAGCGCTCCGGCCACCTGCACGATCCGGTCGCCCTGGCGGGCCTGCTCGTAGGAAACGTACGGAGTCATGGAGCTCTTGAACGTGGTGAACGCAAATCCGGCGAAGGCCAGCAGGAGCAGCCCGCCGAGCAGGTACAGACGGTTTTTCTTCATGAGCCTTTCTCCAGATCGCCTTCAGCCCGCCGCAGCCGCTTCCCGAGACGCAGCAGGTAGAGGAACAATCCTGTCCAGATGATCAGGTTGACGGCCATGATCCAGCCGTTGGCGCCCAAGTCCATGACCTCTACTCCTTTAGTGCCGCTCGCCGCTCGCCGAGAGCCTCCAGGCGGCATTGCAGATTGTGAATCCAGAAAAACAGGGTGGCGAAGCCCAGGCCGCTCGCGTAGAGCACGTGCTGGATGCGCGCGTCCATCTCCACCTTGAGCGAGCGGTTGACCACCGGGTCGGGGTGCAGCGAAAAGGTGATGCGGGGCACGACCCAGAAGAGGAACGGCGTGATCACCAGCCCGAGGAGGGCATAGGCCGCGGCCAGCCGCGCCCGCTTCTCGGGCTCTTCCACCGACTGCCGCAGGGCCAGGTAGGCGGCGTAGAAGAGGAGCGAGGCGAGGATCGAGGTCTGGCGCGGGTCCCAGTTCCACCACGCTCCCCACTCGATCTTCGCCCACACGGCGCCGGTGACGGTGGCGAGCACGCCGAACAGCAGCCCTATCTCGATGGCCACCGCGGCGGACCGGTCGTGGCGCGGGTTGCGTCGCACGAGGTACATCAGGCTCCACACCGCGGCGGCGATGAAGGCGAGGAACGACGTCCAGGCCATGGGGACGTGGAAGAAGACGATGCGGCTCGATCCCGGCACCCGGAAGTGCTCTGCCACCGGCGCATAGAAAAACGCTCCGACGATGACGAGCGCCAACCACAACCACAACAGCCAGGCGAGAAGAGTTTTCATGGGTTCCACACCGCGGGAAAGAGCATGAGTCCGGCGACGGTGATCGTCGCATCATACAGGAGGAGCACCGGCACGGCCACTCCGCCCGGGTCGCCGGCCGTGGCGCCGCGGGTCAGCTCCACGGCGAGCACCAGCAGGGGGAGGAGGATGGGGAACGAGAGGACGGAGAAGAGCGTTCCCTTGCTCCGCGCCTGGGCGATGATGGCCGCCACCAGCGTGCTGCCGGCGGCGAGGCCGTACCCCCCGGCGGCCAGCACCGCCGCCAGCAGCCACGGCGACGCGACCTCCAGGCTGGTCATAATGACGTACGCCGGCGTGACCAGCACCTCCAGGGCCAGGACCAACGTCAGGTTGTAGAGGAGCTTGCCGCAGAAGAGGGCGGAGGGCGTCGCCGAAAGGCGCAGCGCCATCGCCGTCTGGGTCTCCTCTTCCTGCACGAAGGTGCGCGGCAGGCCGGCCGCCGCGGAGAAGAGCAGGATGATCCACAAGAGCACCGGCAACACGGCGGTGCCGTGCGACTTGTCGACCCCCATCGGCCCGAGGCTGAAGCTCACCACCACCAGGGTGGTGAAGGCGAAGAGGGCGAGGGTGTTCAGGGCGTAGCGGGTGCGGTACTCGCACCGCCACTCCTTCACGAACACGGCCGCCGCCTCAGCCGCCCAGCTCGAGATGAGTGGCCACATGCCGGAAGTCCAGGGACGACGGGTTGGCGACGACGGCCAGGCCCCCGTCCTTTAGATGTTCGTCGAGCAGCTCGCGGGCGACGCGCTCGCCGGGAGCGTCGAAGTTCTGGAACGGCTCGTCGAGCAGCAGGAGCCGGGGGGAGTGGAGCAGGGCGAAGCCCCAGCGCAGCCGCTGGCGCATGCCGGAGGAGAGGTTCCCGGCCAGCCGGTCGAGCGGCAGGTCCAGCCGGCCGAGGACGCCCAAGCCGCGCGCCGGCGGCACCCGCCGCAGCCTGGCGAAGAAGGCCAGGTTCTCGGCCACCGTCAGCTCCGAGTAGAACGCGAGGTCCGGAGCCACGACGCCCACCCGCCGCCGCCGCTCGGCGGCATCGAGCGGCGTGCCGTCCTCCTGGTAGGCGATCGTGCCGCCATCCAGAGCGAGCAGCCCGGCCAGGCAGCGCAGCAGCGTGCTCTTCCCCGAGCCGTTCGACCCCGTCACCAGCAGCATCTCGGCCGGCCCCACGCTGCCCGAGACGCCCTTGAGCACTGAAAGCCGCCCAAAGCGGCGGCGGACCTGGTCGAACTGAAGCCGCGGCGAGCTCACGGCGGGGAATATACAGGCAGATTGCCCAAAAACCTCCCGCCCGTAAGGGTGGGATTTCGGAGACCGCCGGCCTGGGGACTGTGTTTTGCGAGAGCAGCACCGATACTCGTAACGTTCCCCGCGCCGGAAGACCCTCATCCCGGCCCTCGGGACCGCAGCTCACAGACGCCACCTGGCTCAGCCGCCTGGTTGGGCATTGGGTCCTCGAGGGCCGGATGGCCGGCAAGGACACGACGCACGACGTCGACGCGGAATGGGTGCTGAACCATCTCTACGTCCGCCTCCACGAAGTGTCCCGAGAGAAGGACTCCAGGGGGCAGGCCGCCTACGAGGCGATCGTCTACGTCACCTGGTACGCGGCGGCGGGCGAGTACTCCGTCCTGTGGCTCGACAGCACCGCGAGCGGCGGGTTCTCCGCCGAAGGCATCGGCCATGCGAAACCGGAAGGCGAGTCGCTGCCGTTCCTGTTCAAGGATGCGCACGGCGAAGTCTCCTTCAAGAACACCTTCGTCTACGACCCGGCGAGCCGCACCTGGGCGTGGGTCATGGACAACGTGGACAAGGGCGTTTCGAAGCCGTTCGGTCGCGTCAAGCTGAGCCGGCGCTGATCGGCTCGCCACGTCCTTGCTGTCCCTTGCGTCCCTGCCGCGCTGGCTCTCAGGCCCCTCCATAGAGTTGGGCGAATCCGATATCCTCCGGTTGCTGGGCATAAGACCCCTGACGGATTTCCGAGGAGACGATGTCGACCAGAACCCACGACAGGGAACGAATCCCCCAGAATCGGCCCCGGCGATCCGCGGTATGCCGCGGTGGTCGAGAAGCGGTTCAACAAGCGGTTCCGCGGTAGCCCGGACTACGTCCGGCTGGGTGCGTCCGTTCTATCGCGATCTGTTCGCGGAGACCGGGGGCGTCCCGGTCCCGGGCGAGGCCTACGACGGGGCCTTCATCAACCACCCGGACACCGATCTCACGGACTTGAGGCTGAATACCTCCGGCGTGCCGTGGCACTCCTTGTACTACAAGGAGAACTACCCGCGCCTGCAGCGGGTCAAGGCGCGGTGGGACCCGCGGAACGTGTTCCGGCACGCTTTGTCGGTCCGGGTGGGATGAATCCGGCCTACCCTCCTCCGTTCGTGCCCTGCCCCGCCGTCTGGTTGTCCGTCGGCGGCAGCTTCACGGGCTGCTTCGGATCGCTGCGGCCGGGCCTCGGGGTGGCGAGGCCCTTGCCTTGCTCCACGTCGTAGAGGAAGTCGGCGGAGGTGCCGGTGCCCTGCTCGGCCTGGAGGGTCCAGATCCGCCCCAGGATGTAGCGGATGCGGAAGGTGCTGACGGGCTGGAAGAGGCCGATGCCGTAGGTGACGTAGAGCCGGGGGCTCAGGTATTTGCCCACCACCAGCGAAGCCTCCTGAAGGCCGCCGGTGCTCTCGATGTGCGCCTCCTCCAGGCCGAAGCGGGAGGCGATCTTCTTGGCGAGCAGGTCGCCGCCTTTCAAACCCAGGGAGGCGGCGGCGTTGGCCACCAGGCTCCCTTCCTGCGGCGTGCTCTGTCCCAGGCGATGGCCCAGCAGGAGGTAGGCGAGGGCGTCGCTCTGCCCCATCGCAGGCGTTGAATAGAGAGTCGTCTGGGGGCTCTTGAGCGTGCCCTTGACGATGACTCCCGCGATCGTGCCATCCGTGGCCGTGCGATAGGCCTGGAGGTCGAGCCCGGGGTTGTCCACCGGGCCGCCGGCAAAGATGAGCCGGCCGTGATCGAGTGTGAGGTCCTGGCCATAGGCCTTGTAGATGCCGTTCGCGATCTGCAGCTCGCCCACCGCCGTGACGGGCTTGGCCGGCTGCTCGTCGATCAGCAGGCTGCCGTAGGGATTGCCGCTGAAACCAGAGGCGTCCACCTTGACTTTCTCACCCAGGACGACGCGCACCCGGGCATAGAGCTCCAGCGCTTTCTTGGTCGCGTCGGCCGTCCGCTGCTCGGAGATGGGAATGATGATGATGTCCTTGGAGACCGGGATCGCGGCGGCCTTCTTTTTCTGCTGGGTGAACGCGGCCTCGGGCACGTTCACGTCGCCGGTGACGTCGACCCGCTGGTTCTGCATGGCGATCTTGAGGTGAGGAGTGACGATCACCCGGATCTCTTTGGTGTTGGAGACGAGGAACCGGCGCCCCTCGATGGTGAGGGCGGCCGGCTTCTGATCGAGCGGGACGGTGCCCGCGATCGTCACGTTTCCGCCGCCTGAGGTCGCCGAGCCGTTGACCTGGAGCGGGCCGGTGCCGTCGCTCTTCGCAGCCAGCTCGATCTGCCGCACCTGGAGGTTGTACTCGGGCACGTCGACCTGGGCGCCCCGGAGCTGCACGGCGCCTGTGGCCCTCGGCGCGGCCACGGTGCCGCCGAGGGTGAGGTCGGCGTCCAGCGTGCCCTTGGGGTTCTTGAGGTCGGGCACGAAGGCTTCCACCAGCCCGAGGTTGGTGAAGCTGGCGGTGACGCGCCCGTTCAGCGTCTGCTGCTGGAGGGGAGCGCCCAGGGCGTTGTACTGCGGCAGGCGGACGGTGCCGTCGACTTTCCCGGTGTCCGGGAAGTTGAGGGCGGCGTGCGCGGCGAGGCCATCCTGGCCCGCTGTGAGCGTCAGGGTCCCCTGATCGAAACGCACCACCGCCGGCTTGCCGCTCTCCAGGGGGTAGCGCACCTCGCCGGGGCCGGGCCGCAGGTCCACGTTGGCGGTGACGAAGCCGTTCGGCGTTCCCTGGCCGCGGAAGGTGCCGTTGACGGCGCCGGTGATCGTGAGATCCGGCGGCAGGAACGGTTTGAACAGGGAGAACGGCAGGTCCGCGATGGTGCCCGAGGCGTTCCACGGGCCGGTCTTGCTCCACTGCCCGTCGGCGCAGAGGCGGGCCGCGCCGGAGGTCCAGCAGAAGTTCCGCAGGTTGGCGGCGGTGGCGCCGGCGGTGAGGCCCGCAGGACCCGCGAGCGCCCAGCTTCCCGCCTGTTGGTTCTTGAAATCGAGCCGCTGGATCTGGCCGCTCCACGCCGTGGTCCCCTGAAGGCCGCCGGCCAGCCTCAGGTCGAGGCTCCCCTCCGGGGCACGCACGGCGAGGGTGACGGTGTGGCTGCCCTGCGTGCCGCGGCCGGTCAGAACGACGGTATCGAAGCTGCGTCCGGCGGCCCCGACCTTGGTGGCGTTGAGATCCAGGTTGATCGGACCCTGGCTCGCCAGGTCCACGTCCGCGTTCAGGCCCAGGGTCGCGACGTTGTAGGTCTGCCACACCAGCGACTGGCCCGTCCCCTGGGCGCGGACGTGGGGAGCCTTGAACGGTCCCGAGAGATGGCCCTGAAGGCTGATGGCGCCGCCGGCCTGGGGGAGGGCCTCGCCCAGGTTGGGCGCATCGAGCCGGAAGTCGAGATCGCCGGCCGTCGTGGTGAAGCTCCCGGAGGCCGCGAGGCGGGCCGAGCCGGAACGCAGGTCGAGGCGCGGCAGGTTGTAGCGCTCCCCGGCCAGGCCGAGGAGGACCGCGCCGGCCACCGGGTTGCCGCGCAGGGTGCCGTTGAGGTTCGTGACCTCCACCTTGCCGTAGGGGTTGCCGTTGCGCAGCTCGCCGTCGCTCGCGGCGGCGAAGGTGAGCCGGCCCGGATATTGGGGATCGTAGGCGCCGGGATCGAGGTTCTCGCCGTTCACCTTCAGCTTCCAAGCGACCTGAGGCTTCCAGGCGACGAGCCCCTCGGCGGTGAGACGGCCGCGGAGCACGTCTCCCTGCACGGAGCGAAGCGTCATCTTCTCCGGATCGCCGTGGCCGGAAAGGCGCCAGCGCCCCGGGGGAATGCCCGGGCCGGCGAGATCGGCGTTGAGGTCCAGCTTGTAGGCGTTGAGCGTCCCCTTGAGCTTGGCGTCCCCCTGGCGGCTGACGACCGTGGGCTTGCCGGTGAGCGGCCAGGCGAGGCCGCGCCAGTCGGCCAGCACGTCGAGGTCGAGGTCCTTCTTCGCCGTGCCGATCGAGCCCTTGGCCGTCAGGTCCGATCCGTTCGCCGACTTCACGTGGAGCGATTCGACGAGGTAGTCCGTGCCGCGCCGGGCCAGCCGGTAGTTGACGGCGGCGGCGCCCAGGTCCGGATACGAGCCCGTCAGGCTCCCCTCGGAGGTGAAGTCGTTGAGCTGACCCTTGATCCGCACGTCCGCCGTGCTCACCCGCGCGGCGGGCCAGGCGGCGTTGAGGGCGTGGACGTCGACGTCCTGCACGTGGGCGGCGAGGTCGAGCCCCACCTCGCGCATGGGGGTGAGCACGTCGCCCTTGGCCGTGGCCACGAACGGCTGGCTGGTGCGGACGTCGATCCCCAGCTTCTCCAGGGTGCCGCGGAAGGTCCCCGCGACCGCGACGGGCGGCACTCCCGAGCCGTTGTAGTTGGCCTCGGCCTGGAGGTCGAGGTCGTAGGCGCCCACGGGCTTCACGTCGCCCGAGGCCCTCAGCTTGAAGGTGGGGCCGTCCACCTTGAGGCTGCGCACGTGGAGGAGGTCGCGCAGCCGGTCGCTCTGCGCGTCGAGCGCGATCTGGTCGAGCCGGAAGGGCGCCGCGGCCGGCTGGCCCGGCGGCGCCACCTTGAGCACCTCCAAGTCGCGGATCAGCGCGTCGCGCACCACGATGTTGACCGGCAGGTGGACGTCGACCAGCTTACCGTTGCTGGTATCCGTCTTCGTGGGCTGGAGGACGACGCGGATCCCCTCGGCGTGCAGGCTCTCGACGTCGAGCTGCCGGCCGCGGAGCTTGCCGAGGTCCCAGGCGAGCGCCAGGTGGGCTATCCGCAGCTCCATCGTGTCGTTCTTGTAGTGGACGTCCCGCAGGTCGAGCGGACCGGTCAGCGGTCCGCGCTGGGCGCCCACGGTCAGCGTGCCGGGGATGAATCCCGCGAGGCGGGTGAGGAGGACGTGGGTGCCCCGCTCTGTGGTCACCGCGTACAGCACGAGGGCCAAGCCGAGGAGCAACGGCACGAAGATGATGAGGAGCAGGCGAAGCGTCCAGCGCCGCAGGCGGCGCCTCTTCTTCGCAGGCACGGGGGCCGGTGCGGGGATCGGTGTTTCGTCGCTCACAGGTCCGGTCCGATGTTGAGGTGGAAGCGGATGGGGTGGCCCGGCTCGGAGAGGGCGAAGGCCATGTCGGCGCGGATGGGGCCGATGGGCGAGCGCCAGCGCAGGCCGAAGCCGGCGCCGCGGGCGAGCGTGCCCAGGTTGCCGAACGATTCCGCGGCGTTGCCGGTGTCGTAGAACACGGCGGCGCCCCACTTGCTGAAGAAGCGGCGCTCGTACTCCAGGCTCCCCACCGCCAGGGTCTCGCCGCCGATGGTGTTGCCCGCTTCGTCCTTGCGCCCCAGCGATTGGTAGGAGAAGCCGCGCACGCTCTGGTCGCCGCCGGCGAAAAACCGGAGCTGCGGCGGCAACTGGCGGAAGTCGTTGGTGTCCGTGTAGCCGATCTGGGAGCGGAAGATCAGCCGGTTACGGTCGCCGATCGTGCGGATGACCTTGCCGTCGATCGAGCCCTGGAGGAACGAGGAGTCCGAGAGCAGCGACGAATCGGCGCCCTGGAAGGAGAGGCGCACGCGGTAGCCGTTGGTGGTGTCGATGCGGTCGTCCGCCTTCACCCGCTCCAGGCTGACGCCGGGGATCAGCAGGTTCGACGTGCCGTGGTCGAGGCCGACGGTGAAGGTCTCGCGCTGGAAATTGAGCGAATACGCCTCGCGCCAGCCGTGGCGCGACTCGGTGAGCGTGGCCCCGATCAGGCCGGAGTCGCTGAGGCTGGTGTTGGTGTCCAGCCGGTCGTAGGCGAGGCTGAAGGAGAGCACGTCGGTGCGCGGATAGGCGCCCGGAATCAGGTAGCTCGTCTTGAAGCCGCGCTCGATCCCCGAGACGATGGCGTCGACCTCCGCGCGGTGCCCCTGGCTGTTGAGGCGCCGCAGCTCCAGGATGCCGCGGGCGCGCGGGCCGGTGTCGGTGCCGTAGCCCAAGCCGCCGGTGAAGCGCAGGGGCTTGCTCGGCGTGAGGTTGACGTCGATCGGAACTTCCAGGTCCTTGGCCTCTTCCTGCCGGGTGACCACCTCGACGCGGCCCCAGTAGGGACTGTCGGAGAGCGCGTTCTGGAGCTCCAGCACCTTGTTGACGTTCAGCGGCTCGCCGCGCTTGAATTTCACGAAGCCGGTGAGCAGCTCGGGCTTGAGCACGTCCTGGTGGAAACGCACCTCGCCGAAGCGATAGCGCGGGCCGGTGTTGAAGTGCAGCACGACGTCCGCCTGGTAGCGCTCCAGGCTCACCCGCACCTCGTTGGCCTGGAAGGCGCCGTCGAGGTAGCCCTCCTCGGCCGCGTACTCCTCGAACGCCTTTTTGCCTCTCTCCCAGTCCGGGTGGTAGAGCACCTCGCCCTGGCGCAGGGGGAAGCGCGCGGCGATCTCCTGGAACCGTGGATCGTCCTTGCCGGCGCCGGTGACCTGCAGGTCCACGCTGGCGACCTTGACCGGCGGCCCGGCGTCCACGTCGTAGTGGGCGATCCACTGGTCGCCCTTCTGGCTCAGCTCGGAGCGGACGTGCGGCCGGTAGTAGCCGAAGGGCTGGAGGGCCTCCTCGATCTCCTTGGGAGCGTCGGCGTGGAGGCGCCGGATGCGCTCCTCGTCCAGCTCGTCCTTGTCGGCTTGCTCCAGGCTCAGCGACGAGTGGATGTTCTGCGCCAGCTTCCGCGACACCCCCTCGACCTCGACTTTCAGCTTCACCTTGGGCTTGGCGGCGTAGAGCGCCGGAGACGGCGAGGCCATCCCAAGAACCAGGAGAAAGATCAGTTTTCGCATTTCAGGATCGGGCCGTCTCGAGCGGGACCTTGAGGGTGGCCACCCGCTCCGCGCCAGGCTCGGCCTTGGCCAGGCCTTCGCGGTAGCGCCGGGAGTGCACCCGGGTGAATTCCGCTCCGACCAGAAAGATGAGCGAGGAGTAGTAGATCCACAGGATGACCAGGACCAGCGAGCCGGCGGCGCCGTAGGTCGAGGCGACGCCGGTCCGCCCGAGGTAGAAGCCGATCCCGTAGCGGCCGGCGAGGAAGAGGACCGACGTGAAAGCGGCGCCCCAAGCCACGTCGCGCCAACCGAGCTCCACGTCCGGCAGGACCCGGAAAATGGCGGCGATCAGCGCCGTCATCAGCAGCCACGAGAAGGCCACCTCGCCCCACCCGATGAGCTTCGACGTGCCGATCTCCAGCCGCGACTCCAGGACCTTCTGCAAGGCAGCGAGGCCGGCGCTGGCGGCCAGCGACGCGAGCACCAGCAAGCCCACGCCGAGGATCAGCCCGAAGCAGAGCAGCCGCTTGAGCAGCAGGCGCTTGAGGAAGAAGCCCGGCTTGGGGATCACTTCCCAGACGGTGTTGAGCGTGTCCTGAAGCTGCATCAGGGCGCCGGTGGCGGTAATCAGCAGCGTCACCACGCCGGCGACGGCGGCGAGACGTCCCGTGCGCGGCCTGCCGCTGGCCGACACTACGAGGTCCTGCACCACGCCGGCGGCCTGGGAGCCGATGAAGAGGGTGAGGTCCCGCTGGATCTGTCCCTGCGCCGCCTTGACGCCGAACGCCCAGCCGGAGACCGAGATCACCAGGATGAGGACTGGGGCAGTGGCAAACAGGGCATAGTAGGCGAGCGCCGCGCTGTGCGTGGTCGCATCGTGCTTCGACCAGTTGGCGAACGTCTCCTGCAGTACGTTCCAGAGGTTGTGCGGCTTCGGCTTCATGAGTCACGCCCGCGCTTCAGGCTGCGGGGCTCAGGGGAGACTGCAAAAGGCTTGCCTGAATTTCGTGCTCCCCAGCGCTCACGCGCCAGGCTGGGAGTCGCTGCCCCCGGGCTCGGGACCGAGGGACGGCGGGGCCGTTGTCCCCAGATATGGCGCATATCTGCAAATCACGGCCGTGATTTCCAGATACGCCTAGTTGTCCGCGGAGATGGGGCGTTGTCTCCAGACATGGGCCATATCTCCAGATATGGGTCGTTGTCCCGGGATATGGGCCGTATCTGTAGATATGGACCGTTGTCTGGAGATACGGCGCACATCTGGGAACAACGGGCCATGTCTGTAGATATGAGGCGTCGTCCACAGATATGAGGCGTTGTCTCTGGATATGGGCCATATCTGCAGATATGGGCCGTTGTTCCGGGATATGGCGCATCGTCTCCGGATATGCGCCGTGTTCTTCCGCAGCTACGGCGGGCCGTGGCTCGCCAGGAGATCTGCCGCCGGTCGCGGAAGAACGCGCCGCTCGGGCCGCCGTCGGGGAGGGTTGCGAGCCAGACGAGAGTGTCGGCGCCTTCCGCCACGGGACGGGGAGCGCGGGGACCGCCCATCTCGGTTGCCCCAGCCGGTCGTACCGCCTCCAGAAGTTTTCTCCAGCCGCTTAGGGGCGATATCGCGCGCCCGCAGGCCGGCAGATTTGTCAGCTAGATCAACGGGGCGAATGCGCTATCTTTGTGCTGGCGTGAAGCGTGGCAACCAACGTCCGCAGAGTCCTCGTAACGGTAACTCGCTCTCTTTCACACTTATAAGCAACTGGCTGCTGACATTTCGGTTGGCCAGGCTGCGTGCATCTAGCGCAATCGCTGAGCCGATCAACTGCTTCCCGCGCCTGATCCCAAGAGGTAATAATTTCTCGCTGATCCTCGCTATAGTAAATTAGCAGTGCACCAAGGATTTCGCGTTCTTTTCTCCACTTGGCGTCGCTGCTGTTATAAAAATCCTGAATCTTATGCTTCTGATCTTCTATCTTAGCCGGGTCCTTATACTTGGTAGGGTCCCACTCGTCACCGATTAGCGCGATAAGGCTTTCACTTCCGGAGACGAGTTCACCAATATCCTCAAGGGCTCTTTTGGCAGTATTCAGCCGAGCGGCTGTGACTTCTTTCTCGTTGGCGAGAGCTAATTCGCGTTCTCTGGTTCTATCCTGAAACGACGTGGTGAGAAGGTGCCCGACCCACCCTCCTAGAATCACCGTGATTAGGACAGTCACTGAACTGGATTCCAAGAAGATCTGCCATCGAGGTTTTTTCCCTTCACCAAGGTGGCGCGCCCTCAAGACCTCGGCAATGAACGACTCGTGGCGGAGGAGCTTCACCTCTTCCTCGCTCCATCGCCTTGGAGGATCTGGTTCAGTAGTCATGAGCTGAAGATAATCAGGAAAGCCCCGTTAATGGCATGGACTCCGACTAGGGTTAGCGGCCTGTAGGTATCGAGCAGTCTCCTCAAGCCAGCAGCGTCCAGGGTTAGCGCTGAAACCACAATGTAGTGAGAAGGTACGGTCGTCTGTTGCGTGACGACAATACTCTTGGCAGGACCTACGGAAATAACAGCCACGATCCGTTGGTACTTAGAACCTAGCTTATTGAGCCAGCCTTGAGCATCCGATTCATTATCTTGATCCATCTGAAAAACTTGCTGTACGGGCGCTTGCACGGATGGGCTGCCGGGCGGCGGTGGTAAGAGCAACTCGCCTGCCGGGACCGGGCTTGGATCTGGGTTTGATGCTGGCGGATCGGCAAGAGCATGGCCCAGCATCAATACTGAGAGAACGCCTGCGATTACAAGAGATTTACTGAGGCTCATTCGTAGCTCCTTATCTGCCACCTACCAGGGGATCTGCCGCCGGTCGCGGAAGGAGGCGCCGGTGGGGCCGCCGTCGGGGAGGGTGGCGAGCCAGACGAGGGTGTCCGCCCCGTCCTTCACCGGGCGGGGAGCACGCGGGCCGCCCATCTCCGTCTGCACCCAGCCGGGGCAGGCGGCGTTGACCAGGACGTTCGTCCCCCGCAGCTCGTCGGCGAGGATGCGGGTGAGGGCGTTGAGCGAGCTCTTCGAGACGCGGTAAGCGGCGTAGCCGCCGCTCATCTCGGACATCGCCCCCAGGCCGCTCGACACGTTGACGACACGGCCATAACCGCGCTGCCGCATTCCCGGCGCCACGGCTTCGGTGAGCCGCCACGGACCTACCAGGTTGACCTCCAGCGTGTCGCGCAGCACCTGCATGGGGAGGTTCAAGCCGCCAAAGTTGTGATCCAGGAAGACGCCGGCATTGTTGACCAGGACGTCCAGGCTCCCGAGATCCCGGTCCGCGAATTCCAGCAGCAGCCCCGGACCCTCCGGGTCGGTGACGTCGAGCGCGAAAGGAACGACGTCGCCCTGGAGACTCTTCGCCGCCTCGCGCGCCTTGTCCAGATCGCGCGCCGCGAGCACCACCTTCAGCCCCAAGGCGGCGAGCTGGCGGCACACCTCCAGGCCGATTCCCCGGTTGCCTCCCGTCACCACGGCCACGCGCTGGCTGGGCATGCGTCCTCTCCCTCCTCGATAGACCCTATTTTAGAGGAAGAGGGGGGCCTCCCTCAGCTCTCGAGCAGCCCCTTCTCCGCCAGCCAGGTCTTGTTGAGCTTCGAGAGATAGCGCTCGCCGGAATCCGGGAAGAGGGTGACGACCAAGCCGTCCGCGTCCAGCGACTGGGCGACCTGCCGCGCTCCGGCGGCAGCGGCGCCGCCGGAGGAGCCGGTGAAGACCGATTCGTGGCGGGCGAGGTCCAGGGTGGCCTGGTAGGCCGTCTTGTCGTCGATGGTGATGATGCCGTCGAGATAGTCCCACCAGACGGTCGCGGGCATGAAGTCCTCGCCGATGCCGTCGATCAAGTACTGGTGGATCTGGTCGGCGGGCGGCAGCTCGCGGTGCTCGAAGTAGTACTTGTAGACGCTGCCCACCGTGTCGACGCCGAGCACCTGGACGGCCGGGTTCTGCTCCTTCAGGTACTTGGCGACGCCGCTGATGGTGCCGCCGGTGCCCACGCCGGCCACCCAATGGGTGATCTTGCCGTCCGTCTGGCGCCAGATCTCGGGGCCAGTCGAGTGGTAGTGAGCTTCCGGGTTGGCCTGGTTGTAATACTGGTTGGGCAGGTAGGCCCCCTGCTCGTCGCGGATGCGCGCGGCGACCTTGTAGTAGGAGCGGGGATCGTCCGCCTCGACGTTCGTCGGGCAGGTGAGGACCGTGGCGCCCATGGCCTCCAGCAGGGCAATCTTCTCCTTGGGGATCTTGTCGGGCGCGGCGCAGACCAGCTTGTAGCCCTTGAGGTTGGCGGCCATGGCGAGGCCCACGCCGGTGTTGCCGGAAGTGGGCTCCACGATGGTGCCGCCGGCTTTGAGCAGCCCCGCCTTCTCGCCGGCTTCGATCATCGCGATGCCGATGCGGTCCTTGACGCTGCCGCCGGGATTGAAGGACTCGATCTTGGCGGCCAGCGTCGCCGGTCCGGAGTGAAAACGGCCGAGCTTCACCAGGGGAGTGTTCCCCAGCGTCTCCAGAATGTTTTCGTAGATCTCCATCGGCTCTCCCTGGCTGCCGTTCTTCCTGGACACAGCCGGTCGCGAACGCGGCGCGGATGCTAGCACACCGCAAGTTGGCCCCTGGATTGCAGTCGTCCTTCTGCCGCGCGCTCCATGCGCGCCCCGTAACGAATCAACTCAACGAGGAGAAACATCATGGCGAACAACTTGGACAACGACTTCACGGGCAAGCCGGTGACCACCACTACGCCGGGTCACGACAAGGTCCATC
>JBAPYB010000512.1:0-2784 GCA_049284515.1 Thermoanaerobaculia bacterium
GGCCGCTTCTGCATCTCGTCCTGCATCGTGGTGGTGGTGCCGGCCGGGGCGGACGATTGGGCGTTGTCGAGGTAGATCAGCATGGCCGGGCTCTTCGCCGTGGCGTCGAGGAGGTCGCGGAAGCGCGAGAGGGCGTAGGGGCGAATCGCGTCGCGCTCATAGGGGAGAAGGTAGGCGCGGGCCCGGCCGTTGGTCAGCGAGACGTTGAAGTGGTTGAACCAGAAGTCGGTCATCACGCCGCTGAGCTGGTTCTCGGAATCGACCGCGCGGGTCAGCTTCTGGACCATGAGCTGGCCGACGAGCTCCCGCTCGGGGCGGTAACCCTGCTCGCGGCCCCACGCGATCACCTTCTGCCGCATCTCCTTCTTTTCCTCACCCTGGAGATCCTTCGGGGCGACGTCCTTGGGCAGCACGCCGGCCTCGCGGGCCTGGCGCAGCACGAGGCCGGGAGGCGGATAGGTGCGGACGATCTCGGCGGTCGCCATGTGGAGGGCGGGAAGGGACTGCAGCTCCTCGTCGATCTTGGCGTCCGGCAGGTCGCCGCCGAGCTGGCGCTCGAACCAGCGCTCGACGCCCATCTTGGCGACGGCGTCCACCTCCCCTGGGCGGGGGCCGAAGGCGAAACGATTCAGCACATGAGCCGCCGCCTGACGCTCGGTGAGGCCCGCCTCTTTCCAAGGCAGGTGGAGCGTCGAGGGCTTCTCGGCGGCGGCGGTCAAGCCGGCGCCGGCCATAGCGGCGGCGAGGACGACGGCGGTCAAAGCGGTGAGGATGGTTTTCATGGGACTAGGGCTCCTTGGCTGCGACGCGGCGGGCGCCTTCATTCTGAACCTGAAACCCGGCGAGGGGGTATTTCCTGCGGCGGCAGATAACGACAACGGGACCGCGGATGGATCAGGCAACGCCGTAGAGACGACCCAGGTCCTGAACGATATCTCCGCGTAGGCCCCGGGGACCGCGGGTCGTCTCCGATGGGGCAAGAACGCAAACCAGCGCCGTCCTTCGGAAGCCCACGAACGCTTCTTTTCAAAGGCCGAGGACCATCGTCGTGCCCTCGAACGGCAGGGACAAATCGGAACGGTGTTGCCCCTTCGGAGACGACCCGCAGTCCCCGGGGCTTATGAGGCGATATCGTTCAGGACCTGGGTCGTCTCTACCCCGCGCCTTCGGTTTCTCTCTTCCAGCGGGAGGGGTTGGCGCGGATGTAGTCGCGGACCCGCGCGACGTCTGCTTCCTCGCGCAGAATCGTGTCGTGAAATCTCGGTTGCCAGGCAAAGTCGGATCGCCGCAAATCCATTCGGATGCGTTTCGTCGTCTTTGACTTGAATTGTCCGACGACCGCCCCGAGAGATTGGGTGAGGCGGCTCTGGAAGAGGAGAATTCCGTGCACGTGGTCGGGCATGACGATCCATGCATCCAAGGCCACCTGCGGGAAATCTCGCGAGATCTTCGTCCATTCCTCCTCGACGACTCTCCCCTCGGGCGACAGGGCCATTTCGCCATCCAGGACCTCTCCAAACCAGCAGATCCGGCTGCGTGTGCAGATCGTCACGCTATAGACACCTGGCCATCGATAATCCCAACTGGCGAGACGTGCGGAAGGAATCCGATACCGGTTCTTGAACCGAAGATCGTCGGTCATCCAATCACGATATCAGGCCGGACAGGCCATCAGGAACGGGGCCGGAGGCGGCAGAGACGTGTAGAGACGACCCAGGTCCTGAACGATATCTCCGCGTAGGCCCCGGGGACTGCGGGTCGTCTCCGCCGGGGCAAAACCGTTCCGATTTGGCGCTGCCGTTCGAGGGCGCGACGATGGTCCCCGGCCTTTGAAAAGAGGCGTTCGTGGGCTTCCGAAGGACGGCGCTGGTTCGCGCGGTGTTGGCCCATCGGAGACGACCCGCAGTCCCCGGGGCCTATGGGGCGATATCGTTCAGGACCTGGGTCGTCTCTACCCCCGCCTGCCCCGGCTGCCCTCCAGCCTCCAGCGCAACACTTCCCACCCCCAACTCGTAAACTGTATCGCGGGTGTAGTACACTATCCTCCAGAAGATCCGCAAGGAGCTTCGGGACGGAATGGCGGCTGGGAGCCGCATTGCGGGAGCTGTGTCCACGATGATCGAGTTGGAGGGGATCGCCAAGACGTATGCGGACGGGTTCGAGGCCCTGAAGGGGGTCTCGATCGGCCTGGACCGCGGCATGTTCGGACTGCTGGGGCCCAACGGCGCCGGCAAGACGACGTTCCTCTCCATCCTTGTGCTGGCCCTGGAGCCTTCGGCGGGGCGGCGGGTCTATGACGGGCTGGACGCGGCATCGCGGCGGGCGCGGGCGGAGATCCGGCGGCGGATCGGCTTCCTGCCCCAGGACTACCACCCGATCGGCCATCTCACCGGCCGCGAGTATCTGAACCACTGCGCCCGGCTGCGCGAGGTGCCCCTCGGCCGCGCGGCCCTGCGCCGCCGCATCGCCGAGTTGCTCGAAGGCGTGGGGCTGGAGCGGGCGGCGGACCGGCGGTCGGGCGAGTACTCGGGGGGGATGCGGCGCCGGCTGGGGATCGCGCAGGCGCTTATCCACTCGCCGCGGCTCTTGGTGGTGGACGAGCCCACGGCCGGGCTCGACCCGGAAGAGCGCATCCGCTTCCGCATGCTGGTCACCGCCGCCGCGGCGGACATGACGGTGCTCCTCTCCACCCACATCGTGGAGGACGTGGAGGCCACCTGCCCACGCCTGGGGGTGATCGGCCGCGGCCGGCTGCTCTTCGACGGCGCGCCCACGGAGCTGCTG
>JBAPYB010000513.1:0-1580 GCA_049284515.1 Thermoanaerobaculia bacterium
ATCGTTGATCGTGGCGGTGCTGAGTTTCATGATGAAAATCTTGCCCGCCTGCGCCTGCGCGGGAGATGCCAGTCCCATGAGAGTCGTTGCGGCAAAACCCGCTGCCCCCACCGCTGTGAGCAATGTCTTCCGCCTTGTCGCCATCCCTACCTCCCTGGCTCGTTATTGTTCTTGTCTTCGAAGGCGCAAAGCATGGCACAGGCCCTTCAATGCGGCCAGCCAAAACTGCCCCTGACCTTCGGAGGGTTTACAACGTCCGACGGCATGTCCCGTTCTCGGAGATTTGCAGCGATATGGTGGACATGTGATGCGGTGCCCGCCTGTGTTTGTCTGGCGCGTCTTGACGGAGACGGGGACAGGCGCGAGACTCGCCTTGGATTTCAGGCGAGCCTGAGTAATCGCATTGAGGATGGGAGGAGCGCATGCCGAAACGCCGCAACGAGCCTGACTCGCATCGCCGCAACTTTCTGAAAGGAGCTGGCCTCGCCGGAGCCGCAGCACTCAGTCCTATGGCGGCTGGTGCGCAGGTATCCGCGCCCAAGCAGGATCTCAAGGCGCCGGCGCCCGGGTCAAGCCAGATCGCGGCCGAGACCCTGCCGCCGATAAAGGATCTGGTCAACCAGACCTCGAGCGGCGGCGATTTTATGGTCGATGTGCTCAAGACACTGGATATCGACTATCTCGCCATGAACTGCGCGTCGGCATTCCGCGGGATCCACGAGTCCTTCATCAACTACGGCAAGAACACCAAGCCGGAAATCCTCACCTGCCCGCACGAGGAGATCGCCGTCCACATGGCGCAGGGCTACGCAAAGATCGAAGGCCAGCCCATGGCCATGATGTGCCACGGCACGGTCGGGCTGCAACACGCGAGCATGGCTCTCTATAATGCCTGGTGCGATCGGGTTCCGGTCTACGTAATGATCGGCAATATCATCGAGGGGGACAAGCGGGCGCCCGGGGTCGAGTGGGTGCATTCGGCGATCGACCCGGCCGCAATCGTGCGCGACTTTGTCAAGTGGGACGACCAGCCCGCTTCGCTCCAGCATTTCGCCGAGTCGGCGGTGCGCGCCTACAAGGTCGCGACGACGCCGCCGATGGGCCCGGTGCTGCTCTCGCTCGACGCGGAGTTGCAGGAAAATCCCGTCGCCGATGCGGAGACTTTGCGCATACCAAAGCTCTCCCGGGTCGTGCCTCCGGTAGGAGATGCAGGCGCGCTTGCCGACGCAGCAAAGATGCTGGTCGCCGCGGAGAGTCCAGTGATCATCTGCGATCGCCTCGCCCGCACGCCAGCAGGCATGGCGCGTCTGGTCGAGCTCGCGGAGACGCTGCAGTGCGCCGTAGTGGACAACGCCGGGCGAATGAACTTCCCTTCGCGCCATCCGCTGAACCATTCGTTTCGCAGATCCGTCATCTCGCAGGCCGACGTCATTCTCGCAATCGAGATGAACGACCCGTTTGGAAGCCTGCACGCGTTCAGCGACCGCATCGCGCGTTCGACGCGATCCACGACCAAGAAGGGCGCGAAGATCATCACGCTCGGTCTGCGGGACACGTACCTGAAGGCCAATTATCAGGAC
>JBAPYB010000514.1:0-13008 GCA_049284515.1 Thermoanaerobaculia bacterium
GGGCGGGTCTGGCGGGTCGGGAGGGGGCGCGACCCGCCCTGCAGGTGGCGAAATCGTCGAAAACAGGGCGGGTCGAGCCCCCAACCTGCCGGCCAGACCCGCCCCTACCCTAAGCAAAGTCAGCGCGTATACCCGGGGAGGGGGATGGGGTCGCAACGTCCTCTTTGCAGAGCGATTCCGTCCGCTTCACAGCTCAGATCCTGCGAAGGGTTCAAGAAGCCTTCGGCAGATCGCCGTGGGCAGACCGCTGACCGTCCCCGGCATTACTCTTGCGAGAGCCGCAAGCACAGTACGAAGCTCTGGTTGCACCATGGCTGGTTGCCCGTGGAGAATGGAGGGCACGATGGACTCGCTTACCGGCCGGCTCGCCGGCTTGGTTCTACCTGTTTTTCTCGCCGGCGCTTTGCAGTTGGCGGCGCAGCCGCCGGCTCCTGTTCCCGAAACCTTCAACGGCTCCATCGACGTGCGCGTGGTCAACGTCGAGGCGGTGGTGACCGACCGCGGCGGCCGGCGCGTTTCCGGCTTGACGGCGAAGGACTTCCGGTTGCGGGTGGACGGCCGGGAGACGCCGATCGATTCCTTCGCGGAGATTGGCAGAGAGAAGGGTGGCCCCGTCGCCGCCAGCGCCGGTCCGGCCGCCGGCACCGCGGGGTCCCCGGAGATCGCCGCTCCGCCGCAGGGGCGAAGCCTGGTGGTGTTCATCGACGAGAGCTTTGCGGTCAAGACCCATCGCGACGTCGTGCTCAAGAAGCTCGCGACTCAGCTCGGGCAGCTCGACGCGGCGGACCGGGTGGCGGTGGTGGCCTTCGATGGCGAAAGGATGGCCGTGCTCAGCGACTGGACGAGCAACCCGGCCGCTCTCGCGGAGGTGCTCGCCAAGGCCCAGCTCCGCCCGGCGAACGGCGTTGCGGTGGTCGGGTCGCGGCGGATGGCGCAGGACGACGCCGACTTCATGGCCGAGGTCGCGGACGCCCTCGACACCTACGGCGATAGCACGGTCAAGGAAGGCGCCAGCGGAGCCGTGCAGCCGGTGCTGCCGGTGGGGCCGGCGGGAGCCGGTGGCCTGGAAGGTGCCCAGTCGATTCGCCTGGCCCGCATCCCCATCGCCGTCACCGCGGCCATGCGGGCGTTCGCCAACGCTCCGGGGCGGAAGCTGATGTTACTGCTCGCGGGCGGCTGGCCGACGCTCACCGTCGCCTTGCCCGTGGTCGGCGAGGCCAACCGGCTGGGCTACACCCTCTACCCGGTGGACGTGCCGGGCGTGGACACCACGTTTGTGGCCAACAGCGCCGCGTATCAAGGACCGAGCCCCGTGGGGCAGGAGAAAGACGCTTTCGAGACGAATTCCGAGTACACCCTGGAGGTGATGGCCAGGGCCACCGGCGGCAAGGCGTCGATCGACAGTGCCCGGCTGGAGGCGCTGCCGCGCACCCTGGAGGACACCGCCGCCTACTACTGGCTGAGCTTCACGCCGCACTGGACGGGCGACGACCGCAGCCACCGCATCCAGTTGGAAGTGAGCCGGCCCGGCCTTCAGGTGCGCTCGCGCCGCAGCTTCGCCGACTTTTCCCCGGCCACCCGTGCGAAGTTCGGTGCGGAGGACGTGCTCTTTTTCGGCGGCGATCCGGCGGGCAGGAAGCTCGGCGTTCTGGCGGGACCTCCGAGAAAGGAGTCGTTGGGCCGCCAGCGGGTCCCCTTCCTCCTGACCATCCCCCTGCTGGCTTTCGCCGCCGGCCGGGAAGGGCGGCCCGTCACCGACCTCGTGCTCGCCGTCCAGGCCGAGGCCGACGCCGGCCCGCGAACGCGGCTCCCGGACACCCCGGTTCACCTGTCGCCCGAGCCGGCCGGGACGATGGACGGCAACGCCCATTTCAAGGTCAGCTTTCCTCTCGCGCGACGCGGCCAGCGGCTGATTTTCACGCTTCGCGACCCGGTCTCGGGAGCGGTGATCTGGGGGGAGGCGCGGCTTTAGCTCCAGGCTCGCCACCCCCATGCCGGCCGGCGTTCCCGTCATCCGAGAATCTCTGAGGCCCGGAGATTGTTCCGGTATCGTTATGGACATGGAATCGCCCCGCCGCCACTTCGCGGCCATCGCCAGCCTGCCGGACGAGCGCATCGACCTCGCGGAGGCCGCCTTGTGGATCGCGGCCGAGGAGCAGCCGGGGGTCGAGCCGGCCCTCTGGCTGGCCCGCCTGGACGAGATGGGCGAGCGCCTGCGCCGCCGGCTGCACGGGGTGACGACCGACCTCGAACGGGTGGAACTGCTGGCCGGCTTCCTCTCCGGCGAGGTCGGCCTGCGCGGCAACGCCACGGACTACTACGACCCCCGCAACAGCTTCCTCAACGAGGTGCTGGCCCGGCGGCTGGGCATCCCCATCACCCTCGCCCTGGTGTACATGGAGGTGGGCCGGCGGGCGGGAGTGCCGCTGGTGGGCGTGGGCTTCCCCGGCCACTTCCTGCTGCGGCACTCGGTGCACCCGTGCCTCCTGCTCGACCCGTTCGAGGGCGGCCGGCTGCTGACCGAGGGGGACTGCCGGCAGATGCTGGAGCGGCTGAGCGGCGGCTCGCTGCCTTTTGAAAACCGTCTGCTGAAGCCGTCGAGCCCGCGCCAGATCCTGGTGCGCATGCTCAACAACCTGCGCGGGATCTACCTCAACCGCAGCGAGCCCCTGCGGGTGATCGGCATCCTCGACCGCGTGATCCTGCTCGACCCCGACGACGTCGGCGCCCGCCGTGACCGCGGCCTCCTCTCCCTGCGCTGGGGCGATCCGCACCGCGGGATCGAAGACCTGGAGCGCTACCTCGACCTGGAGCCCGAAGCCCCGGACTCCGAGGCCGTCGAGAAGCTGCTGGCGCAGGCCCGGCGGCGCATGGGGCAGGTGCACTGAATTACCGCCGCGCCCCAAACACCTGCACCCACTCCACCTTGTAGCCGGCCTTGTTCCTGCCCAGGGCAAGGCCGGCGCCCAGTTCCCGGAAATCGCGGTCCAGGATGTTGTGGCGGTGGCCGGGGCTGTTCATCCAGGTCTTCATCACCTCGGCGATGGAGGTCTGCCCTTCGGCGATGTTCTCGCCGATGGCCCGCCAGTCGTAGCCGGCGTCCTTCGCGCGCTCGCTGACCGTCCTCCCCTCGGGGCTCCCATGGGAGAAGTAGTTGCGGGCCAGCATGTCCGCGGCGTGGCGCTGGGCGGCCTGGTCGAGCCGGGCATTGGCGGTGAGGGGCGGCGCGCCGTGCCGCTTGCGCTCGGCGTTGACGGCGGCCAGCATCTCGGAGCGCACCCGGTCGAGGTCGCCGAGGCCCCGGGTTTCCTGCCCGAAGTGCTCGGCCTCGGGCACGGCGTAGAGGAAGACGTAGAGGGGCACGCCGTCGAGTGTGCCGGCGCCGAGGCCGAGATCCCGGAACTGCGGGTCGAGGAGCTTGCGGAAGGTGTCGGGATCGCTCTTCCGCCAGTGGTGCACCATGGTCTCGACGTCCTGGTTGGAGCTCTGGAGGCTCTCGGTCCACTCGTGGGCGCCGTAGCCCGCCCTCCGGATCCGTTCGTGCAGGGCTTCGGCGGTGCTGGCCGGGAGCCGCAGCGAGCCGCCGCGCCGGGCGATCAATCCGGCGTGCCATTGGGCCACCTGGCCGAGGGCGGGGGAGAGGCGCAGGGGAGGCGAGCCCGCGGCCTGGCGCTCCCGGTTGACGAGTTGTAGCAGCTCCTGGCGGACGTCTCCCCGGACGGCAGCGGGGAAAATGGCGGCGAGGAGGAGGAAGAGCAGTAGACGCATGGCTCTTCAGGGTAATGCAAGTCGCGGGGTCGCTTTCCTAGGGCGACGTGCCGAGTGCCATGCCCCGAAGGGGCTCAAGCATGTAGCCGGGGGCGGAGCGAAGCGGAACCCCCGGAAGAGTCAGGACCTCAGTTTTCATGCCCCGAAGGGGCGGCGGCAGTTTGTCCTTCGGGGCCGAGCTGCCGTCGCCCTTTCAGGGCTTTTGGGTTCTATTGGATCGACCGGTCCCGGGGCTGGCAAAAAGCCGCTCTTTCTCCAAGTGGACTATCATTCACGGCTATGAACGAGCGGGTCAAGGATTCTCTGGAGCAGGGAGCGGCGCTCCTCAAGGCCGCAGGGGCGAGGGAGGTCTACGTCTTCGGTTCGGTGGCCGAGGGGCGGGCGCGAGAGGGCTCCGACGTCGACCTGGCCGTGGCTGGGCTGCCACCGGCAATTTTCTTCGCGACAATGGCCCGGTTGGCGGATCTTTTCGACCGAGCCGTGGATCTGGTGGACCTGGACGAGGTCAATCCCTTCACCGCCCATCTGCGAAGCAAGGGGCTCCTGCAGCGTGTGGCCTGAGTTGAAAGAGCAGATCGGTGTCGAGGAGGCGCAACTGCAGCATCTTCTGGAGCTTCACCGTCCGCTCTTGGAGAAGTGTCAGTCTGAGGAGCCCAGCCCCATCGAGCTCTCCGCCCTGGCGGCCCTGCTGCACTCCTACTACACAGGGATTGAGAACCTGTTTCGCAGGGTCGCGATTGAAGTCGATGGCGGTACCATTCACGGTGACGCTTGGCACCGTCGCCTCCTGCACCAGATGACCGAGGATAACGAGAACCGGCCTCCCGTCATCTCTTTGGACCTCCTGGATCGCCTCCAACCCTATCTCCAGTTCCGCCATTTTTTCCGGCATTCCTACTCGTTTCTGCTCAGGTGGGACAAGCTGGAGCCCCTGAGCCTGCAATGTGAGGAGACGTTTACCGCCCTGCGAGGTGAGATTGCGACGTTTTCCTCTCGCATGGAAGGGCTTCATCAAGGCTGAGTTGACCACGAGAACGAGGGAGTAGAGGGCTCAGGAATTCTGTTCGGCAATGCGGGCGCGGAGGGCGGCGACCTCAGCGGCGTGCTTCTCGGCCTCGGCAAGCTTTAGGGCCAGCGTCGTCTTGCCGACTCCTCCCATGCCCTGGAGGCCAAAGATGGCTCCGGTGCCGCCTCCGGCCAGGGGGAGACTGGTGCCAGTTGAACGGGTTGCCGATCCGGAGGCCGCGGTGACCGGTGACCCATTGCGGGCGATATCCAGGATCTCTTTTGCGATTTTCGCCAGTTCGGACTCGCGCTTGTCAGCGCGGAAGGAGGACAGGGCCTTGCCGTCCCGGGGACGAACCTGGAGCCTGGCAAGCCAGGGTATCTCCTGCCAAAGACAGGGCTGGCAGAGCACCGGGAAGACCGCCATGCCTTCCCGAGCCCGTCTCTCCAGGAGATGGGGGACCTCCGTGTGGAGGATGAATTTCGAGGTCAAGGAGCTCGCGGAGATCAGGAGGACAGCCACCCGGGCGCCAGTCATCGCGGTTTGGATCTTCTCGAACCATTCGTCTCCCGCCCCGATGTCGCGGTCCGTCCAGGTTTGGAGGAGGCCCTGGTTCTGGAGGACGCCGAGGTGGGTGACGAGACGGTCCTTCCAGACCTCGTCTTTGTGGCTGTAGGAGATGAAGACGCTGGGGGCAGGCATTTCCTGAATTGTAGCGGGTTGTGGGGCGGACGGGTCTTTCCGGGAACTGAGGGAAAGAGGTAGTCTCTGCCTGTGGCTACCAAGACGACCGCAATGACTGGGCGAACCACCGATCAGCTCTGGTTTCACCATCCGGAAGTGCAGGCGCAGATCGCCAGAGCTGAAGAGGATTTCGCCTCGGGACGGGCTACGCGCACCGAGACCCCGGAACAGGCTCAGGCATTTCTCGACAGCTTGAAGAAGACGCGGGGCTGAGCTCCGGATGGGCGCGCGAGCAGACCCTCCTGTCCACTCAGTGGTCGGACCCGTGGAAGGAGAACTACGCAAAGCTCAGTGCCGAGCGTCAGGCCGCCTGCGATGAAGCCTCTATAGCGCTTATCAAGCAAGTTTTGTCCCCAGGCCTGAGGGTCAAGCCGATCCAGCCTGACAAATATTTCTTGGAAGCACGGATCAACAGCGGGGACCGGATCGTCTTCCGCCTTGAAGGGGGAAATATCTTCTTCGTCAACATAGTGTCCCACGACGGGATCTCGCGCTACGGAAAACGGCCGAGGGGCCTAGGACACTGATCGGGCTCTCGGCCCTTCAGGCCTGTGGCGAGAGACGGTATCGCCCCGCCATAGGTCGTCGACGTTCGGGAGGCCATGGCCGCCGCGGAGACGTCCCGCGGTCCCCGGAGCCTCCGACGAGGTATCGTTTACGACCTGGGACGTCTCTACCTCCTCCGTCCGGCATTTTCCGGCGTGTAGGTACCAGCCCAACGGGGTTGGGTCGCGCCACCCCGCGGCGGAGGAGCCGGGCTCACGGGCTGTGATACCGTTCCCACCGCTCGCGCCCGTCCCAGCGGCGCCTTTCGCAGCTCTCATCACCCTTCAGGAGGAGCCCGGCCGTGGCCAGGACATTCAACGACTTGACTCCGCCCGCGGACGGCCAGGAGATCGGCTGGCAGGCCGCGGAGCGCCGTCTGCAGGTGCCGGACCGCCCCATCATCCCCTTCATCGAGGGGGACGGCACGGGGCGCGATATCTGGAAGGCCACCCGCCGGGTGCTCGACGGCGCCGTGGAGAAGCTCTACAAGGGCGGGCGCTCCA
Organism: Thermoanaerobaculia bacterium; assembly: GCA_049284515.1. Lineage (GTDB taxonomy): Bacteria > Acidobacteriota > Thermoanaerobaculia > Multivoradales > UBA5704 > DATARR01. The sequence goes on from JBAPYB010000514.1 coordinate 6,568, forward strand.
TCGCCTGGTTCGAGGTGCTGGCGGGCGAGAAGGCCTTCAACCAGAAGGGGGAGTGGCTCCCCCAGGACACCGTCGACGCCATCCAGCACTACCGGGTGGCCATCAAGGGGCCGCTCACCACGCCCGTCGGCGGCGGCATCCGCAGCCTGAACGTCGCCTTGCGCCAGATTCTCGACCTCTATGCCTGCGTGCGGCCGGTGCGCTACTACCAGGGCGTGCCCTCGCCGGTCAAGCGGCCGGAGAAGGTGGACATGATCGTCTTCCGCGAAAATACGGAGGACGTCTACGCCGGCATCGAGTGGCCAGCGGGCTCGGATGGCGCCAAAGTGATACGTGGCCTGCTGGGCTGGCTTGGCAAAGAGGTGCGGCCGGATAGCGGCATCGGCATCAAGCCCATCTCCGAGACCGGCAGCAAGCGGCTGGTGAGGAAGGCCCTCCGGTTCGCCCTCGCCAACGGCCGCAAGAGCGTCACCCTCGTGCACAAGGGCAACATCATGAAGTTCACCGAGGGGGCCTTCAAGGACTGGGGCTACGAGGTGGCGCGCGAGGAGTTCGGCGACCATACCGTCACCGAGGCCGAGGTGGCGAGCGCCCACGGCGGCGAGCCGCCGGCCGGGAAGATCCTGATCAAGGACCGCATCGCGGACTCCACCTTCCAGCAGGTGCTGCTGCGCCCCGAGGAGTATGACGTCCTCGCCACCACCAACTTGAACGGCGACTACCTCTCCGACGCCCTGGCGGCCCAGGTGGGCGGCCTCGGCATGGCCCCCGGCAGCAACGAGGGGGACGGTTTCGCCGTCTTCGAGGCCACCCACGGCACGGCGCCCAAGTACGCCGACAAGGACATGATCAACCCCGGCTCGCTGATCCTCTCCGGCGTCATGATGCTGCGCTGGCTGGGCTGGGGCGAGGCGGGCGACGCCGTCGAGCGGGCGCTCGCCAGGACCATCGAGCAGAAGCGGGTCACCTACGACCTCGAGCGGCAGATGGAGGGCGCCACCCTCCTCGGCACCTCGGCGTTCGCGGGCGCGATCCTCGAAAACCTTTAGGAGAATTTTTCGATGCGTTACAAAGTCACCGTGGTGGGCGCCGGCAACGTCGGCGCCACCTGCGCCCAACTGATCGCCCAGGCCGACGTGGCCGACGTGGTGATGGTCGACGTCGCCGCCGAGCTCGCCACCGGCAAGGCCCTGGACATGATGGAGTCGGCCCCCGTGCTGGGCTTCAACGCCCGCATCTCGGGAGGCGGCGACTACGACGCCACCGCCGGCTCGCAGGTCTGCGTGGTCACCGCCGGCCTCGCCAGGAAGCCCGGCATGAGCCGCGACGACCTGCTGGCGAAGAACACGGAGATCGTCTCCGAGGTGGTGCGCCAGCTCGTGTCGCGCTCGCCGGAGACCATCCTCATCGTCGTCACCAACCCGCTCGACGCCATGTGCGAGGTGGCCCGCCGCGTCTCCGGCTTCCCCCGCGAGCGGGTGATCGGCATGGCCGGCGTGCTCGACGCCGCCCGCATGCGCTGGTTCATCGCCGAGAAGCTCGACGTCTCGGTGGAGGACGTCGACGCCTTCGTGCTCGGCGGCCACGGCGACACCATGGTGCCGCTGCCCCGCTATGCCACGGTCAACGGCATCCCCCTGCCGCAGCTCCTGGACGCCGAGACGATCGGCAAGATCAACGACCGCACCAAGAACGGCGGCGCCGAGATCGTCAACTACTACAAGACGGGCTCCGCCTACTACGCGCCGGGCGCCTCCGCCTACGAGATGGTGGCGGCCATCCTCCACGACAAGAAGAAGATCCTCCCCTGCGCCGTCTACCTCGCAGGCGAGTACGGCCACCGGGGCCTGTTCATCGGCGTGCCCTGCAGGCTCGGCCGCGGCGGCATGGAGGGCGTGGTGCAGCTCGAGCTGAGCCCTGAGGAGCAGGCCCAGCTCGACAAGTCGGCGGCGGCCGTGCAGTCGCTGGTGGAGGCGCTGCCGAAGTAGGCGTCATCGCTTGGGAAGCGCCCGATATACTTGACGAAACATATCGGCCGTTGCTAGTCTCCTCCTCGTTTTTGCGGTCCGGCAACCTACGGTCTCTGGAGGAGATTCTCATGAAGCCCATGCTTCGCAGGGTGTGGCCGGGGTGTGCCCTGGCGTTTCTGGCGGCGGCCGCTTTTGGCCAGGAGAAGGGAGGTATCACCGTGCAGGCCGCGGGCGGCGAGACGTCGCTGACGATCGGCGGCCTGGTGCAGGTGCAGTTCGAGGACGGCGACCGGGGAGATTCGCGGTTTCCCGCCACGGGGGAGGACCGTTTCTATCTGCGCCGCGGCCGTCTGAATGCCACGGGGACGTTTGCCGAGCACTTCGATTTCCGCCTCGAGCTCGAGGTCTCGGGGACCGTCGGGGACACCACGTTGTTGCGGGCCCAACTGACGGACGCTTACGTCAACTGGAACCGGTATGCCTTCGCCAACTTCCGCGCCGGCCAGTTCAAGACGCCGTTCGGCTTCGAGCAGCTCTATGCCGATCCACGGCTGCCGACCCTCGAGCGCAGCCTGGTGAACGACCGGCTGACGCTGAATCGCCAGGTCGGGGCCCAGTTGAACGGGGACCTGTCGGACAAGCGCCTCTCCTACGCGGTGGGGGTGTTCAACGGCAACGGCGTGAACAACAGCGGCAACGACGACGGCAAGTTCCTGTGGGCCGAACGGCTCGCGGCCATCCCCTGGAAGGGGCAGGTGCTCGGCGGAGAGGGGAGCTGGTCGATCGGCGGCAACGCCTTCCAGTCGGAGGATACGCTCCAGTCGCTCCCCGACCTCGGCTTCGACACGACACCCGCCACGCCGGACAAGGACAACCTTTTCACCGGCAAGCGCCACGGTTTCGGCGTCGACAGCCAGGTGGAGATCGGCCCTTTCTTCCTCTGGGCGGAGTACCTGCGGGTTCACTTCGAGCCCACGAACCGGCGGCCGGCGGCGAGCTTCGACTCCGACGGCTGGTACGTAGAGGGCGGCTGGTACCTGGTGCCGCAGAAGCTCCAGGCCGTGCTCAAGTATGAAACGTTCGACCCTTCGCGGCAGGCCGCCGGAGGCGGCGTGAGCGCGGACACGGCAGGCCTGAACTACTACATCAAGGGGCACAACCTGAAGCTCCAGCTCGACTATCTGCGCACCGACCTGGGCGGCACGTCCGACGTCCAGAACAAAGTCCTGCTGCGTCTCCAGGCCCTGTTCTGAAGCCGCCAGCCTACGCAGGCACCTTGCGCCGTGCGCCAACCGGCACGAAGCGCACCTGGAGGCGGTAGTGGAGCGCTGCGCTGATGCGTTGGAGCATCTTGATCGAGTGCCCGGCGTAGTCTGCGTCCTCGAGCCGGGAGATGACCGAGTGCGTGGTACCCACGAGGTCAGCGAGCTGCTTCTGAGTCAGTCCGGCCTTCGTGCGCAGGTCGTAAATTTCCTGTGCGATTGCCGCGTTGAGGCGTGCCTCTTCGAGAGCTGCTTCCTGGTCCGGACGGTCAGTGACGTACCGGCGATGGAGGATCTCCACCGCGTTCGAAGTCGGACGAGGCTTCTTGCTGGCCATCATGTCTCCTTGTGCGTGTGGCCCTCGGGGTCAGCGTCAAACGCCTGCCTCCGCCGGCTGCTGCTTCACAACCCCATGGGCTAGGACGATCGCGCTTTGCCCGTGGAAGAAGTACAGCAGCCGGTAGTTCACTCCCTGATGTTTGGCCCGGAGCTCATAGATGTCATCACGCAGGTAATCGGCGTGCGGTCGCCCCTGCAGCTCACCCTCGGCGGGCGCTATTACGCCGAGAAGCCGGACGGAGGTCCCGACTGGGGCCTGCGCTTCGTCGTCACGTTCCTGTTCCCCAAATGAATTGCTGAGCAAGATCTTCGTCAAATGAAGAGCTACGCGTGGGTGACGGAATGAATGGCGAGCAAACGTGGCCCGATGCTGGCTTCGGCGGTTTTCAGGTCGTAGTCGGCTTGGAGGTTGAGCCAGTATTGCGGCGACTGTTCAAGTGCCCGTCCAAACAGCAGGGCCAGCTCAGCCGTCACCGGACGCGCGCCCTTGACTACATGCGAAATCCGCATCGACGACACCCCGACGGCGCGCGCGAACGCCGCCTGGGAGACGCCCAGCTCCGTCAGCGTTTCCGCCAGGAATGCGCCCGGATGAATGGCAGGCAAGCCCTGCTTGGCCATGATGCTGTCTCCTCAGTGGTAATCCACGATCTCGACGTCGAATGCATCGCCGTTCTCGAACCGGAAGCACACGCGCCACTGACTGTTGATGCGCATGCTCCACTGACCGGCACGATCGCCGCGCAACGGCTCCAGCCGGTTGGAAGGCGGCAGCCGCAAATCCTCGATTCGGGTGGCCGCATTCAACTGAATGAGCCGCATGGCTGCGCGCATCCGAATCTCGGCCGGCATTCGCCGGGATTTGCCCGTGGCGTAGAAGCGCTCCGTTTCGCTGTCGCCGAAGGTCCGGATCACGAGGCCAAGCATAAACATCCTGTTTATGGCTGTCAAGCGCGAGACCCTGGCCGGGGCCTGCGCGCGAGAACACCAACCGAACGAAAACAACGACCATGAAAGAGGAGAGACCATGTCAAAGCAAGCGAAGCTGTTCGTCGTAGCAGTGCTCGCCGTGGGCGCCGCGCTGGCCGCCGCCGCGGCCCGGGCTCAAACCGCGGAGACCCAGGTGCAGGTGGGCGGCGGCAAGATGACGGCCCGGCGGCTGACCGAGGTCCGCGCCACCGTGGTGGCCATCGACCTCGCCAAGCGCGAGGTCCGGCTGAAGGGCCCGAAAGGGCACTGTGTTCCCCGTGGACGTGGGGGAGGAGGTCAAGAACCTGGCCGAGGTCAAGGTGGGCGACGAGGTCGTAGCGCAGTATTACCAGTCGCTGGCCCTGACTCTCGCCAAGGCGGACGCCTCGCTGTTGCTGTCGGAGAAGAGCGACACCGTGCGCGCCGAGCCGGGCCAGCCGAGGGCGATCACGGCGATCAGGGCGATAGCGGGGGCGACGCGCGCGAACGTCGTGTAGTCGAGCCGGACGCGCGCCGTGCCCGGCGGCAGCTCCATCCGCGGCATGGGTGGGCGGCGCGCGCCGTCCACCGCGACGCGCTCGATGCGGATCGCGGGGTGGACCTTGTCGAAAGGGAACGCCGCCGAATCGAAGGAGACGGTGCCGGCGATAGTGCCGAACCAGACCCTGCCCGCCGCGTCCGCGAAGCCGGCCGGAGAGCCGAAGTTCCCTTCCGGAACGCCGCGCTCAACGGCGCGCTCGACCTGACGCTCAGCGGCGCTCAGCTCTACGCACGCTTCTCCTACTGAGGCGGAGGACATCATGATCCGTCACGTTACAGTCTGGGCACTGGCGTCGCTGTTGGCGGGCGCCGCCGCCGGGGCGCAGTCCGCGCCGAGAGTTTCCGCGGCGTCATCGTCGACACGCCGCAGGTCACGCGCGGCACGGCGACCTTCTTCACCCTGCAGGTGGACCGCTGGGGCACCGAGGAGGAGGCGCTCGCCTACCTCAAGACGCTCAAGGAAAAGGGACAGGACGGGCTGCTCAAGACGTTCTGGGACGCCAAGGAAACGGGCTGGGTGCGGATCGGCAGCCAGCTCGGCTATCCCATCGTCTTCGCGCGCTCGATCCCCTCGCCGCAAGGGCGCATCGTGCGCGCCTTCACCGACCGGCCGGTCCAGTTCTTCGAGGCGCGCAACAGCCTGCGGTCGGCCGACTATCCGTTCGGCATCATCGAGATCCGGCTCGATGCCAAGGGCAAGGGCGAGGGGACGCTGGTCGCCGCCGCCTCGGCGAAGTTCAACGACAAGGGGCAGCTCGAGCTCGAGCGGTACGGCACCCAGCCGTTCAAGCTGATGAACATCAAGGCCGAGCCGGTGAAGAAGTAAGGGGGGATCTCCCCGCCCAAGACCCTCATCACCCCGGCCCTCTTCTCCCATCGCTCTCCCGCCTGCCCTCCAGGATCCGCCGGTACACGCTCTTGCGGCTCAACTGGAAGACGTCGCTGACGATGCCCTGCACCTGGCTGGGGGGGAGCCCCTCGGCGAGGAGGCGCTCGACGGCGCGCTCGGCCGCCTCGGGCCAGGCTTCGCCGTCCTCCTCCTCGGCGCCCGCCACGACGAGGGTCAGCTCGCCGGCCACGAACTCCTGGGCGGCGAGGACGGCGCGCAGCTCGGCGATGCGGCCCCGCAGCACCTGCTCGTGCTCCTTGGTGAGGTTGCGGCCCAGCACGGCCTGGCGGTCGCCGAGGAGGTCTTCGAGGTCCGCCAGGGTTTCGAGCATGCGGTGAGGGGCCTCGAAGAAGACCAGCGTCGCCCGCTCGCGGCGCAGCTCCTGGAGCGCCGACCGCCGCTTGGCCGGGCGGCGGGGGAGGAAACCCAGCACGAGGAAACGGTCCGTGGGCAGGCCGGAGATGGAGAGGGC
>JBAPYB010000515.1:0-2639 GCA_049284515.1 Thermoanaerobaculia bacterium
TCCTGCCGGTGCAGGGCGGGTCGCGCCCCCTCCCGCCCGTCCAGACCCGCCCCTACCCTAAGCATCAAGGATCCTTGGGAGAGGGAAGATGGGTGCGTTTCTGCCCCCTGCTATACTCCTGAAAAGACTATGCGTCGCTCCAACCCTTCCCGCCCCGCCCCCCGCTCCGCGGCCGTCCCAATTCTCGTTCTCAGCCTTCTCGCGTTGCTGGCGCCGCTGGTAGCGGCTTTGCCGGCGGCTCCCGCGGCGCCGGCCCCTTCCGAGGTGCTGGTGGTGACGGTGAAGTCGGCGATCCATCCGGTGTCGGCGGAGCTCATCGCGGATGCCGTCAAGGAGGGGGACCGCGCGGGCGCGGCGGCGCTCGTGATCGAGCTGGACACTCCCGGCGGCCTGATGACCTCGACGCACGACATCACCTCCGCCATCCTGGGGGCGCGCACGCCGGTGGTGGTCTACGTGGCTCCCAGCGGTGCCCGGGCAGCCTCGGCCGGGTTCTACATCCTGATGTCCGCCGACGTGGCCGCCATGGCGCCCGGCACCAACACCGGGGCGGCCCACCCGGTGGGGGGCCAAGGCGAGGACATCCCCGGCATCCTCGGCAAGAAGGTGGAGGAGGACTCGGCGGCCAACATCCGCTCGCTCGCCCTGCGCAACGGCCGCGACCTCAAGCTCGCCGAGGCCGCGGTGGTGCAGAGCCGGTCGTTCTCGGCCCAGGAGGCGCTCGACGGCAAGCTCATCGACCTCGTGGCTCCCGACCTACCGGCGCTCGTCAAGGCCCTCGACGGCCGCGTCATCAAGCGAGGAGCGACGACCACGACCCTGCACACCGCGGGCGCCGTGGTGCGGAATTTCGAGATGTCGCCTGTGCGCTCCTTCCTGAGCGTGCTGGCCGATCCCAACATCACCTATATGCTGCTCGGCCTCGGCTCGCTCGGCATGCTCTTCGAGCTGATGCACCCGGGAGCCATCCTGCCCGGCGTGGTCGGCGCCATCTGCCTGATCCTGTCGTTCTACGGCCTGTCGGTGCTGCCGGTCAGCTACGCGGGTCTCGCCCTCCTGGTGCTGGCGATGGTCTTTTTCGTCCTGGAGATCAAGGTCACCAGCTACGGCGGCCTCGCCGTGGCGGGAGTGATCTGTCTCATCCTGGGCTCGCTGATGCTGTTCAATACGCCCGAGCCGGCGCTGCGGGTGAGCGTGGAATTGATCGCCATGCTGACTGCTTTCACGGTCCTGGTCGTCGGCTTTCTGATCTGGATGTCGCTGCGCGCCCGGCGGCTGCCGGTGCGCACGGGAATGGAAGGGCTGGTCCAGGAGACGGGCGTGGCCCGTTCGGAGCTGGCGCCGCGGGGAACGGTATTCGTCCACGGCGAGCTTTGGGACGCCGAGGCGACGGAGCCCGTGGCCGCGGGGCAAGAGGTCGAGGTCGTGGCCGTGAAGCGTCTCCTGCTGACGGTGCGCCCGCATCGCCGGAGAGCAATCTAAAAGTCAAGGGAAGGGGTGAAACCCATGCCATTCGGATTCGGAGCGTTTTTCATCGTCCTCATCGGTATCTTCCTGTTCTCCCGCTGGGTGAACGTGCTCAAGGAGTACGAGCGGGCCGTCACCTTTTGGCTCGGCCGGCTGGGACACCATCCGAAGGGACCCGGCCTGGTGCTCATCTTCTGGCCGTTCGAGACCATGGTGAAGGTCTCGATGCAGACCATCGTCCACGACGTGCCGCCGCAGGACATCATCACCCGCGACAACGTGTCGGTGAAGGTCAACGCCATCGTTTACTTCCGGGTGGTCGACCCGCAGCGCGCCATCGTCGAGGTGCAGAACTACCTGCTGGCCACCAGCCAGCTCGCGCAGACCACTCTGCGTTCGGTGCTCGGCCAGGCAGAGCTCGACGACCTGCTCTCCGAGCGCGACAAGCTCAACTCCCAGCTCCAGTCGATCATCGATCAGCACACCGAGCCCTGGGGCATCAAGGTGTCGATGGTGGAGCTGAAGAACATCGACCTGCCGCAGGAGATGCAGCGGGCGATGGCGAAGCAGGCCGAGGCGGAGCGCGAAAAGCGCGCTAAGATCATCCATGCCGAGGGCGAGCTCCAGGCTTCGGTGAAGCTGGCCGAGGCGGGCCAGATCGTCTCGGGAAACCCGGTGACCCTGCAGCTCCGCTATTTGCAGACGTTGACCGAGATTTCGGCGGAGAAGAACTCCACCATCATCTTCCCGTTCCCGATCGATCTCATCAAGGCGTTTACCAAGAACCTGTAGAGGGCCTGAAACGAAGTGTCCGAACCGCACGAGCCCAGCTATTACGAGATCGCGCTGACCAACCGCCAGGTGGTCGTCGCGTTCGTCGTCCTCCTCGTCTGCCTGCTGTCCGCGTTCTTCTCGGGGGTCTGGATCGGCCGCGAGAGCACGGTCCGGGCCCAGGAGCAGATCGCCCGCAATACGCCGCCGCCCGAGACTCAGCCGAAGCAGGAAGGGCAGAACCTGGAGAACCTGGAGTTCTTCGACTCCAAGGAGAACAAGGCCGGCAAGAAACCGGGTAAAGCGGGGCAGCCGGGGCAGCCGAGGCAGGATGAGGTGCCGGCCCAAGCCTCGCCGAAGCCCGCGCCGGAGCCTGAGCCGCCGCCGGCTGAGTCCCCGGT
>JBAPYB010000516.1:0-12794 GCA_049284515.1 Thermoanaerobaculia bacterium
CCGTACGAGAGCTGCTCGTCGCCGAACAGGAGGGCGGTGGCCTCGGGGGTCCGCGCCGCCTGCTCGGCGAGCAGCTCGGCCAGCGTGGCCTCGTGCCGGTACTCGACCCAGGTGTCGTTCCACACCGCGGTGAGCTGGCGCTCCTCCTCCGGCGAGATGAGCGACAGCTCCGAGACCGGGGTGGCCGGATCGGCGACGATGCCGGAGAGCAGCCGCTCGAAGTGGCGGCTCCAGCGGGCGACCGTGGCGGCGTCGAAGAGCTGGTCGTTGTAGTCGAAGGAGGCGACGAAGGCCTCCCCCACCTCGCCCATGGTGAGCGTGAGGTCGAACTGGGCGATGCGCTGCTCCATCGGCGCGGCTTCGAGGCGCAACCCGCCGACGTCGGCGTGGGCCCCGGGCTCGCCCAGGGCGCAGGCGGTGAGCTCCTGGCCGTCCGCGAGCTGCGCCTTCTGCAGGACGAACATGACCTGGAAGACGGGCGAGCGGCCGGGGTCGCGCTCCGGCTGCAGACGCTCGACCAGCAGCGGGAAGGGGAAGTCCTGGTGCTCGAAGGCGCCCAGGGCGTCGGCGCGGGTGCGGGCGAGGAGGCCGGCGAAGCCCGGTTCCCCGGTATCCCCGGCGTCCCCGGTATTCCCGGCGCTGAAATCGGCCCGCAGCACGAGCGGGTTGACGAAATACCCCAGGGTGCGCGCGAAGCCGGCGCGCGTGCGGGCCGCGGTGACCGTGCCGACGAGGATGTCGTCCTGGCGGGTATGGCGGTGCAGGAGCACCTCGAAGGCGGTGAGCAGGGTGACGAACGGGGTCGTCTCGCGCTCGCGCCCCAGCTCCCGCAGGCGGTCCGAGAGATGGGCGGGGAGGTGGAGCTGGAGCGCCGCCCCCGTGTGGGTCTGCACCCGCGGCCGGGGCCGGTCGGTATAGAGGTCGAGGATCGGCAGCTCGCCGCCCAGCCGGGAGCGCCAGTACTCCCACAGCCGCTCGCCCTCGGCGCCGGCGAGCATCTCCTCCTGCCAGCGCACGTAGTCGGTGTAGAGGAGCCCCGGCGACGGCAGCTCCAGCCTCTCCTGATGCCGCAGGGCCGGATAGAGAAGGGCGAGGTCGTCGAGCAGCAGGCCGAGCGACCAGAAGTCGGTGATGATGTGGTGCATCGACAGCAGCAGCACGTGCTCCAGGGCCGAGCGGGTGAGGAGGACGACCCGCATCAGGGGGCCGTTCTCGAGGTCGAACGAACGCTGCCCTTCGGCCGCCAGGTAGTCGGCCAGCCGGTGGTCGCTCCAGCCCTGGGCGTCCACCTCGTCGAACGCGAGATCGAACCCGACCTCCCCCGCCGGGTGGACCCGCTGCACCGGCTCGCCCCAGGCCGTGGGGAAGGTGGTGCGCAGCGCGGGATGGCGCTCGATCAGGGCGGCGAAGGACGCCCGCAGCGCGGCGACGTCGAGCTCGCCGCGGATGCGCACGGCGGATGCCACGTTGTAGGCCGCGCCCTCGCTGTCGAGGGCATGGAGGAACCAGAGCGACTGCTGCCCGCGCGACAGGGGGTGGTCGCCCTCCTCGCGTCCGGGCTCCGAGAGGGGGAGGACGCTCGCCGGCGCCGCCGCAGCCCGCGCCACGATCGTGTCGGCCAGCTCGCCGAGGCTCGCCCCCGCGAAGAAGCTCTCCATGGAGAGCACCACCCCGAGCCGCGATTCGACGGCATGCATCAGCTCCATGGCGGCGAGCGAGTCGAGCGGATAGTGCCCGAGCGGCTGGTCGAGCTCGATCTCCGCGGCAGTCATTCCGGCCCGCGCCGCGACCTCGGCGGCCAGCCAGCGGCGTACCCCCTCGGGCGTCCCGAGATCGGCTGGCTCCGCGGCGGGCTCCTCCGCGGCGACCGTCTCCGCGGCGGTCACCTCCGCGGCGACCGGGGCACGCCAGGCGCCGAGCGCGTCGAGCGTCCCATCGAGGTAGCGGGCGCGGCAGGCGGCGCGCTGGATCTTGCCGCTCGTCGTCTTGGGGATCGTCGCCGGCCGCAGCAGGACGACGGCGTGGACCTGCACCTCGTGCTCGTCCGCCACTGCCCGCCGGATGGCGGCCACCAGCTCCGCGGGATCGTCCCCCCGGTGCTCCCGCCGCACCTCCTGCACCACCACCAGCCGCTCCTCGCCCTCCTCTTCAACGGAAAAGGCGGCGCCGCAGCCGGGGCGCAGCGCCGCGTGGCTCCGCTCGACGGTGAGCTCGACGTCCTGCGGATAGTGGTTGCGGCCGCGCAGGATGATGAGGTCCTTGCTGCGGCCCGTGACGAACAGCTCGCCGCGTTGTTCCCCAAAATCGCCGAGGAACCCGAGGTCGCCCGTGCGCAGGAAGGGGCCGTCGCCGGAGGCCGTGTGGGCCCCGAAGCTCGCCTCCGTCGCCTCGGGCAGACCCCAGTAGCCGGCGGCCACGGCCGGGCCGGCGATCCAGATCTCCCCCACCGCGCCCGGGGCGCAGGGTACGCCCGACTCAGGGTCGACGACGAGAAGCCGGGCGCCCTCGGGGGCCGTGCCGCTGCCGACCAGGACGCGGGCGCCGGCGTTCTCCGTCTCTGGGGACTGGGGATCGACGGCCACGGCACGGTGCCGCTCCAGCTCGCCGGCCGCGAAGACGCCCACCGTGGCGCCCCGGCCGCGCCGGACGGACGCCGATAGCAAGGTCCCTTCGGCCAGCCCGTAACAGGGAAAGAACGCCTCCTTGCGGAAGCCGCACGGGGCGAAAGCCGCGGCGAACCGCTCGAGGGTCGCCTCGCGCACCGGCTCGGCGCCGTTGAAGGCCAGGGTCCAGCTCGAAAGGTCGAGCTTCTGCCGCTCCTCCTCATCCGTCTTCTCGACGCAGAGGTCATAGGCGAAGTTCGGGCCGCCGCTCGTCGTCCCGCGGTAGCGGGAAATCGCCTGGAGCCATCGCAGGGGCCGCTGGAGGAAGGAGACCGGGGAGAGGAGGACGGCCGGGTTGCCGGCGTAGAGGGGAGTGAGGATGCCGCCGATCAACCCCATGTCGTGATAGGGCGGGAGCCAGATGACCGTTCGCTCCTCCGGCGTCTGGGCGAAGGAGAGGCGGATCTGTTCCAGGTTGGCGAGCAGGTTGGCGTGACGAAGCATGACCCCCTTGGGGGCCGCCGTCGAGCCCGAGGTGTACTGGAGGAAGGCGAGCGCCTCCTCCCCCACTCCAGGGTCCCTCCACTCCTCCGCCGCCTTCTCCAGCTCGACTCCTTCGGCCGCCAGCCAGAGCACGTCCGGGTGGCGCGGCAACTGCCGCTCGAGGCCGGCGAGCACGGCCCCGGTGGAGAGCACCGCCTTGGCTCCGGCGCTCTCCTGAATGGACTGGAGCCGCGCCGAGGGACGGCGCGACCGCGGCGGATAGGCCGGTACCGCCACCGCGCCGGCGTAGAGGCAACCGAAGAAGGCGGCGACGTAGTCGAGCCCCGGGGGATAGAGGAGGAGCACCCGCGCCCCGCCGCCGATCCCCTCCTGCGCCAGGGTCGCGGCGAGCCCGCGGGCCCGCCGGTCCAGCTCGGCATAGGTGAGATCGGACTCCACCGACTCGCCGTCCACCAGGAACGTGTAGGCGAGGTCCTCTCCCCGGCGCTCGGCGCGGCCGCGCAACACCTCGACCAAAGTCGCCTCCGGGGAGTATCTTGGGCTCATATCTCGGCTCATGATGGGCTCCATTTCAAGAAAGACCCACCCAACGACCATGCCATTCGCATGATCCTTCTCTCTTCTATACCCAGTCTTTCGAAACGAGAGGTGCTGCTGGATGACTCAAAGTTCGGCTACCCGCTCCTGCGTCTGGACCAGACGCATCTAGTGTAGTGCTTGAAGCTTGAGAGAAGGGGACAAAAGCCACGGATCTTATTGACTCTTGTGAGCTTTCTCTATGCCATAATCACATTTTGTTACAGTCTGATGACGTCCACCAATCCTTCAAGACGCTCAGGCCAAGCCTTGGTACTAGACCCGCTGCGGGTCTGTACCGGAACGTGGCAGGGTGGGTGAGGCCGAACGCGGGAAAGCATTCGGAATTCGACTTGCTGGTGGGCCGCGTGGGGCTCGAACCCACGACCCGCGGATTAAAAGTCCGCTGCTCTACCAACTGAGCTAACGGCCCTCAGGGCGGGCAGTATAGCCCAAACCTCCCGGCTTGCTGGCTGGCCCCGCTCAGCGCTGCTCCAGCACCTTGCCCAGGCGGCCGGAGGTGAGGCGGTCGAGGTCCGGCTGATCGCGGACGATCGTCTCTTCGCGGCGGGGGCCGGTGGAAACCAGGGTCACCGGCGCCTCGATCTCCTGCTCGATGAAGTCGACGTAGTCGCGGGCCTCCCGCGGCAGGTCCGGCCATTCGAGGATGCCCACGGTCGGACGCTTCCAGCCCTTGAAGGTGCGCAGCACCGGCTCGGCGGCCTCCAGGCTGCGGCGGTCCGGCGGGAAATCCCGCAGAGTCTCGCCGTGCAGCTTGTAGGACACGCAGACAGGGATCTCGTCGAGCTCGTCGAGCACGTCGAGCTTGGTCAATGCCACCGTGCTGACACCGTTCAGGAGCTGGCTGTAGCGAGCCGCCACCGTGTCGAGCCAGCCGCAGCGCCGCGGCCGGCCGGTGACGGTGCCGAACTCGTTGCCGCGGTGACGCAGGAACTCGCCCATCGCATCGGTCAGCTCGCCGGGGAACGGGCCGCCGCCGACCCGCGTGGTGTAGGCCTTGAGCACCCCCATGGCGCCGTCGATCCGCGTCGGCGGCACGCCGGTGCCCGTGCAGGCACCGCCGGTCGTGGAATTCGACGACGTGACGAACGGGTAGGTGCCGTGGTCGATGTCCAGCAACGCCCCTTGCGCCCCCTCGAACAGGAGGCATTTCCCGTCCTTGATCCAGCCGTTCAGGAGCTGCTCGGTGTCGCGCAGACTGGGTTTCAGCCGCTCGCCCCACTGCCGGCACTGGTCGGAGTAGGCGGCCGGCGACGGCAGCGACTCTCCGCCCAGGCTCGTCAGCTCCACCTGGACGCGGGAGAGGAGGACGCGCAGCCGCTCTTCGAGGTCCGGAGCGAAGAGGTCCACCATCCGTAGACCGAAGCGCGAGGCCTTGCTCTCGTACGCCGGGCCGATCCCCCGCGACGTGGTGCCGATGCGCCCCGCGCCCCGCGCCTCCTCCCGCGCCTTGTCGAGTTGAGCGTGACAGGGCAACAGCACGTGCGCGCGGTTGGAGATGAACAGCCGGCCGTCGAACCGGACGCCGGCCTCGTAGAGCCGGCCCAACTCGGAGAGCAGCGCGTCCGGCGCCACCACCATGCCGTTGCCGAGCACGCACACCATGTCCGCATGCAGGATGCCCGACGGAATGAGCTGCAAAGAGAAGTGGCGGTCGCGGAACTTCACCGTGTGGCCGGCGTTGTGGCCCCCCTGGTAGCGCACCACGCCGTCGAACGCCGGGCAGAGAAGATCGACGATCTTCCCCTTCCCCTCGTCCCCCCACTGCATCCCCACGATGACGACATTGGCCATGCATCCCACCTTGTTCAGAGCAATAGAATCCCGGCCCTGCGGCAGCGCAGAGCGCAGCGGACACTAACAGACGGGAGGAAGGGGGGCAAGGAGCGGAAAGGAGTCGCGGCGCCCACCTCCGCCCGGGCATAAATGCCGGGGCTGGTAACAGCGCCCCCTGAAGGGGACTTCAAGCCGCCATTTTGCTGTCCTTGTCGTCCCTGCGGTCCTTGATGGCCCGCTCGACAGGTGAGCGGCGGCATTCTTGGTCCGGGAGTATGCTCAGTGTCTCAGCTCTTGTTCAAGAAGCGGCCAGACCTCGGCGTCATAGCCGTCTTCCTCCTGCATCCACGCCCTCACCAGGGCGCCAGCTTGCCGCTGCCGCTCCCGCTGCTCCGGCGTGAACGGATCGGGTTCCCGGTCCTCGCCTTCGTCCTGCGGTTTTCTCTTGAGGTTTTTCATCGTGCTCCTCGACTCCCCTCTCGATCCTCGAGGATATCTCGACTGTGGCGACGAGATTCCCCGGGCACCACGGCGTTGCGCCCAAAGGCCTGAAGGGCCGAGATCCTTAAGAAGCCTGGGGCATCGCCCCAGGAACGCAACGGGAACGCACAAGCTCAGGGTACGCGGCCCAAAGGCTCCGACACCAGCCCGGAGGGCGGCAGACCCATAGCCCAGGGTGCGAACCCTGGGACCCATGCACCCATCCATCCTCAACCGCCCTGCCAAGGGCGCTTTTTTCGCGGTGTCGGCCTGTGGGCCGCGACGAGCCTGGCACCTTTCCTGGGATCGATGGTGTTAGGCGCGTCCTTGTTTTTTGCGTGGTCCATTCACTGCTCCTTCCATAGAATCGTAGTATTAAGCCTACCGCCTATAGCCTCGGCAGCTTCGGCAGTCCCAACGGCAAAGAGCAAGTAGTTCTTATATAGTGTCGAAACATATTCTTCCAACGCAAATCGCTCGTGAGTGTCCTCATCACCAATTTTCTTGAGCTCTATTGCCGTGCCAGGACTATTTAGACGAGGCACAATGGCCACAAATCGTTCATTATGGACCAACTGGTTACGTAGAACCCGTGCGTCAGTAATGTACCACTTAAGTCCCTTCACCAGAATTTCTCGCATCTTCTCATAAGTATCGGGCCAAGCATTCTTCTCCGCAAACCTTACTAGCGAAAACATGCTGGTGAAGCGTTGCTGCGACTCCATACCGCTAAGCAGGAGAAAGCTCCAGATTAAACCCGCTACTGCATCGAGCAGAGGCTGCCAGGATATCATGAACTGCACAAAGCAAGTTTCAGTGAAATGCATGTGGCTACTCAATTCGTCGCCAGGACGCGTTTCTGGACCATACCACTCCCCTCCCTCGCCCTCCTTCCAACTCCACATTCCTAAAAGTTTATCTAGAGCCGAACGCAAAGTCTTAGCAGCAATCTGGTTGTCTTTGCTTCTCGTCAGAAATGACGCGCAATTAACCTCGTGAAATTTAGTGTCTTCCTTTGCTTCCATCGTCCGAAGAGCTACACGAGAGATCAAGGACATTGTAATTAAGCGACTGACATGCTTCCAGATTGGTTCACCAGGAAGCCGATGATAGATCTGCCTAACCATGGCTGCACTCGCGATCTACCCTGTATACACTACAGCCTAGCGCCTAACGCCCTTGAAGCTCACCGTGCGGCAAACGCGCGGAGCGCGGTTGCCGTCCGGTGCAGCGCTAGGGTTGTGCCGTTCATCGCCCTCATTGGCCTAAGATGCTAACCCAAACAGTGCTGGGCAGCAGTTAACGCTAACAGCACCCGATCATCTGTCAATGCTTTCCCGTTACAGAACTGCCAAGCAACTCCTTGCCTCTGTCAATCGAAGCAAAGAGATCTACCGCATAGACGGACTCATGTTTGTCGATATAGTTACGCAAGGCAGAGTTCTTTTGGTATCGGAAAGCTATTGCCTTATCCCAGCAAGCCCTGGATTGTTCGGGCAAATTCTCGCGCTGCAGAGAAACGTGTTCGTAGAAGTCGCCAAACATTTCACAGGCGAGCTCCACTTCCTTGCAAAGAGGGTCCCCCTCTGCAAGCTCCCTACCTTCGGACAGATAAGGTTTAACCTCAGGCTTTTCAAGCATTACTCGAGTAAGCTCCAGACAGTGAGCAAAGATGGCTGCATGAGCGCTCGCGCGACTGGCCTGGCTTATTCGCCTGATTTGGTGGTACACAAGAAGGAATCCACCTATAGTAACCAATACGCCTATCGCTGTTGAAATTGCCTGCACTTGATCAGTCCATAAAGGCATATCTTCTATCCCCCAAATTCGGAGCTTTCTGGTCTACTGGAGCAGCAGTGTTAGGCGATTGTCGGCCAGCGCCAAGAGCTAAACTTAACGAGACAGTAAGCAGGATGACGCCGGCCACGAAGGCAAGGTGTTGGAGAACCGCATAAACCTGCAGGGGTATGCAGCCGTACTTGAAGCCGTAGATGTTTTTCTCACGCCAATCAATCCACCAGATCTTCTTGCTCCATGCGTCATGCGCTTTGAGACGCATGATGAAGGCCGGCACAGCGCCAACGAGCCAAGTGGCGATGGTGAGCGATGCACAGAATGAGATAATTGCACAGATCAGATAGGTGATTCCCTTTGGTGCCGGATGCTCAATTCTCTGAGCCGCGAATACCAGCAGTCCGAGAACCCCTGCGTTGATGCCAACCAGCCACTTACTCCAATCTTGCAGACTGCCCAAAGCAACGAGTTGCGCGTCCAATAGCTGGTCCACAACGACTTTCCCCTCAGTGGTCGCGCCGACTTCCTTCTCGTGGCGTTTCACGGTTTCCATCGCGACTCCCTATCAGCAGTCGATCCAACCAGATCCGAACGCACAACCTTTAAGCGTCTATCTGAAGTCCTCCCTGCAAGGTCGACCGAAGTCCTCCAACGGTCCCGGGAGCATTTCAGATACTCTAGGTGAGCTTATGCGCCAGCTTCCAGAATGCTTAGCGACAAACCGATGAAGGGCATCTCCGATACGCTTCTGGCGACGCATCTTGCTCTGGCTATGATAGTTATCACACTACGCCAATTGCTGGTGTTCGTCAATATGGGGTGGAATTGCCGCCTAAGCATCCAGGGCGGGGTGTCGTATAAGTCGCCGGGCATTTCCGGGAGGCCCAAGGCTCAAACCTCTCAAGGGAGAGTACTTGCGGACCCGGTACGGTAGGGCGTGCGGATAAGCGGCCAGGGGGAGAGTGTTAGCCGGCAAGGCTATGCATTCCGGGAAGTCGGAAGCACGAAGCGGTAAGCCCCTTGGGGCCAGCGGTTTGTACTGGTTCCTCGGCCTCTGGCCAGTGGGCGCTTATACGCATGGTTGTGACGGATAAGCCGCTTGGACGGCGGAAGCTTATCCGTCCGGTTTGCCGCGGGTCGCCGACGGCAAATGCACAAGTCGCTATGCCTGCCTTCAGGGCCCCGAAGCCAGCCTCGCACGGACAATGGCAGCTCCAAGCTGCTCGCGGATCGCGGGTTCAAGCTTGCGGAGATCAGGCGTCGCCGCGGGGCGCAATTCCACCCGATACACGGTCAGGCGAGGCCCAGGTCTGTCTTCGCCTTCTTCCAGGGGAGGGAAGCTCCGGTTCACGGAGGGTGTCCTCGGCCACCTCGTTGTCGAACCAGGTGAGATAGGAGCCTGACACCTCTGGGCTGCCGCCCTTCTCCATCTCTTCGCGCTACGCGTTCCCGGAGTGGGCCGGCCACGAAAGGGTTTGGGCCCTCGATGACGAGCAGTGTGGTGCGCTGATCGGATTTGTCGCCTCGGCTCCGGGATTCCGGACTCCTGAATTCAAGCTGGGGCAAGGGAGATTTCCTCTTGCAGATCCACGACCCCGGGCTCTGCCGGCCATGGGCAGCCTGATCCGGGACGGCGGGAGGCCGGATCGGGGCACGACGAGCTTTCGGCGTTCCCTTTCAAACTCGGGACGCCTCGCGCCAAGTTTGCGCGACCTCGACCAAGCCTGCAACGAAGCCAGGCAACTTGCCGGGGGGACGCCGCAAGCTTGAGCGCACGAGCCCCGGGCTTGCGTCACCCCGTCTCGGGTCTGCGTCATCTCGAGGTGAGCTTGGAGCGATCCGCCGCGAGCTTGGACGCAGTCCCCGCAAGCTTGGGCGGGACGTCGCAGGCTTGCCGCGAGGCGCCTCGAGCTGTGCCAAGGCGCCGCAAGCTCTGCGCGTCTCGGCACAGGCTTGCAGCGAGCCGCGGCAGGCTTGGCCGGGGCGCGCCAAGTTTGCCTGGGGAGCCCGCAAGCTTGGCGGGACTCGGCAGAAGCCTGCCGCGGCTCGGGATTCCGCAACACGCCTGGCCGCAAGCTTGCCGTGAGGCGTCAAGAGCTCGTTTCCGGGCAGCTCAAGAACGGGAAAAGGGGTGAGCGGTCTGTGCAGAAGGTGCTAGCATCTCCAAGAGTTTCGAGCCCGAGGACGAGCCGTGCAGACTTTTCTCGACATCGCGCCCATCCTGCTGCCGCTGGCGTACCTGCTGGTGGCGGTCGACTATGGCTTCCTCTTCTTTTCGGCGAATCCCGTGGCCGAGCGCACGGCGACGCCGGCCCTGCGCAGCGCCGTGCTGTTCCACCTCGCCTGTCTCGTCGCCCTCACGGTCCACCGGCACCAGTTCCCCGCCGCCACGGTGTCGCAGGCCCTCTCGATGGTGGCCTTCTTCGTGGCGGTGGTCTACGTCTTCGTGGAGTGGCACGGGCGGGCCCGCTCCACCGGCTTCTGGCTGGTGTCGCTGGTCTTCTTCTTCCAGCTCCTGGCCTCGGTGCTGACCCGGCCGAATCCGCCGGACCGCGCCATCTTCCACGATCCGTTCTTCTCGGTGCACGTGCTGCTCGCCCTGCTCGGCTACACCGCCTTCGTGGTCGCCGCCGGCTACGGCTTTCTCTATCTCCAGCTCTACCGCGACCTGAAGGGGGGGCGCTTCTCCACCTTCTACGGCAAGCTGCCGCCGCTGGAGGTGCTGGAGCGGATGATGATGGGCGCGCTGCTGGTGGGCTTCGCGGCGCTCACCGGAGCGGTGGCGTCCGGTGCCATCTGGGCCAACCGGCTCTACCACGACCAGTGGCTGCACGATCCCAAGATCCTCTTCACCCTGGCCACCTGGGTGCTCTACGCCGCGGCCCTGTTGCTGCGCCGGTTGCGCCGCTGGCAGGGGCGGCAGACGGCGCTCGCGAGCCTCGCGGGCTTCGGCGCCATTCTGTTCTCGCTGATGGCCGTCAACTTCTTCTTCACCAAGGTCCACGGATTCCTCTAGACGTCATGAGCGATCCTCGGCTCGGCCCGGCCGCAAGCTCCCGCCAGGAGCCTCCCCTGCTGCTCGTCGGCACCGACTACCGCTGCTCGCCCATCGAGCTGCGGGAGAAGGTGTCCTACAGCAAGGAGGAGACGGAGGAGATGCTGGTCCATCTGCTCGCCCGCAACGAGGTCGCCGAGGTCTTTCTCCTCTCGACCTGCAACCGCACGGAGGTCTACCTCCAGCCGCGCGACGAGGAGGGGGCCTACTCCGCGGTCCTCGACATGGTGTTCCTGCATCGCGTGCCGGAGCTGGAGCGGCCCGGGCGGCTCTACGTCAAACGCAATGGCGAGGCGGCCCGGCACCTTCTGGGAGTGGCGAGCGGCCTCGAGTCCATGGTGCTCGGCGAGCCCGAGATCCTGGGCCAGGTGAAGCAGGCGTCGGCCCTGGCCGAGGCGGTGGGAGCCGAGGGACCCGTCCTCCGGCGTCTGTTGCGCTGCGCCGCGTCGGCCGGCAAGCGGGCGCGCCAGGAGACGGCCATCACCGCCGGCGCCGTCTCCCTCGGCTATGCGGTCGTCGAGCTGGCGCGCAACATCTTCCGCGGCCTCGAGGAGTGCCAGGTGCTGCTCATTGGCGCCGGCGAGATCGCCCGCTCGGTGGCGCGGCCGGTGGTGGAGCGCGGCGCCCGCGAGCTCAAGGTGGCCAACCGCAGCCTGGAGCGGGCGCAGCAGCTCAAGGCGGAGCTCCCCATGGCCGAGATCCTCACCTTCGAGGACCGCCTGGAGGCGCTGCACACGGCGGACCTGGTGATCGTCACCACCGGCGCCGACGAGCCGGTGCTCACCCGCGCCCACGTCAAGGCGGCCATGAAGCAGCGCCCCTCGCGGCCGCTGCTGGTGGTGGACCTCGGCGTGCCGCGCAACGTCGAGCCCCGCGCCGGCAGCCTGGAGAACGTCTTCCTCCACGCCGTCGACTCCCTGGACACCCTGATCCAGCGCAACCTCAAGCGGCGCAAGGAGGAGGTGCCCAAGGTCGAGGAGATCATCGAGCAGGAGCTCGTGCATTTCCGGTCCTGGGTTCGCGGCCTGGAGGCGGAGCCGCTCATCGCCCAGCTCCAGAAGCAGGCGGAGAAGATCCGCCGCCAGGAGCTGGAGGCGGCCCTCGCGCGCTTCCCCCAGGAGACTCACGAGGAGCTGGAGCGGCTCACCCGGTCGCTCGTGCGCAAGATTCTTCACCACCCCAGCACCAAGCTGCGGGCCCGCGACGGCAGTGTCAGCGGCGGCGGCACGGGCGACCTTTCCCGGCTCGAGATGGTGCGCGAGCTGTTCCATCTGGATGACGACGAATCCACCGACTGACGGGACCCCGGGGGCCACCGGCCTGCGCCTCCGCCTGGGGACCCGCCGCAGCGCCCTGGCCCTGGCGCAGTCCGGCATGATGGCCCGCGCCCTGGAGGCCGCCAACCCCGGGCTCGCGGTCGAGCTGGTGCCGATGATCACCACCGGCGACGTGGTGACAGGCGACCTCGCCCTGGTGGGAGGCAAGGGGCTCTTTACCCGGGAGCTCGAAAGCGGCCTGCTCGACGGCTCGCTGGACCTCGCCGTCCACAGTCTCAAAGACCTGCCCGTGAGCCTGCCCGCTCGCCTCGTGGTGGCCGCCTATCCGGAGCGGGCCGATCCGCGGGACGTGCTGGTGAGCACGCTAGCGGAGGATCTCGACGGTCTCCCCGCTGGCGCCGTGGTGCTGACCGGCGCCCTGCGCCGCCGGGCCCAGATTCTCCTGCGCCGGCCGGACCTGCGCGTCGAGCCCCTGCGCGGCAACGTCGACACCCGCATCCGCAAGTGGCGCGAGCAGGGAGCCGGCGGCGTCATCCTCGCCGGCGCTGGCCTCGCCCGCCTGGGCCTGACGGACCTGCCGGCCCACCCGATCGCGACCGATGTGCTGCTCCCCGCTCCCGGCCAGGGCATCCTTGCCCTGGAGGTCCGCGAGGACGGCCCCGCCCTGGCGGCCTGCCGCGCCCTGAACCACGCCCCCTCCGCCCAAGC
>JBAPYB010000517.1:0-4440 GCA_049284515.1 Thermoanaerobaculia bacterium
GCGTCTGCCTGGAGCGCTCGCCGGCCCTGATGGTGGCCCTCATCGGCGTGCTCAAGGCCGGCGGCGCCTATCTGCCCATCGACCCGGAGACGCCGCGCGGACGGGTGGCGGCGCTCCTTGCCAGCGCCGGGGCCGAGCTCGTCGTCACCGAGGAGCGGCTGCGGCCCCTCGTCGAAGCGGCAGGACCCAGGACCGCCGTCCTTGCCGTGGACAGCGGCTGGCCGGAGATCTCCCGCGAGCCCGGCTCGCCCCTGGCCCCGGCGGCGTCGGCGGCCAACCTCGCCTGCGTCATCTACACCTCGGGGTCGACCGGCACGCCCAAGGGTGTGCTGCTGACCCATCGCAACCTGGTCAACCTGGTGGCGTCGTTCCTCGACAGCTACCGGCCGGAGCCCGCGGACCGCATTCTCCCCCTGACCGCGCTCGGCTTCGCCAGCTTCGTGGGCGAGATCTTCCCCCTGCTCTGCGCCGGCGGCGCCCTCGTCCTGCCCAGCCGCGCCGAGCTGCTCGACGTCTCCTCCCTGGTCGACCTCATCGGCCGCCGCGACGTGTCGATCGTCTCGACGGTGCCCTCGATGATGGCGAGCCTCAACGCCCGGCGCGACCGGCTGCCGCGGCTGCGGCTGCTGCTGGTGGGCGGCGAGGCGCTCGCCGCCGGCGACGTCGACAAGCTCATCGGCAGCGCGCGCATCGTCAACGGTTACGGCCTCACCGAGACGAGCGTCTGCTCGACCTGCCACACCCTCGTGCCGGCCGACCTGGCCCCGGGCGTCATCCCGCCCATCGGCCGGCCGCTGATGAACCAGCGGGTGTACCTGCTCGACCGTCACCTGCAACCGCTGCCGGCCGGCTGCCCGGGCGAGATCTACATCGCGGGCGACGGGCTCGGCCGCGGCTACCTGGGCGAGCCGGGAGCCACCGCCGGGCGCTTCCTGCCCGATCCCTGGGACACCGGCGCGCGCATGTACCGCACCGGCGATCTGGGCCTGCTGCGCGCCGACGGCGAGCTGCTCTACCTCGGCCGGGTCGACCAGCAGGTCAAGCTGCGCGGCTTCCGCATCGAGGTCGGCGAGATCGAGTCGCTCCTGGCCCTCCATCCGCAGGTCAGGGAGAGCTTCGTCACCGTGCGCACGGACGACGGCGAGCCGCAGCTCGTGGCCTACCTGGTGGCCCACGACGAAGGCGCGGCTCCCACGGCGGGCGAGCTGCTCGCCTACCTGCGCGAGCGGCTGCCGGACTACATGATCCCGTCGGCCCTGGTGACCCTGCCGGCGCTGCCGCTCACCCTGAACGGCAAGGTCGACCTCGGGCGTCTGCCGGTGCCGGACCGCGCCCGCCCGTCCCTGGCGAGCGCCTACAGCGCGCCGCGCAGCGAGCTCGAGCGGACGATCACCGCCGTCTGGCAGGAGGAGCTGCGCGTCGAGGCGGTGGGCATCGACGACAACTTCTTCGACCTCGGCGGCCACTCGCTGCGCATGGCGAAGGTGCACGCGCGGCTCAAGGAGGCGCTGGGCCGGGAGATCTCGCTGATCGAGCTCTTCCAGTACCCGACCGTCTCATCGCTGGCCCGCCACCTCTCGGGTCCGCTCCCCGCGGCCGGGACCGCGGCGGCCCCCGAGGTCCGCCGGGACCGCCGCGCCCGCCGGGGGGGAAGCCCCGATATCGCCATCGTCGGCATGGCCGGCCGTTTCCCCGGCGCCAAGGGGGTGGACGAGCTGTGGCGCAACGTCGCCGCCGGGCGCGAGGGGATCACCTTCTTCACCGCCGAGGAGCTGCTGGCGGCGGGCGTCGACTCAGGCCTGGTGGAGAACCCCAACTACGTGCGGGCCAAGGGCATCCTCGGCGACGTCGACCTCTTCGACGCCGCCTTCTTCGGCCTCAACCCGCGCGAGGTGGAGCTGATGGACCCGCAGCACCGGGTCTTCCTCGAATGCGCCTGGGAAGCGCTGGAGCACGCCGGCTGGGACTCCGACCGCTTCCCCGGCCTGATCGGGGTCTACGCCGGGATGAGCATGAACACCTACATGATCATCAACCTGCTGCCGCACATGGAGCTGGTGGCTTCCGTCGACACCCTCCAGGCGTCGCTCGGCAACGACAAGGATCCGCTGACCTCGCGCATCTCCTACAAGCTCAACCTCAAAGGGCCGAGCGTCACCATCCAGAGCGCCTCGTCGACCTCGCTGGTGGCGGTGCACCAGGCCTGCCAGGCGCTGCTGCAGCACGATTGCGACATGGCGCTCGCCGGCGGCGTCTCGATCCACCTGCCGGAGGCCTCGGGCTACCTGTACCAGGAGGGGGGGACCACGGCCCGCGACGGCCACTGCCGCGCCTTCGACGCTGCGGCCACCGGCTTCGTCTCCGGCCACGGCGCCGGCGTGGTGGCGTTGAAGCGCCTGGACGACGCCCTGGCCGAGGGCGACACGGTCTACGCCGTCATCAAGGGCTCGGCCTGCAACAACGACGGCTCGCTCAAGGTGAGCTTCATGGCCCCCTCCATCGAGGGGCAGGTGGAGGTCTACCGGCAGGCCTACGAGAACGCCGGGGTCGATCCCCGCACGGTCTCCTACGTCGAGTGCCACGGCACCGGCACGGCCCTGGGCGATCCCATCGAGATCGCCGCCCTGTCGCGGGTCTTCGCCGACGAGGACGGCCGCAGGAACTACTGCGCCATCGGCTCGCTCAAGACCAACATCGGCCACCTGGACACCGCGGCGGGAGTCTCCGGCCTGATCAAGGCGGCCCTCGCCCTCCATCACGGCGTCATCCCGCCGAGCCTCCACTTCGAGGCTCCCAACCCGCGGATCGACTTCGCCAACAGCCCGTTCTTCGTCAACACCGAGCTGCGCCCCTGGCCGGCGGGAACGCGCCGCGCCGGCGTCACCTCGCTCGGCATGGGGGGCACCAACGCGCACGTGGTGCTGGAGGAGGCGCCGTCCCTGGCTGCGACACCGGCGACGAGCAGCTCGCGGCCCCACCAGCTCGTGCTGCTCTCGGCGAAGAGCGCCGCGGCGCTGGAACGGGCGACGGCCCGCTTGGCCGACCACCTGCGCCTGGAAGCCGGCCTCGATCTAGCGGACGTCGCTTTCACCCTGACCCACGGGCGCAAGGCGTTCCAGCACCGCCGGGCGCTGATCGCGAGCGACGCCGCGGACGCGGCGGTGACCCTGGAGACGCTCGATCCGGAGCGGCTGCTCACCACCGCTCCCGAGCCCGGCGACCGGCCGGTGGCCTTCCTCTTCCCCGGCCAGGGGGCGCAGTACCTCGGCATGGGGCGCGGCCTCTACGACTCGGAGCCGGCGTTCCGGGCCGACGTCGACCTCTGCTGCCGGCTGCTGCTGCCGCACCTGGGGCTCGACCTGCGCCGGGTGCTCTTCGAGGAGGACGACACGGCGGAGGCCGCCGAGCGGCTGCAGAACACGCAGCTCGCCCAGGCGGCCCTGTTCGTCGTCTCCTGGGCCTCGGCCCGGCTGTGGATGAGCTGGGGCGTGCGCCCTGAGGCCATGCTCGGCCACTCGATCGGCGAGTACGTGGCGGCCTGCCTCGCCGGCGTCTTCTCGCTCGACGACGCGCTGGCAATCGTGGCCGTGCGCGGCCGGCTGATGAGCCGCATGCCGCCGGGGGCCATGCTCGGCGTCCCCCTGCCCGAGGCGGAGGTCCTGCCGCTGCTGGGCGAGGAGCTGTCGCTCGCGGCGGTCAACCGTCCGGCGGTCTCCGTGGTCTCGGGGCCGGTCGCGGCGATCGAGGCGCTGGCCGCGCGGCTCGCCGAGGAAGGGTTCGCCTGCCGGCGGCTCCACACCTCCCACGCCTTCCACTCGCGGATGATGGAGCCGGTCCTCCAGCCGTTCATCGAGCAGGTCCGGCGGGTGCGCCTCGAGCCGCCCCGGCTGCCGTTCCTGTCGAACGTCACCGGCACCTGGATCCGCCCGGAGGAGGCGACGGACCCGGCCTACTGGGCGCGCCAGCTCCGCCAGGCGGTGCGCTTCGCCGACGGCGTCGCCCTGCTGCTCGCCGAGCCGCACCGCATCCTGCTGGAGGTCGGCCCGGGCAACACCCTCTCGACCCTCGCCCGCCAGCACCCCGCGGCCGGGCCGGGCCACGCCATGATCTCCACCCTGCGCCACCCCAAGCAGCCCGATCCCGACCCGGCGGTGCTGCTCCAGGCGGTCGCCCGTTTCTGGCTGGCCGGGGGCGAGATCGACTGGGCGGGTTTCTGGGCGGGGGAACGGCGCCGCCGGCTGGCGCTGCCGACGTATCCCTTCGAGCGCCGGCGTTTCTGGGTCGACCCGCCGCCCAAGGGCGCCGCGCGCCGCAAGACGGGGAGGCGCAACGACCCGGCGGAGTGGTTCTACGCGCCGGTCTGGAAGCAGTCGCGCCTGCCGGTGGCGGTCGCGGACGCGGTCGTTGCGCCCGAGGCTCCAGAGACCTGGCTCGTCCTCC
>JBAPYB010000518.1:0-11791 GCA_049284515.1 Thermoanaerobaculia bacterium
GTAGGGGCGGGTCTGGAGGGTCGGGAGGGGGCGCGACCCGCCCTGCAGCGGCGAAATCGTCGAAATCAGGGCGGGTCGAGCCCCCAACCTGCCGCCCAGACCCGCCCCTACACGAAGCATTGGGGCCAAAGTTAGCGCCTATGGGAGAAGAGGGCCGGGGTGATGAGGGTCTTTCGGCGTATCGCCGATTTCGACGCTATTATCTCCTCCTCCAACATCGGGAGGGGGGAAGCCGCGAATGAAATTACAGGAAGCCGTCTCGCAGTTCCTGTTCCACTGTCGCTACGAGAAGAACCTCAGCCCCAAGACCCTGAAGGCCTACTCCATCGACCTGCGGCAGCTCGGCGAGTTCCTGGCGGCCCACTTGGGAGTCACCGACCTGGCGGCGGTGGACAAGACGGCGCTTCGCGCCTACATCAAGAGCCTCTTCGGCCCGCTCAAGGAGAAGAGCGTCAAGCGCAAAGTGGCAACGCTCAAGGCCCTCTTCCACTTCCTCGAACGGGAGGACGCCATCGCCGTCAACCCCTTCCGCAAGATGGAGGTGCGGATCAAGGAGACCCACCGGCTTCCCCGCACGATCCCCCTGGAGGATCTGAAGCGCCTCTTCAAGCACGTCTACCGCCGGAAGAGCGAGCACCGGGACCGGGATTCCTACTCCTACCGCGCCCTGGTGCGGGACGTCGCCGTGCTGGAGATCCTCTTCTCGACCGGCGCCCGCGTCGCCGAGGTCTGCAACCTCCTGGACAAGGACGTGGACCTGCGCCGCGGGCGCATCCGCATCCTGGGCAAGGGGGGGCGGGAGAGGATCCTCCAGCTCTGCGACGAGGAGGCCCTGAGCTCTCTCAAGGACTACCGGGCCCTCTGGCAGCCGGAGGCGGAGGACGACGGCTACTTCTTCCACAACCGCCGGAGACGCCGCCTCACCGAGCAATCCGTCCGCACCATGCTCCGCCGCTGCGCCAAGGGGGCCGGCGTCGGCGGCAACATCACCCCCCACATGCTGAGGCACTCCGTGGCCACCCTCCTCCTGGAAGAAGGAGTCGACATCCGCTACATCCAGACCATGCTGGGCCACACCTCCATCACCACCACCCAGATCTACACCGAAGTGAGGGACGGGCACCAGAGGCGGATGCTGACGGCGCGGCATCCCAGGAGGAAGATGCGGGCGGGAACCTCGTAGAAAATCCGTCCGATCCACCCCAAAACCGTGCACTCATTGTGGCAGCGCCTGTTCCATGGAACGAGGCCCCGCCACATTGGAAAACGTCCCGCCACAATGCCGGAGCGGCTGCCGCTGCCAGGGAAGGCTGCCAACATCGCGATAGCTCCAGAAACAATGCTGTGGCGTCCCCAACATTGTTTCTGGGCCAAAACACATTGTCGCAGCGCTCCCAACATTGTTTCTACGCTACCAACATTGTTGGGAAGCTCCCAACAATGTGTTTTGGCCCCAGAACATTGTTGGGACGCTCCCAACAATGTGTTTGGCCCCAGAACAATGTTGGAGCGACCGCACGGCCAGCGCAGGGTCTCTCTCCAGGCGCAGGAGACGCCCGGGCCGCCTCCGACTCTTGACAAACCCGGGAAGTATCTACATTCTATATCTATGGCAACCGCGAAGCTCTTCCAGCATGGTGGCAGTCAAGCAGTCCGGCTGCCCAAGGATTTTCGCTTCGAGGGGACGGAAGTGGAGATTGAAAAGCGTGGCCACGAGGTGGTGTTGAGACCCAAGCCGAAGCCCAGGCTCCAGACTCTTGCCGATGTCGCGCGCTTCATGCACGAGAATTTCCCTGAAGCACACGACTTTCCGGACCGCGAGCAGCCACTGAGTTCCCAGGTTCGAGACCTCGAGCTCGATTAGGGCCGCCTTTGAAGTACATGCTGGAGACTTCCGTCTGCGTGGCGCTGATTCGGGGTCGGGCGGCAGAAGCTCACCTGCCCGATGCCTCCGAGTGCGTGCTCTCCGTCATCACCGTCGCAGAGCTCGAGGTCGGCGTTCGCAGGTCCGTTCGTCCGGCGGCCCAGCGCAAGGCTGTCGAGGCGTTTACAGGAATCTTCGAAGTGCTGCCCTGGGACTTGCAGACGACGAGCTACTACGGCGATTTGCGCGTGGACCTCGAAAAACGCGGCCTCGTCATCGGCCCGCTCGACATGCTCATCGCCGCTCACGCTCTCCGGCTCGGGGCAACCCTCGTGACCGCCAATTTTCGAGAGTTTCAGCGCGTAGCCAATTTGCCATGCGTCGAGTGGAAGTAGCCAGGGCGCGGACAGGAAACCAGGAGTCAGGACGTCCTCCGTCGCAGACTGCGTTCGCCAGTCCGGTCGAAAATCGCGCGAAGTGGTTACGGGCGAGTCTTCCGTCCTTGGCTGGGCTTCCCCGCATCCATCTCCTGCCAGAAATCCTCGTGGCGGATTCCTTCGCCCTCGCGAATCTGCTGGCGCGACGATTCCAAGAGGGCTTGAAGGCGCGGCGAGTGGGCCAGAACCAGGCGTTCGAGCTCGTCGTCGTCCCGCACGGCCAGCAACGCCGCGACCGCCTTGCCGTTGCGAGTGACGATGACCAGCCCCTGTTCGCTCTCCTTCAGATAGGCGCTGAACTGGGCCTTGACCTCTGCGACCGATGCGATCTTCAAAGCTGCACCTCCTCTCCGCCGATGAACAAGCGATCCCGCTCCTTGACACCGATCGCTAGGACGGACACCGTCCGGTTCTCCCGGTCGATCTCATATAAAGGTCACCGGCCGCACCCAGTGGCGCCGGTAGTAGATTTCGATGCGCTGGAAGATGTCGGCGAGCCCGTGACCCTGAGCGAGGGTCTGCTGGAGCACGATCCAGGCAGCGAGGGCGTCCCGGTGCAGCCCCCAGCTCTTCATGATCGAGTAGCATTGCCCGACTAGCTCGGCGGCGCGAGCAAGATCCCCCTTCCACGTGAGCACCTCGGCGAGATCGATGGAGACCAGGACCACCTCCTGGTTGAGGTCGCGAACCCGGAATTCCTCCCAGAGCTGCCCGAGGATGCTCTCCGCCCCGGCGAGATCCCCGAGGTTCGCCGCAATTTTCCCCTCCAGCCAGTGCAGGCGGAGTTGGGTGAAGGCATCGCGGAATTTCCGATAAAGGGGCCGAGCACGGTCGAGGACAGCCAGCGCTTCCTCTGTCCGGCCGCTGTCATTCAAGAACCAGGCGAGGTCATGCTGGGCGCAGAGCTCCAATCGCGGATCCCTGACGGTATCGATGAGTGCCAGGGCTTTCCGGATGTGAAGAAGACCCTTTCCAGGATTCGAGTACCCAATGACATCGCCCATCTGGAGGAGGGTTCGGCCCTGCATTTGGGAATCACCAGCTTTCCGATAGATTTCCAGTGCCTCCTCAAGCGACGACTCGGCGGTCTCGAACTCTCCGATGTCCTTGATGTACGAGGCTTCAAGGCCGATGATGTGGGCCGCAACCAGAGGATCGCCGGTGCCTTCCGCCGCGAAGCGCCACGCCTCGTTGAACGCGCGGCACGCCCCGTCGAAGTCCGATGCGATCCGATTCACATTGCCAAGCGCAGCCCAAGCGTTGGCCAGGAGATCGGCGACGAGCTTCCCGCCGAGCGCGGCCGGGTCGAGTAACCCGGCTACCGTGATTGCCAGGCGGACGATGTCGACGGCCTCAGCGGGGTCTTTTCGCATGTACCAGCGGCTCGCTTCCAGAAGCCGGTCGTAGAGTCCCCAGGTGTGGAAGCTCTCGTCCGCCTCTACGACGGCAGTACGGTCCTGCGGGCTGAGAGACTCCAGGAAAGACCACTGCTCCCAGCCACGGAGCCTCTCCAGCGCCAACCGCTGCTCCTCTGCGGTCGCGAACGCCAGCGCCCGCTGAAAGACCTCTTCGTACGCCTCCTCCCAACCGGCCTTCCTGGAGGACCAAAGGCCGATCTCGGAGATGACCTGGTGCGCCAGCTCGGAGCATCGCAGGCACTCGCTCAAGAGATGCCGGACGACCTGCTGCGCCTCCTCCCTCGAAACCTCAGCGCGGAGAAAACGGCTCAAGAGTTCCTCTGGGACGTGCCACTCTGCCATGGATTCCCCCTTCTCTTTCTTGTTTCCGTGTCGGCAATCCTACTCCAAAGACTGGAATGAGACAAAAAAACCGCCGGCAGGGCACCGGCGGCATCCCGAAGGGGCTTGATCTGCTAGCCGTTCGGGTCCAAGCCGCCCCGGCCGTCCGGGTCCAGACCTCCGCGGCCGTCCGGGGTGCTCCCCGAGGGAGCCGTGGTCGCGGGGCTGCCGTCCGGGTCCATACTGCCGCGTCCCTTGGCGATCCAAGGGACGAGACTGCCGAGCGCCTGCCAGAGCCGGGTCACGAGGCTGGGCGCGTCCTGCCGCGCGGGCGCCTTGCCGGCCGCGAGAGCGGGCGTGGCCGCCAAGGCTAGGATCAAGAGGAGAATGGTGGCGCGAAACCGTACACTGCGGATCATGAAGGGCCCCCTTCGAGGCGAGCGCTGCTTCCACCCCACCGCGGGGCGAAGGGTTCGTCTCTCTCCCTCTACAATGCAGCGGGTTGGGGCAAGCTGGTCGAAAATTGCGGGATGAGGTTACTTCGGGGCGGGCGCCGGCTGCCATCGCGGGGCAGGGCCGCCAAGGCGAGGGTCGAGAGGAGACTGGTGGCGCGAAATCGTGCACTGCGGATCATGAAGGACTCCCTCCGAGAAGAGCGCCGCTTCCACCCCACCATGGGGGCAAGGCTTCGTATCTCCTACTACAGTGCAGCGGGTTGGGGCGATCCGGTTGAAAATCGCGGGATGAGGTTACGGGTGGAGCGCTTCTTCAGGCGCATCATCCGGCTTGAGCATGGTGGCTTTTCCTCTGAAGAGTCCGAGCGCTCTCCGCCGCTCTGCACCTGGGCCGTCAGGCTTGCTTTCCCTTAACCCTACTGCTAGGCTTCTCTTTAAGAGTCAGCCAAGTGAATTAGAGGTCAAGCTCCTCTCATGGGAGGTTTGCGCTGTGGCTGACGGGGGATAACTAGAGGTTATCTATATTCATGGATCACGACGCAGCAATCCCAATCTCGCTCGTGCTAGTTTCTAGCTACCTAATAGCCTTCTTGGTATCTAGAAAACGGGCTCGGCCACGCGTAGAAATTTATCTCTTTTCAGGCAATACTCCGATGCTAGCAATCTCGAGCAGCATCGGTGCTATGTTTTCACTTACATCTGCTTTCACCGCGCTCGTTTCTGCTGGGTATGTCTTTGGTTACCAGCTAGCATTCTCTTTATCAGCCGGCGCGACATGTGGGCTTTTGGTGCTCCTGCGGCTGTCTCGGAGAAGTCTTGTTACCGATTTTTTGACATCCACTCAAGCTAATGGTTGGTCGGCAGGCGCCTCTTACTTAACGCTGCTTAGCGCTTATTTCTCCCGAACTGCCTATTTACTCTACTATGCCTTCGCAATGGTCGTTTATCTTGGACTAACTATTACGGAATTCGCGGTGTTCAGGGTAACCCTCGAAGCACTGGCTCCCAGCTTAGCCACTCCGGAAATAGTACTTATCATATCAATGACGCTATTGATTTGCTTTTCTTATGTCTTCATTGGTGGGTATAGAGGAGGACTTATAACAGATTATTTCCAGCTAGCGATTATCTTTCTCTTCCTGGGCAGCCTCATGAGAGAGTTTAAGATATCGAGTTTCATCTTACATCTACCGAGCCCTATGGGGGGGAAGGTTCTGACAGGGTCGATACCGGAACTAATTCTTCTCCATTTCGGCAGTTTCGTCGGTGGCTTTGCAGCGGCATTGTTCAGCATTGATCAATGGTACCGAACTCTTGGCACTCTACCTCTATCACGAGCGCGAAAGGTTCTGATTACAGGTATAATTCTTATCTGCCTAGGCAGCTTAGTACCAATTCTTATTGGCAGCTATGCTCTCAATCTCTCAAACATGCCCGTCAGGCTTGCGAATACCATTTCTACGCATCTGTTAATCAACTTGCTTAACACCAAGAATCAAACAGTGCGGTTCCTGTTTTTCATGACGCTGGCCGCAGTAGTCCTGACTACCTTGGATACCTACCTAATCACGCTTCAGCAACTATACTATGAATTCTCCATCCGTTTCAGAGCATCTAGCTCCCGAACCTATATCCTGGAATATCTCACAAAGTGGAGAAACGTTAGGCTGGTCGGCTTTATTATGGGTGTTATATCATTTCTCGCTTCGTTCTTCGTCGCGAACGATAGCATTTATCTCTTTGGGGTTGGAGCTCTTGCAGCGGTAATTTTTCTATCGCCCGTTCTCATTATTCCGTTATTCTCGCCCACGAAGCCTCTACCCGAATGGTACCCTTGGGCTTCCTTAATCGCTTCTGTCGCCATCTACTGGCCCTTGGTATATTTTTTCGCAAGATTGACCGGCCCAGTTAGCATTCATCTTTATATAATTGCCGCAGCGGCTGGCGTGGCGAGCTTCTTCGTGAACGGGACCTTTTTAGCCATCTGGAGGATAAAGCATGCTAAATATCGTCCGTAGAGTTCTAGCCTCACCATGGGCCGGCGTATTCTCTGGCATTTCCTCCTTCATTCTTCTGTTCATGCTGGCGGCAATTGCGGGAGAGCACGACCCCTTACAGCTCGCCTTATCCAAGGTATTCCCAGATAAAGACTCGTTTGTCTCCGCAGCCCTGGAATTATCGCCACTTGGATCACCTCCGGCAGCTCGCCGCGACTGGAGAGATGACTTATTACTCATACGTCATAGCAACAGAGGCGTAGTCACAGTCAAGATACTTCAAGATGACAGACAACACAGGCCGTCGTGGGTGTCTGCGGGGTCAATCGGCCGACAGGCGTTATTTCGGCCCTCTAGTACTGTAGGAACCCAGTCAACGGTGCTCCTTGAGGCAGAGATGTCGCCTAGCGATTTGGTTGCAATGATGTCCGAGAGCCAAATACCAATCGGAGAAAGCCTGCGCTACAGATATTTCTCCAACAATGTCGTTGCCAATTTTAGTACCACTCCTCACGAAGACCTCCTCTATACGAAAAACGAATTAAAGAGCTTGAGGATCACATATACAATATTTATTATTGGCGCCTTCTTTATCGGCCTTTCGCTGAACAGATTCCGAACCCTTGAGCAGGCCGATGACTCAGATCGCGCGGCTGATTGACCTATAGATCATAAACCAAGTTTCCATGTTGAAATCATGCAGGGCAGAAAAAAGATTATAGCAGGCCAGTTGGCATTCTTCACAATTGCGTTCTTCGATGTGCTCCACAAAGCAGCTGTCAGAGATTTTACCCTGATGATTTACTGCTACCGTAATGCCGAAATGGCACGGCCTCGTTGATTTTGTCCTCTGCGGCGGATTAATAATACAATACTTCTTGCGAAAGATATCCAAGTCGGCCAGGACACGCGAGACAGTTCCTGCCGAAATAGGCTTAATACCCTTCGACACGTATGGATAGACAAAGGTAAAGCCAAATGCGTCAACAAGACCGTTGAGCTGTTCCATCATCTCGGCAAGGTCTGTTGCATTTTCATCAGTTACCACCGTTATAGTGACAACTGGTTGCGACGAAGTTCGTTTCTTGAGGTTCTCTATAATCTTGACAAATGTGCCCCTCCCTCTTGCCTTGTCATGGACTGACTCCGGGCCATCAATGCTAACTGTGAAAGCCCTCGGCTTAAACTTCCAGAAGTTTGTGACGCCATTTGTTGCCAAAATAGATGCGGCTCCCAGTGAGTGGGCATGCTCAAGTAGATCGGGAAGATCTTTTCGGAGAGTTGGCTCGCCCCCTTCGAATACTAGAAACCGTACTCCTTGGGCAATCAGTTGCGAGATTATTCGCTTCCATTCAAGCGTGGGAAGCTCCTCATTGAAATTGTCCGCCGATGTGTGCCACGGACAGTAGTAGCAGTCCAAGTTGCAGCGTTCGGTCACCTTTAAATATCCAAAGATCGGAGAGCGATCACCGAAGGCCCACTTCATCCTTCTCCATAAATAGTAAGGTAATTCCGTTTTGTTGTAATCGTGGGCTGATCTATAAAGTCTCAACATGTTGTCCTCCAGATAACCTCTAGTTATCGAGGACTAGGGGAGACCCCCTCGCATGGGAGAAAGTGGGCTCCGGGCCGGTTGCGGCGCTCCATTAGGGCGAAGCGGTGAAGCGATTCGGGTGGTTGACGCCCGTAGGGTCTTCGGGCCTGAAGGTCCTGAGGGGCGAGATAATAGGCGCCGGATCTCGCCCCTTTAGGGCTGGTTTTATTTGGGGCCTACGTTCCTGGGGCGATGCCCCAGGCTTAAGGATCTCGGCCCTTCAGGTCTGTAGGACGTAACGGGAGGCGTTGAAGATGTTGGTGAGTTGTCGCCTTTTCTGAGACGCCCCATAGGAGTTTCTCTCAAGGACCTACTTCAGCCGGCCCTTGATGATCCAGATCTCGACCCAGAGATCAGCTGCGCGAGGTTCTCCCGGGTCAGCAGGTCGATCTCCGAAGGATCATCGAGGAACGGCTGGACGTCGGCGACGATCCGCGACCAATCCGCATTCTGGATGCGGTCGAGCACCGGTGTGCGCCAGCTCTCAGCGGAGATCTCACTCCCGCTCCAGCCGGTCTGGCGTAGCGCGTTGTTGAGCAGCACAAGGTTCGGCGCCGGCCAGGCCGGATCGCTCAGATACCAGAGGAGGTCATAAAAATCTCTCCCCTTCGGATAGGTGCGCTGGAGCACGGCGTGGAGCTTGCCGGCTAGCAGTGAGGCTGGGTCGTGGTGCTGGAGATGGAGAGTCGCATGGCGACGGACGATGGTAGTGGCCAGACCCGCGCCTGGAGGCGGGTTCGTGTCCACTTCGACTTTCACGGCGAGAATCTCGTTGGGATGCGGCGACAATCCCAACTCGAAGAGGAGCCCGGGAAAGCGCACGAACGCGCTGTGTACCACCTTTTGGGTGTTCGCTTTGATCTCGATCGTGTAGCCCTCGCGTTGAAAGTCGGAGCGGATGGCCCTCAGGTATGAATCAAAGTCATAGCCGCGATCGGGACGCTCCAGAGCGAAGTCCAGGTCCTCCGAGTAGCGGCGAATCGAATACAGGAATCGGAGGGCCGTGCCTCCCTGGAAAGCGAGGGGGATCATGGCGCCGGCTCTCTGTAATGAGGACAAGAGCCGGGCCTGGAGGTACTCGCGAGCCCGGTTGCGGCCTTCGGTAGGCGTCCGAAAGGTCTGCAGTTGTCCCTTCAGATCCTCTTTCATAGAAACTGGTACTCCTTCGCCTCGGTCTCAGCCAATTCAATGATCCTTTCAGCCGCACGGCGAAGCTTGGGCTTGCCGGATGCCTCCGCCAGACGGCGAAGCTCCGTCTTGTCGAGGACCTCCTCCAGGTTCTGCAGCCGCAACTCGGCGAGGTACTCGAGAGAGTCGGCGTCGGGCTCCAGGTATACGAGGTCGAGAAGGGCCTTCTCGGGGGACGCAACCAGGGCCTCCTGGCCTCCAGCCTGAGCGACGCGATGGAAGCCGGTGAGGAGGTCGGCTTGCAGGTGGCGGAAGAGGTAGCTACCCAGCGGCGTATCCCAGCGGCCGGGCCGGCCGGTCGTAACGCTGGTCGTCACCGGGACGTACTCGGGAATCAGCGAGTGCTGGGCCAGGACGGATTGCAGGCTGACGTAGGAGCCTGGCACCAAGCGGTTCGCCACCAGGAACGGATGGGGGCGGACCTTCTGGAAGGGCGGAGCCAGGGCGTAGAGGCCGCGCCGGATTTGGTACAGGCGGCCAGCTCGCGTCCAGCGGGAGAGTTGGCGGCGAATGTCCGCGGGGTCGACGTCCCCCGCCAGCAGGAGCCCGGTCTCGAAGACCGGCTCGCGGTCCACGATTTCCAGGAGATCCTCGAATCTCATGGCTCCAATGTAGCGCGGTTGGCAAGTTATTGCAACGAAATCACGCCCTATGGATTCAGCTCAGAGCCACGATTGCAGTACCCTAATGCAACAGGGATCGACTCACGCTGGAGGTGACCTGATGCGCTCTCGCCGGTTGATTTCGTGCGTCTTGCTGACGATCGCCCTTGCCGCTTCGGCCTTCGTCCAATCTCCGGCTACAGAGCCTCAGGGTCCGACCCTCGCGCAGGCCGAGGAGCAGGTGCGGGCGATCCGCGCCACCCTCAAGAACCCTTCGACGCCTCCCCAGACGTGGGGCGTGCTGATGATGTCCGAGATGGTGCTCCTCCGCCTGCGGGCGCAGAAGGCGGCCGGCGGCGGCCCGGTCGACGAGGCCGCGCTCAAGGAGGAGCAGCGCAAGGTCCGGGAGCGCGTGTTTGCAGAGTGGAAGGCGACGCGGCCCGACGACTCCACTCCCTATCTCGCGGAGATGCAGGGCTCGGTGCCGCCGGAGCGCATGGACGACGCGGTGCTCGGCCTCGTCCCCCGCTTTCCCGACGATCCCCGGCTGCTCGGCAGAGCGCTTCAGATCCTCTCCCGGCGCGAGCAACCGAAGCAGGCGTCCGAGCTGATCGAAGCGGCGCTGGAACGCCATCCGGAGCGCTCCGAGCTCTATGGGACCGCGATCAACTTTTTCAGCGAGGTCAACAACGAGACCCGCCGGCACGAGCTGGCGCAAGCCTGGATCGAACGCCTGCCGGGCGACGGCAACGCGCTGCGCGCCTTCTTTGGCGAGCCGCCGTCGAGCCGCGATCCACGGGAGTCGGCGGCTCGGGTCGAACGCTTCGTTGCCGCCGGCGGCGCCGATTCGTCGCGCGTCGAGACGTGCGGCTGGCTGCTGAGCGCTGATCAAGGCGCCTACCGCGCCGCCGCCGTGCGTTGCCTCAACCAGGCTTCCGAGCAGACCCAGGATGCCCAGCTCCGCGCCCGGGCGGCCGGGTTCCTCGCCGGCGCCGGGGACGGTGACAGAGAGGGCGGGCTGGAGCGCAGCCTCGCCGAGTTGCCACCGAAGCGCCGCCCGGAAGCGATCCTCAACGCGGCCTACGCGCTCGGCGAGGGGCAATGCGACCGCAAGCTCAAGCTGCTGCGGCTTCTGCCCGCGGACGGTGGCGAAGCCGCCGCCAGCCTGTCGAACCGGTTCAGCGTGCTGCGGGGCTGCCAGACGGATCCGCCCTCCCGCGCCGCGTATCTCGAAGCCTTCACCCGCGGACCCGCCGACGAGCTTCCCAATCTCCTTTTACGCTGGTTCACCAAGGTCAACGGCCAGTATCAGGAGGATTTCGGCCTGGCGCCGAGCATCGTCGCAACGCTCGAAGGACGATTGCAGCACGAGAGCGGCATGGTCGAGACGTGGCGGGCGCTCGACGAGGCCTACCAATTGGCCGGCTGGGACGAACGCCGCGCCGCCCATCTCGCAGCCTGGATCAAGAGCCCGCTCGCAGCCCCGGCCGGCGAAGAGCTGGTCTGGCTGGCGGACTTCCGCGCCGGGCACGACGGGCCGCAGGCGGGGCTCGATACCCTGCGCCTCGCCTGGCGCAAGACGCATGACACTGCCGTGGCCTCTGAGCTCGCGGACCTCCTTTTGGAAACCGGCAAAATGGACGACTTCACCGCCCTGGTGGACGAGTTGGCCGGAAGCCAATCCCCGGTGTCGGAGACGGCCGAGACGGGGGAAGCGAACCTCGCCCGCCTGTTGCGCGCGCGCGGCGCGTTGCTGCATCAGAATCCCGAAGCGGCGCTCGCTCAATACGATGCGTACGTCGAGCACGCCTCGTACGTGAAACCGGAGGTGGCCGCCGAGTACCTGTTGACGGTCGCCGGAGTCCGCGGCGCGCCCGCCGCCGAGCAGGCCGCGCAATCCTTGTGCGCCCGGCCC
>JBAPYB010000519.1:0-1593 GCA_049284515.1 Thermoanaerobaculia bacterium
GGGTCGGGAGGGGGCGCGACCCGCCCTGCAGCGGCGAAATCGTCGAAATCAGGGCGGGTCGAGCCCCCAACCTGCCGCCCAGACCCGCCCCTACACGAAGCATTGGGGCCAAAGTTAGCGCCTATGCCCCCGGCCCCTCTCCCGGCGGGGGCTGGTCGGGAGACGGGAGAGGGGGCCAGGGGGTGAGGCTTCGGAGGGCACCTCGCCCCGGTCATCGCGGGCGGACTGAAATTTACTTCTTCTTCTCCAACTGCCGCTGAAGCTCGTCGATCCGCTTTTCGAGCTCCCTGAGCTTCTTCTCCAGCTCCCCTTCGCGGGCCGAGCCAAGGCGCTTGATTTCGATGTGGTGCCCGTCCTCGTCGAGCAGCTTGCCGCCCGGGAGGTCTTTGAGGTCCTTGAGCTTGAGCAGCTTCTCGCCGCTGTCGAGGTTGAGCCACAAGCGCTCGCCGGGCTCGCCCTTGCCCAGGAAGGGAGCCATGTCGAGCTCCGGCCGCTCGCGGGTGACGATGGGCGCGGAGACCGTCTGGGCCTTGCCGTTGCGCCAGATCTCGACCGGCACCTGCTGGTTGTTGTCGTAGGTGCGGATCTTGCCCATCACGTCCCAGGTCGACTTCATGGCCTTGCCGTCGATCAG
The DNA here is from genome assembly GCA_049284515.1 of Thermoanaerobaculia bacterium. Classification (GTDB taxonomy): domain Bacteria; phylum Acidobacteriota; class Thermoanaerobaculia; order Multivoradales; family UBA5704; genus DATARR01. The sequence continues at coordinate 635 of JBAPYB010000519.1, forward strand.
GGTGAGGATGTCGCCCACCTTGATTCCAGCTTTCTCGGCCGGGCTTCCCGGGTCCACCTTCGCCACCATGACACCCGACTCCTCGGGCACGCCGAAGTGGGTGCGCAGCTCCGGGGTCAGGTCCAGCAGGCCGACGCCGAGATAGCCGCGGCTGACCATCGGCCCGCCGCTCTCATAGACCTCCGGCTTGCCGTTCTTGACGATGACGACCCGCTTCGTCTCGACCTTCTTGCCTTCGCCTTCTCCGTCGTCGGCCCGGACGGCGCTCGCCGTTCCCACCCAGGCTGCGAGGCCGAGGGCGAGGCCCCAGGCCAGGGCTTTGAATCCCTTTCCATTGCGCATTGCGATCCTCCTTTTGGTTATACCGTTCAGAACGTGGCGACGTGATACGCCGCGGGCGTCGCCGACGTGACGACCTCGGCGTCGCGGACCTTTCCCAGGTCGAGGACGTAGTCGACCTTCTCGTCGCCGCCGAGAAAGACCACGGGCGGCGTCGAGATCTCCCGCAGCTCCTGCTGCAGGCGTCCGTGCTCGGCGCGCAGCTCCTGCAAGGTCTGGCGGGCCTGGACGGCCTCGCGGTGCCTGGTCCGCCAGTCCATCAGGGCGCCGGCCGAGACCGCGAGCGCGACGAGGACGGCCGCCAGGATCGCCGGCCTGGCCGGCGCGAGCCGAAAGCTCCGGCGCGGAGCCCTCCGCGGTTCTCCATCGAGCCGCTCCAGCACGCGGGCGGTGAAGCCCGGCCGGGCCTGCTCGGCGGGCAGCTCCCGCAGTAAGTCTCCTAGCCGCTGGTCTTCCACGCCGCACCTCCAGTCCAATAAGTCTCGAGCTTCTGCTTCAACTGTTTGCGTCCGCGGTGGACGCGCGACTTCACCGTGCCTTCCCGGCAGCCGATCTCCTGGGCTATGTCCACGTAGGACCAGCCCTCGATCTCGTGGAGGACGAGCGGCACCCGGTAGCGC
>JBAPYB010000520.1:0-2403 GCA_049284515.1 Thermoanaerobaculia bacterium
GTGGGGGCCGGCGTCTTCGAGGATCTCCTCGATGGCCGCGGCGTCGCAGCCGCCGGCGAAGGCGCACGCCTTGCCCACCCCGGTCCATAAATCGCCGTGCCGGCTGGCGGGGAAGGCGGCCACGAGCCGGGCGACGTGGGAGACGCCCGGCCCGGGGAGGAGCCACAGCCGGCGGCCGACGCCGGTGTCGAAGGAGCGGAGAGCGCAGCCGAAGACCCGGCGGGGCGGCAGGGCGCGGTCGACGATGCGCCGGCCGTGGAAGAACGCGTCGTGGAATCCCAGCCCGTCGAAAGTGAACCAGCGCAGGATGGGGTCGAGACGGGAGAGGAACGGTCCCCAGGGAATCGGCAGCCGGCCCATCACCCAGCCCGCGCCCACGTGGAGCATGTAGGTCTGGGGAGAGCCCGGTCCGGCGATGAAGTCCCGCAGGCGGTGGCGGCGCCAGGGCGTCATCGCGTCGAGCAGTGCGAGGCCCAGGCCGGCCCCCTCGTAGGCGAAGCCCTGAAGCTCCGGCTCCGCTCGCGCCAGCCGGGTGGCGAGGGGGCCGGGCCGGGGTTGCTCCAGCGCGGCGTGGCACCCCGCGCTGAAGCTGTGGGCGATCTCCTCCATGCGCCGCCGCATGGGGCCGTCGGGCACCGCGGCCAAAGCGCGCAGAAAGACCTGCTCGTCCCCGGCGAGACTGAAGAGCCTGCGTGCCAGCCGTCCCATGGCATGCCCTCGGCTACCGGGAGCTCAGCGACTCCAGGGGCGGGCAGACCTCGTCGCGCCGCCGTTCGAGGTCGTTGACCACCGCCCGGCGGAACCCCCGGGCGCCGCCTTCCGCCAAGCGCGCCGCACGATATTCGGCGACGTCCAATACCTCCAGGCCCAGCCGGATGGTCTTGAACAGGTGGGGAAGCCGTTCGCCGGGGGTGTGCACGTGGTGCAGGCCGCCGCTGTAGCCAATCAGCATCCGCCCCTCGTTCAAGGCCTCCAGGATGTCGGCGACGCCGCCGCGCACGGTCATCGGCTTGCCCTGGGCGTCGAGCCCGGTAGCCCGCTTCATCCGGCCCTCGGGCAGGATGAGCACCATGGCGTCGGGATCGATCTCGCGCAGCATCTGGCTCCAGGTCTCGTCGCGCTCGCGGGTGATGGAGATCACGCGCGCCGCCACCAGGCCGTAGAAGCGCCCCACCACGGCCCGGTTCGCCGTCTTGTCGGCGATGGGAGCGACGCCGTGACGGGCGATGCGCCAGAGGAAGTGGTTGGGGCAGGCGCCGGTGAAGAGGGTCTCGTAGAGGCTGGTGTGGTTGAGGATGACCACCAGGCGGACGTTGCGCCAGGGCTCGGGCGGCACCTCGCCGATCCATTGCACTTCGCGGCGGTAGAGGAGGCGCGAGAAGAGCTTCAAAATCAGCAATACCAGGAACACGACGTACGAGCGCACTGACTCCTCCCGGGAGCTACGTTTGAAAACCGCGGGATTCTAGCAGGCCCTCTCCGCCGGGGAGAGAGCGGTGCGGGTCTGATAGTCTTGCGCTCAGGAGACCCGTATGTCCGCGCGATCCATCGTCCGCTCTCCCCGTCCCGCCGTGTCGGCGATCGTCACCACCTTCAACGAGGAGGCGAACATCGCCGCCTGCATCGAATCGCTCCTCTGGTGCGACGAGATCCTGGTGGTCGATTCCTTCTCGACCGACCGCACGCCCGAGATCTGCCGCGGCTACCAGAAGGTCCGTTTCTTCCAGCGCACCTACTTCGGCTCGGCGTCGCAGAAGAACTGGGCCATGGACCAGGTGACCAACGACTGGATCCTCATCTTCGACGCCGACGAGCGCTGCACGCCCGCCCTGCAGCGGGAGATCGAGGAGCTGCTCGCCTCCGGGCCGCTGCCGGAGGCCTACACCATCAACCGGCGGGTCTACTTCCTCGACCGCGTCATCCGTTTCTCCGGCTGGCAGCACGACCAGGTGGTGCGGCTGGTGCGCAACGGCTCGGCCCGCTACCCCAACCGCCGGGTGCACGCCGACATGATGACCCGCGGACCGGCGCCGGTGCTGCGCAATCCCATGGAGCACTACATGGCCGACTCGCTGGACGAGTACATCCGGCGGATCGAGAAATACAGCTTCTGGGGCGCGGCGCAGAACTGGAAGGAAGGCAAGAAATCCGGCTTCCTGGAGGTCTTCGGCCGCTCTATCTGGCGCTTCCTCCGCACCTACGTCTTCCAGCTCGGCATCCTCGACGGCATGCACGGCCTCGTCTTCTGCATGCTCCAGGCCTACGGCACCTACCTCAAGTGGGCGCTCCTCTGGGGCTGGCACGTCAACGCCGCCCGCGGCCGCATGCCCGCCCTGCCGATCTTCGACGACAATGAGGAGACCTGGCGCGGTCTCGACGGCGAGGCGGCCGGCCGGCCCGCGG
>JBAPYB010000521.1:0-6824 GCA_049284515.1 Thermoanaerobaculia bacterium
GACGAGGACCCGGTTCGGGATCATGAACGAAGGCAGGCGCTCGCTCAGAAAGGCCCTGAGCTCGGTGGCTCCGATCCGTGCTCCCTGCCGGGGAACCAGAAAGACCACCAGCTCATCGCCATCCCGCGGATCGGGGCGGCAGACCGCGCAGCACTCGTCCACCGCCTCGTGGCGGGCCAGGGCCTCCTCGATCTCGGAGGGCTCGACCCGGATGCCACGGATCTTCATCTGGTGGTCGGCGCGCCCGACCAGCTCGAGGGTGCCCGAGAATCGGTAGTAGGCGAGATCGCCCGTGCGATAGAGCAACGGCCCCATCGACGGGTCGACGGTGTTTTCGACGAACCGTTCCTCGTAAGCCCCTGGGCAACCGACATAGCCTGCGGCGAGCGAGCCGCCGGCGACGGTGACCTCGCCGATGAGGCCGGGCGGAGCCAGGTGTCCGCAGCGATCCAACACGTAGGCGCCCAGGTTGGCGATCGGCCGCCCACCGGGCGAGGCCTCGACACCGGCGTCCCGCGCGCCGACCGCCTCGTGCCAGATCGTGTTGACCTCGGTACAACCGTAGTCCTCGATCAGGACGCATTGCTGCAGCTTGCGCCGGAACGTCCGGTACAGACTGCCCGGTGCCATCTCACCGCCGACCGTAACGGCGCGCAGGCAGGCCAGAGAGCCTTCGGCGCCCTCCCGTTCCAAAAGGCGCAGCAGGAGGGATGGCAGCAGCGTCATCCGCGTCACCCCGTGCCGGGCCACGAGCTCCGTCATGCACGCGGGATCGCGTGCCACCTCCCTGGACGCGATGACGGTGGGCACGCCCCGCAGCAGCCCGCCCAGAAGCTCCCAGATCGATGGCATCACGGTCAGCGGGCTGCGCTGGCACATCACTTCGCCGGCGGCGAACGGGTAGGCTTCCCACATCCAGTAGAGCCGGTTGAGGACCTGGCGCTGGCGATGAACGACGCCTTTGGGCTGGCCCGTCGAGCCCGACGTGTACAGGATCAAAAAGTCCGCATCGGCCTCGACGGCTCCCTCAGGGTCCGGATAAGCCTCGGCCTGATGCTGCGGCCACCGTACCGGCACGAGGGTCGCGCCCGCGCAGCCCGCGCAGACACCCGCCAACCGCTCCGCATCCTCCGGTGCCGCAAGGACGGCGCCGGGCGCAACCTCCTGGAGAATCCGCCGCACGTACGCTTCGGGGTAGGAGTCGTCCAGGGGGACAAAGACCGCGCCAGTCTTAATGATTGCGAGGAGAGCCCCGACGCTCTCGATGGAACGCCTCAAAGCGACGGCGACCCGGCTCCCCTGCCGGATGCCCGCTTGCCTGAGCTCGTGTGCGAGAGCGTCGGCGAACCGGTTCAGCTCGCCGTAGCGGATGGACCGCGCTCCCTGGCCCCCTTCGTCGACCAGTGCCACGGCATCGGGCGCGCTGCGGGCGCGCCGCTCGAACAAATCCTTCAATCCGCCCTGGAGCGGGTAGTCCCGGACGGGCCCCCGCGCCCAATCGACGATGCGCTGTCTCTGCCCGGGCGAAAGGATGGCACAGCACGCAACCGGATGGTCCAACTTCCCTGCCATCCCGCTGAGAGTCCGCAGGACGTGCCGCGCCAGTTGCCCCGCCAGGCGCCGGTCCAGCAAATCCGCTCGATAGTGGACTGCAACGCTCGCCTTCGCCACGGCGGCGCAGAGCGTGAAGGCGATGCAGGCGTCGCCGTCAGCCACCGCGCGTGCGGCGAATTGCGCCGCCGGCGCGACGAGGCATCTCTGGAGATCGGCGCGGAAGACTTCCGGCAGGCCGGTCTCGGCGTTCCTCGGCGCTCTCGCTTCGCACGCCGGGGGCCGGGCGGCCCGCCACTGCTCGGCCACGTGGGCAACGAGCTGCCTCACGGTCATCGTGGGCGAAATCGTGAGCGAAGGGGTCAGCGCGACTTCGACGATCCTGCCCTCACCGCGCTCCTCGCCCTGGGACGGTGCCAGGACGGACACGCTCCCACCGCTGCCATAGCGGTAGAGGGTCAGAGCGACCGCGGTCAGGAAGACCGTGTCCGCGGGCTGGGCGCAGGCCGCGGACACGGCCGAGAGCGCCTCCGATTCCCGCTTCCGCACGCCGGCCCGGAGCTGTGCCCACGGCAGGCTGGCGGGGCCGGGGCCTGGCGAATCCACGGTCGCGAAGGGCGTCCCCGTCATTTCATTCCACCGCTCATTCCACCGCTCATACCACCGCTATGGCGGGCTCGACCGAAGTCTGGACGTTTCCACGCAAGGCGTTCGCGACCATGCAGGCGGCCTCGGCATCGGCAATGCACTTCGCGAGTGTCTCGATGCGCCGTTCCCGCTCCGCTTCCGAGATCTCCACCGTGGGAAAGTGCCTGATTTCGCGGACGATGGGCGCCGCGCTGACGTCGAAGACGGCACGGGTCGTGATGCGCAGTCCCTGCACCGCGATGCCGTGCATTTTGAGGTTGATGGCAAGCGTGATCAGGTAGCAGGTTGCGGCCGCCGCGGCGAGCAGCTCTTCGGGGTTCGTGCCGGCCCCGCGCCCCCCCAATTCGGCCGGGATGGAGAATTGCCCATGATCGCCGTGGATCTCGACGTGCCCCACCCCCTGGAGCTGGCCGCTCCAGGTCCCCCTGACTTCGATGGTGTGTGATCTTGGAGCGAGTCTCCAGGCTCTGCCGCCGTGCGGCGGCGAGCCTGAAGAATTCGCGGGGGCGGCCGCAGCTCCAACCGCGGCGGCCGCCCCTGAGCGAGGCTGGCCAGTCCATGGCCTGCCCGCATCGCCAGTTTGATTGACCTTCTCGTCCACCATGGTTTTTACCGCCGGACCGATAGGCCAAACACCTTGGCGTCTTCCCACTGAGACTCGTGAGCCTGGAGCCGCGAGTCGTTCGCAGCGTCTTGCTAGGCCTTGGTGTACGTATTCTCCATCTGGACATACTGCTCGCCCGCCGCGTCGGCCGAGATGCAATTGAGCGCCCACACGTTGGCGGAGACCTGGTTCTCCACGATTTGCACGGGCACCGAATCCACGCCCGCCAAGACGCTGGGGGCCCCCGCCGCAAGAGCAGCCATACGGGGAACCGTGACTCTGCCATTCCAGACGCGCTGCCGCACCGGGCCTTTGAAAACAGCCGCGTCGCTCAAGTTGTGGGCGGCATCTGCGGCCACCGGGAGGTTCGCCGCCGGCATCCCGGTCAGGGGGTCGAAGCCGCCATGGCTGTAGATGTCCATGAAAAACCCCTCATACTGTCCTTTGCTGGCGTTCCACGTGCTCATCACGATCGCTTTATAGCCGTTGTCGAGCTCGGACTCCATGTAAACGGCAAGCCCGCCCAGCAGCACCTTGCACGTCGCCTTGCCGGTGGCGAGCATCGGCTTGGCGCCTGGCCCGGTATAGAATTTCTGCGAGATCTTCCACTCACCCGCGAAAGTGCCCAGCGCCTTGTGCATAGAGGTGACGGCTGTCAGTTGACGTCCTTCCATCTTTACTGCCATTTTCTGCCTCCTTTTTTTCCTTCGAGTCATGGACCCGAGTTGCTGTTCGTGGGCTTTCTCCTCGCGATCTTCGCGGCTCTCGTTCTCCCAGCACCTCCTTCCCCGCGCGCCTAGAGGGCCGAAGCTGCGCTCAGGCCGCTTGCGCTTCTGATCCAGCGGCGAACCCGGAGCCCCTGGCGACTCCACCAGCCGGAAGATCCACGATGCCGCGGACCTTGGCCAGGGTGTCCACCTCGGAGATCTGGAGTTGCTGGTCGTCGCTACCCACTTCGTTCTGGACTCGCCGCGCGACGACAAAGGTGATTGCGGAACCCGCATGAGGCAGCGCGACCCGCGCCCATCTTTGCGGTCCGAAGATGGCGCCGACCGCCGGGCTCCCGCCATCGCGGGATGCACGGTGCGTCGCCTCAAGAAGGGCGGCTGCGTCGTCGAAATTCATTGCGCGTACCGCGATCTTTCGAAATTCAGGCAGCAACGATTCTTGATGCGCGAACTCTTCCAGGGCGCCCTCGAGGGTCAACGGTTGCTGGCTGTGATAGGGAGCGGCGAAAAGCTTGCCAGCCCGCCGCGAGACGTCGATGAGCTCTCTCAGGTGCTCGCACCGGGAGTGGAAAATCGCGCCCTGGGCCTCGCTGGCGACCGTCGCCAGAATCGCCTCGCGCGCCGCTTGTGCGTCTAGGCCCGTGCCAAAGTGAGCCACCCACCAGGGAACTGAAGGAATACGCTCGTGCAGGACCGAATCCCAGAGGTTCCTCGGAATGAGGTCGACCCGAAACTCAATTGCCTCGACACCCCAACGAACGAGCGCATCGACCTGGCTCGCAATTTCATCTCTGTCAGTCCCCGAGACCGTCGCCCAGAACTGGTGCTTGCTGCCTGACATAGGCGATTCTCCTTTCTTTAAGCCGCCCTGCCCACAGGCACCGACTATAACCCACGCCAATTTGAACTGCAAGCATCTATTCACATTCCGTAATTAATATTAATGTTTCTCTCGTCTCATGACGGCCTGACTGCTGAATTACGCATGGCAGGACTTTTTCCTGCCTCCTGAACGGAGGCAGGATGCCAGGAGGGTACCGGCGGAAAAGAGCCCGTGCCGGGCTCTCAGCGGTTGCGCTCGTAGATGAGCTTCAGGCCTGCGAGCGTCAGGTCGGGGTCCACCTCGCGGATGTACTTCGAGCCCGAGGCGATGAGCGGGGCCTGGCCGCCGGTGGCGACGACGCTCTTGACGCCGGGAATCTCGGCGTGGAGCCGCTCCAGGATACCGTCCACCAGGCCGATGTAGCCGTAGTAGATGCCCGCCTGCATGGCGGCGGCGGTGTTCTTCCCCACCAGCTCCGTGGGCTTGCGCACGTCCACCCGGTAGAGCCGCGAGGCGTGGGCGAAGAGGGCCTCCGCCGAGATGGTGATGCCCGGGGTGATGATGCCGCCCATGTACTCCCCCGCCGCGTTGACCACGTCGAAGGTGGTGGCCGTGCCGAAGTCGACGACGATCACCGGCGAGCCGTAGCGCTCGCGGGCCGCCACGGCGTTGACGATGCGGTCCGCTCCCACCTCGGTGGGATTGTCGTAGCGGATCGGCATGCCCGTGCGCACCCCGGGCTCGATGAACAGCGGCTTCCTGCCGAAGTAGCGCTGGGCCATGCGCTCCAAGGTCAGATGGAGGGGCGGCACGACCGAGGAGATCACCACCGCCTCGGCCGAAACGGGATCGACCCCGCGCAGCGTGAACAAGGGCAGGAGGAGCGAGCCGTACTCGTCGGCCGTGCGCTCCGTGTCCGTGGACAGGCGGAAGCTCTCCACCAGCTCGTCGCCGCGGTAGATGCCGAACACCGTGTTGGTGTTGCCCACGTCCACCAGGACGAGGATGCCGTCCCGGTCCTTCGCCCCGCTCCTGCCCTTCTTCATCCCTCGATCACCTCGCCGGAAGCGATGGGGACGGCGCGGCCGCCGCTCTCCAGCAGCAGGCGGCCGGATTCGTCGAAACCGAGGAAAGTCCCCGTGGTCACGCTCTCCCCAACGCGGCAGACCATGCGCTCCCCCGGCTTGTGGACCGACAGGGCGCGGTAGCTCTCGACCCCGTAGGCTGCATCGCCCAGGTGCGCGAGCGCGGTCTCCAGCCCCTCGACCAGGTCCCAGGTGAAGTCCTCCAGGCTCCCGGCGTCCCCTCCCAGGAGGCGGACCGAGGTGGCGGTCGCCGGCAGGTCGGCCGCCTCGTGGAAGACGTTGACTCCGAAACCGATCAGGGCCAGCGTGGCCTCCCCCGGCCGCACTGCGGCCTCGATGAGGATACCGCCGATCTTCCGGCGTTGCCCTCCCACCTCCACCAGCAGATCGTTCGGCCACTTGAGCCGGCACGGCACGGGCAGGTGGACGGCGAGCGCCCGGCAGAGGCCCACGCCCGCCAGCAGGGGGAGAGCCTGGAGCTGGCCCGCGTCGTCCACCTGGAGGACGCGGGTGGCGTAGACCCCCTTCCCCGGCGGGCTCGACCAGCTCCGCCCGTGGCGTCCCCGCCCGTCCGTCTGCTCCAGGGCGACGACGATCAAGGGGTGGAGCGTCTGCGCTTCGTTCTGGTACTCGGCGACCACGGCCCGCGCCAGGGTGTTGGTGGAGTCCACGCTGGGAAGCACGGCCAGGTTCTCGGGCCCACTGGCCAATCCCTGGCGGCCGGGGTGCTCCCGGCGCCGCCGCAGCCCCTCCATGTAGCGCTCGAAATCCACGGCCGGTCGCCGAAGGGCAGGCGTCACTCGACCTGGGATTCGAGCTCGCGCAAGCGGTCGCGGATGATCACCTCCGCCAGGTCGGGAATGACCTCCCAGGCCACGTCCCGCACGGTCTTATCGCCCAGCAGCTCCACCACCCGGCGGGCGATGCGGTCGACGTCGCCGTCGGAAAGATGGCCGCTGCCGTTGCCGGCCGCAGGGGCCGCCGCCGGCGCCGCCGACGTCATCGGCTCCGGCGCCGGTGCGGTCCAGGCCTGGGGAGGCTCCTCGGGCACCGCCGCCCAGTCGAAGCCCGCCGCCTGGGGGGCAGGGGCTGCCGGCGCCGCGGGTTCCTCCGGCAGGTAGCGATCGTGAGGCTCCTCGAACGACAACTCGGACGGAGCGCTGAAGACGTTGCCGGGCGCGCCGAAGGAGGCCGGGCTCTCCTCGAGCTCGAACACCGGCTCCTCCTCCACGTGATAGGTGGGATCGGGCTCCAGGGCGAAGGAGGGCTCGTGGTCGTACGGCTCCGGCGCCATGATCGGGGGGGGCGGCGGCGGGGGCGGCGGCACCGCCGCCGCTGGGAAGGATACCGGTGCCGGCGGCGGCGGCTCGAGCTCGATGCTGTCC
>JBAPYB010000522.1:0-9769 GCA_049284515.1 Thermoanaerobaculia bacterium
CGTCATCAGCGCCGCTCTCAAGCTCCGGCGATTCTTGCTGATTCCCGCGATGGCGGAGACCGCCCATGCATAAAAAGTGACGCGAGATCGTTACCAAGTTGGCAAGGATCCCAGCGGTAAGGGCCTATGGTGATCTGCGCTCCGGTGCTCCGGCTCGTCCGAGACGACTTCGAGGACGAAGGCGGGCCGGGTGCCTTCCCGGCGAACTTTTGAAGCTGCGCCGCAGGCGCGCTTTGTCGCGAACCCCGGGGATGACGGCGACGTCCGGGGATGGATTGGGCAATCCGGGAATCCCCCAGATCATCTTGAGGTCGCCGGTGACCAACACGTCGGGACGAGACTCGTAGCGCCACGCGAGCATCTCGTAGATCGTCGTCACGGTCGCGTTGTGCCAACTGTTCTGAGTCACGTGATCCCCCAACTGGGGATCGAGCAGGTCCTCGGCCGTGAGCGGGATCTGCCGAAGCTCGGTACGCCCGCCCGGCAGGCGGACGATGCGCTCGCGAAAACCCAGGCGGAACGGGTCGTCGCTCGGGAGGTCGGAGTCGTCGAAGGCCGGGGCTTGTCTCGCGGGCTGGCCCATGGACCCTAGTATAGGCGGTTGTCCCCAGGAGGGGCAAGGTTATGAGAAGAAGGCACCGGGAGGCAAGGGGAAGCAGAGAGGGCGGCTTCCCGCGTCTGGCCGTAGAGCCGGCGACCGTGCCGCTCCTCCACGATCCTCGTCGTCAGCGCGCGCGCCGCCAGGAGCAGCCTACAGGGCGGCGCCCCTGATCTTGCCGCCGTACTTCAAGGGCTCCCCCTTCTCCCAGGGCCGGTACTCGTTGCAGAAGTCGATGCGCTCGCCGAGCGGCGGGTGGTCGTAGCGCCAGAGCTTGGCGAACAGGCCCGGGCGCGGCATGCTCAGGTTTTCCTGTTGCATCTTGACGAACGCGGTGGCGCAGTCGTAGTTGTCGCGCGTGATTTCCAGGCCGAAGCGGTCCGCCTCGTGCTCGGCGTGCCGGCTGAAGGCCAGGATGGCCGGGGTCAGCACCAGGGAGACCAGTGTGAAGAGGAGAACCATCAGCGGCAGCGAGGCCACGTCCGCCAGCTCGCTGAAGCCGAAGCGGGCGCCGTAGCGCGCGATCAGCGCTCCCGCCGTGCGATAGATCACCCAGGCGCCGAAGAGGGCGACCGCGGACCCTATCAAGATGAGCTGCCAGACGTGGCCGAGCACGTAATGGCCCATCTCGTGGCCCATGGTGAACAGCAACTGGCGCGAATTGAGCTTGGCCAGGATGGTGTCCCAGAGGACGATCCGTTTGGTGCTGAGGAAGCCGGTGACGTAGGCGTTGACCGTCTTGGTGTCGACGCTCTTGTCGACCTCGTAGACCCGGCTCCCCTCGATCCCCGCCCGGTTGGCCAGGGCGAGGATCTGGCTCTCCAGGACCTTGTCCTTCATCGGACCGAACTTATTGAACAGCGGCTCGATCCAGATCGGCGTGATGAGCAGGATCACGGCCAGCAGCGGGATCGTGGCGAGCCCCGAGTAGAGCCACCAGCGCCGCGGGCTCTTGCGCAGCAGCAGATAGGGGAACCAAAGGAGCAGGAAGGCGGCGACGCAAGAGATGATCACCTCGGTGATCGCGTCGCTCCACCATTTGGCCGCGGTCTGGTCCGAGAGGCCGTAGGCGTGCAGCCGGACGAAGCCCGAGTAGTAGTCGAGCGGCAGGGAGAGCAGGGCGGTGACCACGGTGAAGAGAAGGCCGTAGATCGCGACGGTGAAGAACCAGTTGCGGCCGATCTTCCGGGCCGCGTCGCGCATCCGCGCCGACAGGCCGGTGAACAGGAGGAGCATCGGCACGATCAGGTCCCGGAGCGTTGAGATCACCCACAGGACGTTGGCGCTCCGGTAATACTGCACCGCCTTGCCGCTCGGCTCGGGCACCGGTACCGGTCCTTGAGCGTGTGCCAGCGGCATGAAAAGGAATGCGAAGACAAGGATCAGGACGGCGGCAGCGGCTTTGCGCATTGGATCTCTCCTGGGTGGAGCCCCTCGTCCTCAGTAACGAGGGCCGGCAGGAAAAGGTTCCGCGGGCGCCGCTTCGCGCCGCGGGGAATTCCCTCCATCCATGCCCTGTTGCCTTTGGGCGGGATCAACTCAGGTCCCCCTTCCCCGGTCTGCTAGGATAGCGGTCTCATGGATACAATCTCCGTCCGCGGCGCGCGCGAGCACAACCTGAAGAACATCAGCCTCGAGATTCCCCGCAACCAACTGGTGGTCATCACCGGGGTCTCCGGTTCGGGTAAGTCGTCTCTGGCTTTCGATACCCTCTTCGCCGAGGGGCAGCGACGGTACGTCGAGTCGCTGTCGTCCTACGCCCGGCAGTTCCTCCAGCAGATGGAGAAGCCGGACGTGGACTCGATCGATGGCCTCTCGCCCGCCATCTCCATCGAGCAGAAGTCGGTCTCGAAGAACCCGCGCTCGACGGTGGGCACGGTGACCGAGATCCACGACTACATGCGGCTGCTCTATGCCTCGATCGGCGTGCCCCACTGCCCCACCTGCGGCCAGACCATCCGCCCCCAGACGGTGCAGCAGATGGTGGACCGGGTGCTGGAGCTGCCCGAGGGGAGCCGGCTCGTGCTCTACGCTCCCTACGTCCGCGGCAAGAAGGGGGAGTACAAGAAGCAGCTCGGCCAGATGGCCCGCGAAGGGTTCCTGCGCGCCCGCATCGACGGCGAGATGGTCGAGCTGGCGGGCGAGACGCCGAACCTCGACAAGCAGAAGAAGCACTCGATCGACATCGTGATCGACCGCATCGTCGTCAAGCCCGGCATCGAGAAGCGGTTGGCGGATTCGATCGAGACGGCGCTGAAGGTGGCCGGCGGACTGGTGGTGCTGGCTCCCGAAGGCGCCGCCGAGGAGACGTTGTCGCAGAGCTACTCGTGCGTGGAGTGCGGCACCAGCCTGACGGAGATCACGCCGCGGCTGTTCTCGTTCAACAGCCCTTACGGCGCCTGCCCGACGTGCTCGGGGCTGGGCACGCTGATGGGCGTCGATCCCGAGAAGGTGGTGCCGGACCCGGACCGCTCGATCCTCGCCGGCGCCGTGGCGCCGTGGCCCGAGGGATCGAAGTCGTGGCGGCTGAAGATGGTGGACACGCTCTCCAAGGCCATGGGGTTCTCGTTGTCGACGCCGTGGAGGAGGCTGCCGGCCGCGGCGCAACAGGTCATCCTCCACGGCAGCGGCGAGCAGGAGCTGAGCTTCAATCTCTCGGGAAAGAAGTCGAGCTACTCCTGGACGGGCAAGTTCGAAGGGGTCATCCCCATGCTCGACCGGCGCTACAAGGAGACGGATTCGCTCACCATCCGCGCCGAGATCGAGAAATTCATGTCGGTCAATCCTTGCTCCACATGCAAGGGCCGGCGGATGCGGCCCGAGGCGCTGGCCGTGAAGCTCAAGGGGCGGTCGATCGACGAGCTCTCGCATCTCTCGGTGGAGGAGCTGCGGGTGTGGATGGGCGCCATCGAGCTCGACAAGCGGGAGCGGGCCATCGCCGAGAAGGTGATCCAGGAGATTTCGGACCGGCTGTCGTTCCTCGACGACGTGGGAGTGGGCTATCTGACGCTCGACCGCACGTCGGGGTCGCTGTCGGGGGGCGAGAGCCAGCGCATCCGCCTCGCCACCCAGATCGGCAGCAAGCTGATGGGCGTGCTCTACGTGCTGGACGAGCCGTCGATCGGTCTGCACCAGCGGGACAACGCCCGCCTCCTCGCCACCCTCCAGGGGATGCGGGACCTCGGCAACTCCGTGCTGGTGGTGGAGCACGACGAGGAGACGATCCGCGCCGCGGACTGGGTGATCGACCTGGGACCCGGCGCCGGGGTGCATGGCGGCGAGCTGGTGGCCCAGGGGACGCCGAAGCAGATCGAGATGGCCCCTGATTCGCTGACCGGTCAATACCTGTCGGGCGAGCTCGAGGTCGAGGTGCCCCGCCAGCGGCGGGAGGGCCGGGGCGAGCTCGTCATCGAGGGAGCGCGGGAGAACAACCTCAAGGGCCTGGACGTGGAGATCCCCATCGGCTGCCTGACGGTGGTGACGGGCGTCTCGGGGTCCGGCAAGAGCACGCTGGTCAACGAGATCCTCTACAAGTCGCTGGCCCGGCACTTCTACCGCGCCTCGGAGAAGCCCGGGGAGCACGACCGCATCGTGGGCCTGGAGCAGCTCGACAAGGTGATCGCCATCGACCAGAGTCCCATCGGCCGTACGCCGCGGTCGAATCCGGCGACGTACACGAACGTGTTCAATCCCATCCGCAATCTCATGGCCATGACGCCGGAGGCGCGGATGCGCGGCTACGGGCCGGGACGCTTCAGCTTCAACGTACCCGGCGGCCGCTGCGAGGCCTGCAAGGGCGACGGGCAGATCAAGATCGAGATGCACTTCCTGCCGGACATCTACGTCACCTGCGAGGTCTGCGGTGGCAAGCGCTACGACCGCGAAACGCTGATGGTGAAGTACAAGGGGCTGAACATCGCCGAGATCCTGGACCTGCCGGTGGAGCAGGCCTACGAGCTGTTCAAGAACCTCCCGGCGGTCGGGCGCATCCTGGAGACGCTGTGCGAGGTGGGGCTGGGCTACATCCGCCTGGGCCAGCCGGCCACGACGCTCTCCGGCGGCGAGGCCCAGCGGGTGAAGCTCGCCCGCGAGCTGTGCAAGCGCTCGACGGGACGGACGATGTACCTCCTGGACGAGCCCACGACGGGCCTGCACTTCGACGACGTGGGCAAGCTGCTCAAGCTGCTGCACCAGCTCGTGGACCTGGGCAATACGGTGGTGGTGATCGAGCACAACCTCGACGTCATCAAGACGGCGGACTGGGTGATCGACCTCGGGCCCGCGGGAGGAGCGGCGGGCGGGCGGCTCATTGCGGTGGGGACCCCGGAGGACGTGGCGGCGACGCGGGAGAGCTTCACGGGCCAATACCTGAGAAAGGTGCTGCTGGACCTGGAGCCGATCAGGGCCAGGGCAGCCGCGAAGACGAAGGTGGCGGCGGCGTCCGCCGGGGCGGCCAGGAAGCGGGCGGGCGGGCGGCGGTAGGGCGGCCCCCCTAAGACCCCTAGAACCGCCACCTCACCGACGCTCCCCACCGCTGGTCGCGGGCGCTGTAGGTGCCTGCCCGGCCGGGGTTCTGGGGCTCCTGGTTGGTCACGCCGCGGTTGCCGTACGCAAAGTAGGAATAAGCCATGTCGAAGGAGATCTGGGGGAAGTTGTAGGTGAAGCCGGCGCCATACACGGTGGCGTCGCCGCGGGAGAAGCCGGGCTCCAGCGTGGCGCCCGGCACGGGCGAGGGCTCGGAGGCGATGCCGCCGAAGAGGCTGAGGTTGTCCGTGACGTCCCCCTCGACCCCCAGGCGCAGCGAGGTGGTGTCCTTCCAGTCGCGGATCGTGCGCACCGTCGGGCCGTCGCCGAACGCGTCGGGATGGAAGGTGACGTCCGTGGTGTCCAGGGCCGACCAGGTCTGGTAGGAGGCGTCGAATTCGAACCGCAGCTCGGGATAGGGTGCGTACCAGACGCCTCCCCGCAGCTCCTGGGGGATCTTGAACGACTCGCTGATGCTGCCCGGGCCGAAGCGGGCGGCCAGGGCGGCGTCGATGCCCGGGATGGCGGGAACGTCCCGCGGATGATAGCCAACGCTGCCGCTCCCCTTGAGGTCCGCCTCGCTGCGGTAGACGGCGCCCCACCCCCAGTGCGGCGCGCCGTAGTGGACGGAGAGGTCCCAGGCATAGGCGTCGACGTTGGCGCCGGCGTTGCGCTCGATTTCGACCGGGAGGTCGGGCTGAGGAGTGACCTGGATCAGGCCGTTTTTCTCCTGGTCGAGATTGCCGCGCAGATAGCGCACGCCGCCGCCCACGCTCCACCCCTCGCCCAGGTCGTACGCCAGCACCGGATGGACCTCGAAGAGCCGCAGCTCGACGCGGCGGGTGATGAAGCGGCCGGGGAACAGGGCCTCCTGCCAGTCCTGGGTGTAGTAGGCGGGCGAGTCGATGCCGATGCCGAAGGCGAACGGGTTCCCCTTGGGTTTCCAGGTGGCGTAGAGGTGGGGCGGGAACTGGATGACGTGGTGGGCCTCGAAGCTGCCCGTGGCGCTCTTGTACTGGTTGGTCGGGTTGCTGAAGTCCAGCCCGGCCTGGAGCTGGAAGCCGTCCAGCTTGGTGAGGGCCGCGGGGTTGTAATACACCGCGGATGGGTCCGAGGCGCGGGCGGTGAACGCTCCCACTTGGCCCACGGCGCGGGCGCCGTGCTGGAAGAGCTCGAAGTCGGTCGCGGCAGCCAGCGCGGCGCCGAAGAGCGCGGCGAGCAGGCCCAGCGAGGTGACGCGGAGGTGGTATCGCATGCTCTCTCCTTGATGGGATCTTGAGAAGGAAGCGCCAAGTCGGCCGGGTGGAATTCACTCGACGGCCAGGATCTCCGGCACGATCCGTCGGCCGGCCACGGTGAGGATAGCGAGGGTCAGCGGGAGATGGAAGCGGCACCGCCCGCTCTCCCATGTGCTCTTTGCTCTCGCCTTGGCTCTCGTCGGCCGCCACCTCGCCGATGCAAGATCGAAGCCGGCACCGCCGGGCGCCTGCCGGGAGTCAGTCTGGATAGAAAAAGAGCCTGCACCGGGGGGCCGAGTGCAGGCTCTTCACGACCTTCCGCTACTTTTGCGCCTTTGACGAGGACTCCAAAAAGAAAGGACCCGGACTGGATTACTCCGCCGGGCCTCACCCCCAAAGCATACTTCTAAATCAACAAAAAAACTAAAGAGCTCCTCTCCTCCACCCGTCAGTCCTGCAAAGCATCAGTCCTTCAAAATATTGGAGTTGCGACATTCCCTCCGGTTCGCCGCTTCTCCTCTCCCCTCGGGTGCTGCGATGACGGGAGTGTAGGGGGAGGGCGGCTCAAGAGTCCTCACGGTTTCGCTCAGGCTTCCTCAAAAAACATCAAAGTCTTCTCAAAGACAGCCTGTTCGCCCTTGATGTACAATCTCTTGAACCTCGCACCTCGGGCAGGGAGGGGCGGCCTCCCGGCAATCCCCCTTGGGCTTCGCGCCGTCTCCAGGGGGCGTTTCAGGTGCCCGTTGCTTCGAGCTTCGACCCCATGAGCCCCCTAGAGACCCGGACCGAGAGATCCTTGTACGAGTTCGGAGGCTTCCGGGTGGACCCGCTCCGCCGCCGGTTGCTGCGCGGCCAGGAGCAGATCTCGCTCACTCCCAAGGCCTTCTCGATCCTCCTGGTCCTGCTGGAGAGGCGCGGGGAGGTAGTGGAGAAGGAGGAGCTGATCCAGGCGGTCTGGCCGGATACCTACGTCACCGAAGCCAATCTCACCCAGAACGTCTCCTCGTTGCGCAAGGCGCTGGGGGAGCGGGCGAACGATCATCACTATGTAGTTACCGTACCGGGGCGGGGGTACAGCTTCGTCGCCGACGTCCTCGAGATCCCCCGGGAGGCGACGGGGGAGTTCTCGATCGCCTCGATCCTCCAGGCCGTGCAGGCTCAGGCTCAAGCCGCTCCTCCCCCGCCGGTCTCTGAGTCCCTGTCTCATCTCGACGACACGACACTGTCCGGGACGACGATGACCGTCCTCCCGGCCCCAGCCCCAGCTCCAGCGCCGGAGCCCGCCCGTCCGTCCCTGCCTCCCCGGGGCCGCCGCCGCTTCCTCTTTGTGGGTCTCGTCCTGGGGTTGCTGCTGGCGGCGGGCATCGCCGGTCTCTACTATCTCTATCGGCTGGCTGTGCGGGCGCCCGCAGGCGTCCCGGACTCCGGCACCGCGGCTGCGGTGAGCGTGCGGCCGACGCTGGCGGTGATGGGCTTCCGCAATCTCTCCGGCAGCCGCGATCAGGACTGGCTGGGCACGGCCCTCGCCGAGATGCTCACCACCGAGCTGGCGACCAGCTCGCAGGTGCGGATCGTGTCGGGCGAGGACGTCGCGCGCGTCCGCCAGTCCCTGGGGCTGGCGCCGGGATCCTCGGTCGAGGACCTGAGCGAGGACAACCTGGCGCAGATCCACCGCGTCCTGGGTGCCGACCTGGTGGTCGTCGGCTCCTATCTCTCCCTGGGGGCCCGGGGAGACGGCAAGCTGCGCATCGACTTGCGGGTGCTCAGGGCGCCGGCCGGCGACACTGTCACCTCGCTGCCCGAGGCCGGCACCGAGGACAACCTCTTCGATCTGGTGTCGAGCCTCGGCCGGGAGATGCGCCGTGACCTCGGTTGGGTCGACCCCTCGCCGGAGCAGGTGCGGGCGGCCCAGAAGCTGCAGCCGGGGACTCCCGGGGCGGAACGTCTCTATGCCCAGGGGCTCGACAAGCTGCGCGTCTACGATGCGCAGGGAGCTCGCGACCTGTTGCAAAAGGCGGTGGCGGCCGAGCCGGGCTCGGCGGTGATCCACTCCGCCCTGTCGCGCGCGTGGACGGGTCTCGGCTACGACGCCCAGAGCCTGGAGGAAGCGCGACAGGCCGTCCGCCTCGCGGCCTCGCTGCCGAACGAGCAACGGCTGGCGATCGAGGCGCGTTTTCACGAAGCCAGCCGGGAGTGGGTCAAGGCGTCGGAAATCTACCGCTCGCTGTGGACCTTCTATCCCGACAACCTCGACTATGGCCTGCAACTGGCCAACAGCCTCTCGATCAGTGGCCGCAGCGCCGAGGCCCTCGCCGCCGTGGCGTTGTTGCGCCAAGCCCCGGCTCCGCTGCGCGACGACCCGCGCATCGATCTCGTGGCGGCCCAGATCGCGCGCCGGCTGGCCGATGCCGAGGAAGAGCTGCGATCCAGCAAGGCCGCCGCCGAAAAGGGCAGGCGGCTGGCGCAGAGCCAGATCATCGGCGAGGCCCTGCTCCTACAAGGGGATGCCCTGTTCACCATGGGCCGGCCGGTGGAGTCGCTCGGCCGTTTCCGGGAGGCCCGGGGTCTGTTCGCCGCGGCGGGCAATCAGGCCGCGGTGGCGCGCACGCTCAATCGGATGGGAGCGGTGTTGCTCGACACCAGCGACTTTGCCGGCGCCGAGGAGCAGTACCGGGAAGCGCTCGCCATCGCACGCCAGACCGGCTCGAGCGAGCTGGTCGCCGCCCAGACCATGGGGTTGGGCTTCGTGGCCGGGAACCTGGGGGACCTCGAGCGCTCGCGGACCCTGACCGAAGAGGCCCACGCTCAATTCGTCGAGCTGGAGGACCATTTCTATGAGACCCGGAGCCTCTTCAAGACCGCCGAGATCCTCTGGGAGCTGGGCGACGCGGCGGAGTCCCGGCAGCGCTACGACGAGGTGCTGAGCCAGGCGCGCAAGTCCGGCAACCGGATCGAGGAGGCCCGGGCGCTGAGCGGGATCGGCCGCATCCTGGCCTCGTCCGGCTCCCTGCGCGAGGCACGGCAACGCCAGGAGGAGGCCTTCCAGGTGGCGCGCTCCAACGGCTATCCCATGCTGACCGCCTCCTACCTGGGAGCGCTTGGGCGGACGCTCACCCTGGAAGGCGATCTGCCGCTCGCGCAACGCCGGCTCGAGCACGCCTTGGAGGTCAAGCGGCGGGTCCTCGACCGGCTCGGGGTCTCGCAGTTGCTGGGCGCCCTGTCCGACCTCGAATACCAGAAGGGGGATTTGGCCGCCGCCCAGCGCCACGCGTCCGAGCAGTGGACGCTCGCCCAGCAGATCCGGGCGGTCCTGGTGAGCGCTGCGGCGTTGCAGCGGCAGGGGCGCCTCCAGACGGCCACCGGCGATCTGGCAGGCGGCCGCGAGCGCCTGTTGGACGCGTTGCGGCTC
>JBAPYB010000523.1:0-24755 GCA_049284515.1 Thermoanaerobaculia bacterium
GGGCCAGCCGGCGCCGCAACCGGCGCCAGATACCGGGATCAATCGTGGGATCGATCTCCGGATCGACCGGCTCCGGCGGGGTGAGGGTCCCGGCCGCGAGGTCCCGCAGCAGCGGCTCCCACCAATCGGGCAGGCGGGCGAGGAGCAGGGTGAGGAAGGTCGGGTTCCAGACCGAGATCAACCGCAGGCCGGGCTGGCGCAGGAGGTAGAGCAGGGTCACGTAGCGGAAGGTGGCCACCTCCCGCAGGTGCTTGACCGCGTTGGGCACGGCGAGCGTCGACTCGACCAGAGGCCCCAGGGGGCCCAGGTAGTCGCTGTCCTCCTCGAAGCCGATGGGGATGCCGCCCGCGGTCGTCGACTCTCCTTCGGTCAGCGGGGTGATCGACCAGTAGGCCGGCCCGTGCAGGAGCTCGCCGTAGTGGCGATAGAGGTCGGCGATCCACACCGCGAGGCCGCGCCGCAGCTCCTCGCGCAGCGTGGCGGTGTAGGGGACGAGCTTCGAGCCCGAGGTCGAGCCGCTGGAGAGCTCGAAGCGCTCGACCGGCTCGCGGGTGAGAACCGCGGTCTGCCCGGCTTTCAGGCGCTCGATCTCGGGTAGGTAGTCGTCGTAGACGGTGAGCGGCACCCGCTGCTGGTAGGCGGCGACCGAGGTGATGGACCCGAAGCCATGCCGTTGGCCGTACTCGGTGTCCCGGTTGTTTTTGAGATAGGCGGCGAGCCGCTCCGCCTGGCTCTCCGCCACCCGCCGGGTCGAGCGCGCGAAGCGCCGGGCCTCGCCGAGGGAGGCGGCCCGCCAGAGGGTGTTGACCAGCGTCGGAATCATCGGAGCATCCGCCGGCCGGCGGCGGTCAGATTGTCCGGGTGGGCGAGGGTCAGGCAGACCAGCTCGTCGCCTTGCGCGTGTCCGGGGTTCTTCTCCAGGCAGAAGGCGATGTGGGGATCTTTGAGGCGCTCCTCGGTGACCTCGGCCACCCCGGCCCGTAGCGGGGTGGCGCCGGAGGCGAAACGGACGATCCCCTCCCGGCAGTGGAAGTCGGCGCCGAAACGCGCCCGGGCGAGCTCGCCGAGGAGGGCCTGGAGCTCGGGCGGCGCCGGCTGGTCGTACCGTGGGTAGAACTCCCGGAAGAAGACGGGCAGGAAGCGGTAGGTGCGATAGCCCGAGGTGATGAGCAGCCAGTAGAGCGGCTGGACCATTCCGGCCGAGAGCGAGAGGACGGTCTTGATCCAGCTCCGCGGCAGCTCCATCGTCCCCCAGTAGGCCGGGCGGACGAGGGTGTCCCCCGAGTAGACGACGCTCAACGGCCGGCCGCAGGCGGTCGTCTCGTAGAGGGAGAGGGTGGTGAAGCCCTGGAGCCCGCCCTCGGGGTCCTCGAGGAGGATGACCCAGTTCTTCTGCGACAGGTCGCGCAGGAACAGCTCGCGCTCGGCCACGAAGCACTCGTCGAAGAGGTCGTAGAGGGCGGCGATCTCGGGCGGCGAGAGCTCGCCCATCGCCACCACCCGGCTCTTGAGGGCGCTCACGCGCGCTCCTCCGGCCGGCGGGCCGTCAGGGGCGAGGTGGGGAGCGCCTGCCAGTAGCGGATCCATTCGATGAAGCAGCGGTCGAGGTCCGGCAGCAGGACGCCGAGCTTCCATTGCAGATCCTGCATGACGGCGATGTCGGGTTTGAGGAACGCCACGGTCAGGGCGTGCATGGCGCTCAGCCAGAGCCGGCGCAGGGCGCGCGGGAAGGCGGCGGCGGTCTCCCGCCCCATGACGTTGAGGATGAAGATTCGGGTGCGGCGCTCGTCGATGGGCAGGATGGTGAAGAGGATGCGGGCGTCGGTGCGGGTGTTGTAGGCGAGGATCGTGTTGCCCCCCCAGCAGTGGGCGGAGAGCTCGACCTCGTCGACGCCGATCCGGCGCAGGAAGCGGTCGTGGAACTGGCTCCCCTCGACCTGCGCCCGGAAGCGGACGGAGAGGTGGAAGGCGGACTCGCTCGCGACAGCCGGCGGCTCCAGCAGGCGGCGGTGATGGACGGTCGCGAAGTGCTGGCCGTCGAACGAGTTGGCGGCCAGCACCTGGTAGGGAGTGACGAAGCTCATGATGCTCACCCGGCTGTAGAGCCCGGGGTCCTCGCCCGCGAAGCGCGGGAAGGGGAAGGCCGGCTCGCCGCCCAGGAAGCCGAAGACCAGCCCGTAGTGCTCCTCGCACACCAGGGCCGCCTGGTGCGCTTGGCGCGGGATGGCGCTGGCGCCCGGGATGTGCTCGCAGAGCCCCTCGCCGCCGTACTCCCAGTGGTGGAGGGGGCACTGCAGACGCTCTCCCACCACCTTCCCCGACCCCAGGTCGGCGCCCATGTGGGTGCAGCGGGCGTAGAGCGCTCCCACCTTGAGCGACGGGGTGCGGAAGATCGCGAGCGGCATGCCGAAGGCCTCCCGCCGCACCACCTTGCCCGGCCGCACGTCGGCGCTCCGGCAGAGGGGGTACCAGGAGGTCGGGAACGCGACGGGGGCCTCGGCCATGAACGGGGTCGTCATAGCACGGCGACCTCCGGCCCCGGGAGGCGGCCGTCGAGGGCGGCGACCGCCGCTTCGCCGTCCTCCCAGGCGGCGAGGTAGAGCTGGCTCGCGTAGGGGAGGCTGCGGTAGGGCCGCAGCGCCACGCCGAGGGGGTCGCCCTCCCCCAGGCCGAGCACGAGGTAGCGGTCGCCGCGCTCGGTTCCCTGGTTGTAGAGGGCGCGCAGCAGCGCCGCGAAGACCGCCGCACCGTCTGCATTGCCCCCATCATCGCCATCGATCGCCCGGTGGCTCGCATAGCGCGAGCGCAGCGCCGTGCCGGGCTCCGGCAACTCGGGCCAGCCGCCCAGCGGAGCCATGAGGTTGAGCAGCCGGCGCCAGCGGGCGAGGGCGCCGCTGTAGCCACGGACGACGGTCTGCTTGATCGCCCGCTGGTCCCAGCCTGCGAGACACCCCACCACCTTCCCCTCCTCCGACAGGGCGACGAAGAAGTCCTCCGGCGCGAGGCCCGGGGTGGACTCGGGTTGGCAGAGGCTCTCCGCTGTCCACACCGGGGCGAGCTGGCGGCGCGCCCCGTTCCTCGCCAGGCAGTCGAGGATGGCGGGCAGCAGTGCCGCTGAGCCCCGGGCGAGCCGCAGGCCGCGGGGCAGGGGGAGCGGCCGTCGGGGCCGGCCGATGGGGATGGCGTGGGTGAATAGCCGGGCATAGGGGTGGAGCCGGGGGAAATCGGGGAGGCCGCTCGCGAGCAGGCGCTGCGCCGGGCGGTTGTCGGCCACGATGCTCAGCAGGTAAAAGGGCGCCCGGCCGTCCTCGTGGAGCGAGCGGTAGAGCTTGAACGAGCGGGCCAGGCAGCGGGCGACGCTCATCCCCTGGCGCACCCGGGGATGGAAGCGGAGCTGGCTCATGTAGCCCACCGGCCGGGGAGCGCCGTTGACCCACAGGGTGCGCACGGCGCGGCTGGCGCAGCCCACGATCTCGCCCATCCCCGCGGCCCGCGCCACGAGGGTCTGGTGGAACGGGCCCTCGAGCGCCGCCGCCCCGAAATAGCGGGGCTCGCGCTCGTAGGAGAGGGCGATTCGCCCCGGCATGGGATTCTCCCGCAGCAGGCGGCAGAGCCCCGCGTCGTCCTCCGGGTCCTCCGGTGCCGCGAGCTCGATCCGCTCGATCCGGATGGCTACACCTCCCAGCCGATCATCTCGATGAAGCCGATAGGGCGGTCGTCCATCCTCAGAGTGGCGGCGAAGAACTTGAAGAGGAAGGCGAGGTACGAGCGGCCGGTGACCACCCGCGGCAGGCGCGGCCAGATCAGCTTGTGGACCTCCGCCAGGTGGTAGCTCGGGATCTCCGGGAAGAGGTGGTGCTCGAGGTGGTAGTTCTCCTGCAGCAGGCAGAAGGCGACGACCGGGTGGGCCTGGATCGAGCGGCTGGCGAGGTAGGGATCGTGGGCCTCGGTGATCCCGTGCTGGGTCAGGCCGCGGATGGCGGTCATGTGGGCCGCCATCACCAGGGGGATGAACCAGAGGTAGAGGAGATAGCCGCCGGGCACCAGGGTGAAGACCACGGCGTAGACGGCGGCGAGCACCCCGTACTCGACGAGGATGTCGCGCCGGTCGGCCGGGCTCCCCTTCCGTGAGGCGAGGACGGGGATCATGACGATGTAGATGTAGACCCCGGCGATCAGCCGCACGTAGTGCAGGAACCAGAGGAGCAGCCGGTTCTTGGTGTAGTTGCTGTAGTCGTCCGGATCGCGCTCGTCGCCCAGGTACTGGTGGTGGCGCTGGTGCATGACCTTGTAGGCGGAGAACGAGAGGCAGAAGACCACCCCCAGGGACACCGACACCCAGCGGTTGAGCTGCGGCGAGGCGAAGAGGGTCTTGTGCATCCCCTCGTGCAGGAAAAGGATGAAGGTGTTGATGGCCACCGCCGTCATCACCGTGCCGGCGATCCGCACGAGGGTCGGGAGGAGGCCGGGCGCGGCGCGGTAGCCGTAAGCGTTGATCAGCATCCCCGCCACCCAGAGGCCGATGAAGAGGGACATCTCGCGGATGCGGATGCCGGTGTCGAGTTGGCGCAGGGCCGCGAGCTCGGTCTCGATGCCGAGCATCATCTGCCGGCGGGCGTCGGCGTGGAGCGAAACGGCCGGAGCGTCGCTGTGCGAGAGCAATGCGCCGCCGGAGACCAGGACGTCCGAGCTCATAGAGCCTCCCTTCTTGATCGCTTAGCCACCGGCCCTTTAGACGGCCACCTCTTGCAGAAGGGGCTGCGGCCGCTCGCGGACCCGTATCATCTCGCCCCGCCAGGCCTCATCGCCCAGCGGGTAGTCGTCGCGCTGGCGGACCTCGCGGCGGAAGAGATAGTTGATGCCGTAGTAGTGCCACCACATGGCGCGGTTCGAGCGGTTGACCTCGTCGAGGCCGCGGCGCCAGATGTTGCGCCAGGTGTAGAACTGCTCCCGCGCCTCGACGCAGCCCTGCTGCAGCCGCCCGGGCGCCATGTGCCGCGGCTGGAAGGGGATCTGGTTGTAGCAGTAGCGCTCGTCCAGCCACCACTTCTCGTAGCGCAGCCGGCCCTCGGCTTCCCAGCGCCGGTAGAGCGGCGTGCCGGGGAAGGGCGTCAGGTGGTTGAAGGCGGCGATGTAGAACTTGTGCCGCAGGGCGAACTCCACGGTCTCCGCGAAGCTCTCCTCGGTATCCTCATCGTAGCCGAAGACGAAGGTGATGTAGAGCCGGATGTGATGGCGGCGCAGGTTGGCCAGCGCCTTCTCGAAACCGCCCTGCATCATGTTGAACCCCTTGTTCATTGTCTGGAGGTTCAACGGATTGAGCGATTCGAAGCCGATCAGCACCCCCTGGCAGCCGCTGGCGACGAGGAGCTCGAGGAACTCCTCGTCATAGGCGGCGTTAATGCTCGCCTGGCTCACCCACTTGATCTTGAGGGGGATGAGCGCGCGGAAGAACTCCTTGGCCTGCTTCATGTTGGAGGTGATGTTGTCATCGACGAAAAAGATCAGCGGCTTGGGGCCGATCCCCGCCAGCTCGGAGAGGATGTCGGCCGCCGGCCGCCGGGTCTGGGTCTGGCTGAAGACCGTCTGCACGGCGCAGAAGTCGCACTTGAAATGGCAGCCGCGGCCGGCCTCGACGAGGCCGATCGGCAGGTAGCTCTTCCCCTGGTAGATCGAGCGCTCGGGGCGCAGGCGGGCGAGCGCCGGCCGGCCCGCGGCGCGGTAGTAGGGCTTCAACGTCCCGCGCTCGGCGTCGGCGAGGATGCCCTCCCATAGGGTCTCCGCCTCGCCGATCACCACCGATTCGGCGTACTGCGAAACCTCCTCCGGACAGAGCGTGGCGTGGAAGCCCCCCATCACCACCGGCACGCCGCGCCTGCGGTATTCGCTGGCGATCTGATAGGCGCGCTTGGCGGTGTAGGTCTCGATGCTGATCGCCACGAGATCGGTCGGCTTGTCGTAGGGGATCAGCTCCATGCGGTCGTCGTAGAAGGCGATCTCGACGTCCTTCGGAGTGAGGCCGGCGATCACCGCCGGCGGCAGGGGCTCCATCTGCCAGGTGCGGATGTACGGCTGGCCGATGCGACGGCCGATGCAGGGGTGGATCAGCGTCAGCTTCATGCCGCACCCGCCTTGCTCCACTGCACCTCCGGCCTCTGGCCGGTGATCCAGTCGCAATTGTAGAAATCGTGGAGGTGATGCGCGTAGAAGCGGTAGCCGAAGTTCGCCAGCCACCACACCGGCACCTGGATGCGCGAGCCCAGGAACCGCCGCACCATGGAGGTGGCGGAGTAGGCGTGCTTCCAGGCCAGCTCGTGGCCGGCGTAGAGCTCCGACGGGGACAGATGCCTGGGCTGGAAGACGACGTGCTGGGCGTCGTAGAGCTCCCAGTTGCGGGTGAGGATGCGCCCCTCGCTCTCCAGCCGCTTGTAGAGCGCCGTGTTGGGGAACGGCGTGACGATGGCGAAGCGCGGCAGGTCGATGTGGGCCTCGACGGCGAAGCGCGCGGTCTTCAGGAAGATGTCCGGAGTGTCGTGGTCCATCCCGAAGGTGAAGCAGGCCATGAGGGTGATGCCGTGCCGGTGGAGGTTCGCGACCAGCTCCTTGTACTCGCCCGGGGCGTTGAACCCCTTCCGCGACTGTTTCAGGCTCTCCGGGATGATCGACTCGAAGCCCATGAGGAGACCGGAGCAGCCGCTGCGGGCGGCCAGGGCAAGGAGCTTGGCGTCGCGGCCGAGGAGGGTGGTCGAGAGGCCGAACCAGCTCAGCTTCAGGGGGATGAGGGCCTCGAACAGGCGGGCGGCGTACTCCTTGTCGGCGATCAGGTTGAGATCGATGAAGATGATCTTCTTCGCCCAGTGCTGGCGGATGTCGGCGACGATCTCCTCGACCGGCTTCTGGAACGGCTTCACCCCCCAGGCAAAGGGGACCACGCAGAAGTCGCAACTGTGGACGCAGCCGCGGGTGGCCTCGAAGACGTGGGTGGTCACGTAGCCGCTCTTCTGAATCATGTCGCGGCGCGGGAAGGGGCGGCCGGCGAGGCTCAGGCCCGGGGCCTGGGTGTAGCGCGCCCTCATCGTGCCGGCGGCAAAGTCGCGCAGGAGCTCGGGCCAGGTGTCCTCGGCGTAGCCGACGACGATCGCGTCGGCATGGGGGGCCGCGTCGTCCGGAATGAGGGTGATGTGGGGGCCGCCGAGAACGACCGGGATACCGCGGGAGCGGAAGTGGGCGGCGAGCTCATAGGCGCGCATGGCGCTGCCGGTGATCACCGTCATTCCGACGAGATCGGCCTCGAGGTCGAGGTCGACGTCCTCGATCCCCTCGTCGATGAGGCGGATCTCGATCTCGTCTCTGAGCTCCGGGGGGACGAGCGAGGCGAGCGTGGTGAGCGTGAGCGGCGCGTAGCGGAGGCTCTTCTTGAAGATCCCGCCGCGATGCCGGTAGAGAGGTCCTTTGGGAGAGATCAGGACGAGTTTCATACTCCCGCTCCTCCTATGCGCTCACGCTGAAATTTGATCACATGGCTATAGGCAGGGTCTCTCAGAAGCAACTTTTGCTAAACCACATCCTATCTTCGGGTGTCCTGCAAGGCAAGGCTGCGCCCCGGCAATCCCGGCAACACGACCACCATCGAGGTCGCCACTAAGCCCTTGTGCGGACAGCTCGAGCTGCGAGCTGCCCGCGGTCGTGGGCTTTCCCCTATTGGTCGATGGTGGGGTCGAGAATGGGGCCGGTCTGGTGGCAGTCGGGTGCGTAGTAGTCTCCCGTACCGTCGCAATAGGGAACTCCGGCATACGCCTTCGCACCGCGGCCACCCGAAGGGAGGTCCTTGAAGCCAGCGGCGAAGTTGGAGGTGCCGGGCAGCATCAAATCCGCCACGCCGTCGCCGTCGCTGTCGACGTTGACGAAGCCGCCCAAAGCGGCCCGTTTGCGGGTGTTTTCGGTCCAGACGCTGAGCGGCTTGGCCGGGAACTGGATGCTCTTCATCACCTCGACAGGCGAGCCGCCAGCCATCGGGATGAAGGTGAGCTTGATGTTGAGCGACAGCGGGGCGTAGAAGCTGCCACCGCTCTCACGGTCCCGCACGATGACCATCTCGGTGACCGGCTGCTCGCCGGCCAGTGACGCCTTGACCTGGAAGGAACCGCAACTGGTCTTCACCGGCTGGACACCGACGAACGAGATGGCCTTGGCCTGGACCCGGGTGGTCGCCACCTCCTGCCCTTGGAAGAAGGAAGCTCCAACCTGGCGCACATTGCCGTCGTTCCCGCGCATGGGGAACGGATTGATGGCCACCAGGCTCTTGGTGAAGATGGCATCGTCGAGGCGCTGAATGATCGTGTCGGCATCGCGCAGGGCATTGGCCGGCTTCGTCTTGATGGGCACGCCCCTGAACACGATCTTGCCCGTAAAGGGGGCCGAGCCGGTGCACAAGAAGCCTGCCGGCAGGGGGTCTCTGGCGAAATCGGCATAGGTGCCGCCAGCGGCCGGTGTCCGCCACAGGTCGATGCCGTTCGTGATGACGGCATCCCTTGCGAGAGCCGGGACTGCGAGGAGCAAAGCCAGGAGGGTGAGGATTGCGACGTGAGACGACGATCTCCGCATAGTCATAAGACCTATCCTCCGTTTGAGGTTTTCAAGTTTCCAGAAGGGACGGACATTTCCTTCAGGGATGTCTCCCAAGGCGGAGGCCCGCGAGGGGATCGGTAACCGCGAGGTGAAAGCATGCGAATCATCGCCAAATTGCGGTCTTAAGAGTAGTCCTTTCTTGCGCAAGAAGCTATACCTGGGGAAGGAGAGCTGCGAGCGGAGCCGGAAACCGGCTTGAGCGCGCCTTATGCGAGCCCGTGCTCGACGATGGGCCGCACGACGTGCACGATGACGTCGATCACGAAATGGGAGAGGATGGCCGCCTCCAGGCCGCGGCGCAGGTAGAGCCAGCCGAAGGCGAGCCCCACGGGCAGGATGATCAGCACGGTTCTCAGGGCGACGATCCCCGGCACGGTCGCGGCGAAGAGCTGCTCGTTGCTGATGTGGTAGCGGCCGAAGAAGAGCGCCGTCGCCACAGTGGCGACCCAGAGCGCGGCCGTGCGCCCGCGCCCCTCGCCCGAGACGCGGAACAGCTTCATCCCCAACCATGCGACGAGCGAGAGCAGGAAGAGCCGGTCGAAGATCTCTTCCGCGAACGGCGCCCAGAAGCTCGCCAGCCCGCTGCGCCACCAAGGGACGTTGATGCGGGCATGGATCTCGGGCGCCGGGAAAGTGACGCCGAATCCATGCAGGAACGTGGCGTCGATGGCGAAGGCGACGAGCGCGGTGACCACCGCCCAGAAAATCGCCGGCCCCACGATCGACCGCAACGGCTCGGCCGGCCGTGGCCCGCCGTCGAGCCAGCTCTCGAGATAGGGTGCCCCGAGGCCGATCTGGCGCGCCACCAGCAGTCCCAGGCCCGCGGCCGGAACGAGGAGCACGAGGTTGCGGACGAACGCGGAGAGCACCATCAAGCCCAGCGACGGCGGCGGCGGCTGTGGGCCCGGAGCGATCGCCTGCAAGCCCAGGAAATAGGGGATGACGAGCGGCCCGGTGAGCGTGCCGGCGGCCACCAGGAAAGCGAACGTCTTCCACGGGTACGGACGGGATTCGGGAGTCATGGCGCCGCCTATTGTAAGGGAGGTTTCAGGTTCGCGGGCTTCCCCTTCGCGACACGGCCTCGCCCGCGTCGCCGCCGCGCGTCGCGACCGTCACCTCGCCAGCCAGCGCCTCAGCAGCCAGCGGATCGGCGGCGTCAGACGCGTGCGGGTGTAGGCGTCCGCCGCCTGCTTGATCGCTTCCGCCTGGGTCGGATACGCGTGGATGACGCGGGCCAGAGTGCGCAGGCCGATCCCCGCCACCATCGCCAGCGTGATCTCGTTGATCATCTCGCCCGCATGGCGGGCGACGATCGTCGCGCCGAGAATGCGGTCCGTTCTCTCCTTGACGTGGATCTTCACGAAACCCACGTCCTCGTCGTCGGCGATGGCGCGATCCACGTCGTGCATCGGGATGGTGAAGGTCTTCACCGGGATGTCCTGCTCGCGCGCCTCCCGGACGTAGAGGCCGACGTGGGCGATCTCCGGATCGGTGTAGGTGCACCACGGAATGGTGAGCGCGCTCAGGCGCCGGCGACCGAGGAACAGCGCGTTCTGGACCACGATACGCGCCGAAGCGTCGGCGGTATGGGTGAACTTGTGCTCCAGGCAGGCATCGCCGGCGGCATAGATGCGCGGATTGCTGGTTTGCAGGAAATCGTCGACCCGGATGCCGGTCGTGGCGTCGTAGTCGACGCCCGCGGCTTCCAGGTTCAACCCCGTGACGTTCGG
This sequence comes from Thermoanaerobaculia bacterium, assembly GCA_049284515.1. GTDB lineage: Bacteria > Acidobacteriota > Thermoanaerobaculia > Multivoradales > UBA5704 > DATARR01. Next base: position 10,359 of record JBAPYB010000523.1, read on the forward strand.
CACCCGGCCGGTGCCGGTGAGGATGGCATCGACCGCGACCGTGCTCCTGGAGTCCTCCCTCACCAACTCGACGAGCTTCTGCCCGTCTTCCACGCGCACGTTGACGGCCTCGGTGTTCAGCCGTACGTCGATGCCGTCGCGCGCGAAAGCCTCCGAGAGGATCTGCGCCGCGTCGCGTTCTTCCTGGGGCAGGAACATCGGCTTGCTCTGCGCGATGATGGTCCGGGCTCCGAAGCGGCCGAACGCCTGCGCCAGCTCGCAGCCGAGCGGGCCGCCGCCGATGACCAGCAGGCGGCGCGGCAGCTCGGTCAGGTCGAAGACGTTCTCGTTGGTCAGATAGCCGGCCTCGGCGAGGCCGGGAATCGAGGGCGTGTCCGGCCGCGCGCCAGTGGCGATCAGTGCCTTCCTGAAGCGCAGTTTCGCGCCTTCCACCGCCACCGCGTCGGTGCCGGTGAAGCGTGCCTCGCCGAAGAACACGTCGACGCCGGCCGCGCTCAGACGGCGCACCGAATCGGCGAGGCTGATGCGGGCCCGAATACCGCGCATGCGCTGCATCACCGCAGGAAAATCGACGCGGATCTCGGCCGGGACCTGCGCGCCATACTGCTCGGCATTGCGCATCTCGGCGTAGAGACGCGCAGTGCGGAGGATCGCTTTCGACGGCACGCAGCCGGCGTTGAGACAGTCGCCGCCGAGCAGAGCACGCTCGATCACCGCCACCTTCGCGCCGAGTGCCGCCGCGGCGTGCGCCGCGACCAGTCCCGCCGTGCCGGCGCCGACGACCACCAGGTTGTAGATTGCCGCGGGCAGCGGATTGCGCCATCCGGAAGGGTGCACGTTTTCCAGCCGCCGGCGCTCGTGCGCGTCCTGAGGGAGCGTGGTGGATGGAATATTGGGCGAGATATCGGGCTGCTGCATCATGGGTGATCCCCGGATGAAAGGAGTCGCTACAGCCAGCCGCCGCGGAATCCGGCGCGCCGCAAACCGGCTGCGATATAGGGGCAGTCCCGCATCAGCCTCCAGATCAGCTCGCTGCGATGGTTTTCGATCATCATCACCACGATGCCCTGGTCGAGCCCGAAGTGGCCGGCCGAGACCCAGGCGCGCCGGCCGGCGCCGGCGAGGGTCGGATTGAAACTGCTCGCGTACCGCTCTCCGGACAGCATCTCGGGATACAGGCGAACCATGTGGCGAGCTGCGCACAAGGCGATCTCGGGTGAGAACGGCAACGACGCCAGCGCCGCCCATCCGGCGAGGGTGCCGTCATCGGGCCCGTAGGGCACGCCACGCGCGGCATAGCCGAACCAGCGGCGCGGCTCGCTGGAACGCTCCGACGGCGCAGGGCTCGGGCCGTCACAGGCGGTGAAACCCCAGGAGTTTTCGTCGTAACCGGCGAGCTCGTGCGGGTTGCGCCGCGCGTACTCGCGTTGGACCTGCGTCGCGCGCCGGCTGTTTTCGAAATAGTCGCAGCGTTTCTCGCGCATGAAGCGATCCTGGATGCCGCGAAAATCGATCCACGCGTGCGAGAACTGGTGCACGAACAAGGGCCCCGCATAAAGGAGATCGTAGCCGTAAAGATTCTCCCACTGGTAGGTCGCGGTCCAGGCCTTGTAACCGTCGCCCTCGATCGGGTGCGTCGGCGAGCCCAACGCCAACACGTACAGCACGATGGCCTCGTTGTAACCCTCCCAGTTGTAATGCAGGAATCCGCATTCGGGTTTCCAGCCGTGGCTGATCGTCGTGCCGCCGTTCTGCGCCCAACGCCAGTCCATGCGGCGGTACAGCGCGTCGGCGATCTCGCGCAGCTCGATTTCGTCCGCGGTCTTCGCGCTGAAGTACATGCCCGCGGTGAGCGCGCCGGCGATCAGCAGCGCGCTGTCGATCAGCGACAGCTCCGAGCGCCAGACGCGGGCACCGGTGTGCAGGTCGAGGAAGTGGTAGTAGAAACCCTTGAAACCGGTGGCCTCCGGTCCGCCGCTCTGGTCGCTGTCGCGAAAGAACCGCAGCGTTGTGAGGATGCGTTCGACCGCGGCGGCCCGAGCCATCCAGCCGCGTTCCACCGCCACGGGATAGACCGACAACGCGAACCCGGCCACTGCGATGCTGGCCGGCGAATTCTCGCGCGAGGTGTCGGCGACGAGCCCGTTGGCCGGATTCACCTCCTGCAGGAAGTAGCCGAACGCTGCGCGCTGGAGCCGGTCCAACCATAGATCGTCGTCGGCCCGGGCCATGCCCGTGACGATACCATCATCCCCGACAGCTATGGCGTCATTGGGGAGGGCACCCCTCTTTCCAAGTGCCGCATCTCGCCGCCTGATCCGTACTGCAGGGGACTCCGAACTGGCGGATCTGCTGGAATACGAAGCTGCGGTCGGCGATACCCGAGTTGTAATGCATCGGTGGTGTTTGCGGCACCGGATTGACCGAGCCGCCGCCCGGTACCCGGTTGGAATGGCAAAGGACGCAGCCGGGAGGAATCCCCTGGAGGTACGTCTCCAGGGTCGTGTTGCTCAACACCACCTGATTCTGCTCGGTCGGCGACCCTTGGGGATTATTTATCTTGTCGTCAGCGGCGTCGGCGAACCACTCGGCGCCCACGAGCTTGTAATTGGCCAGGACGGCAGGGAGCCCAGGTAAATGCTTCTCAAGTTTGGCCAAGACTCCTCGGACCTGAGCGTTCACCTTCTCGACGTCCGGGCTGATCGGGGTCGAGCGGCAGGTCTGGGTGGGAATGGGGGGCAGTGGGCACTTCTTCGGATCGAACAGATGGATCATGACCTCTACGTCGTGGCCCTCTTTGTCCTTCACCGTGACCGGCTTGTTGAACTCGCTGGGATCCGGCGTGCAGACGATGTGACCGTAGCCGAGCCCCGGGTCCACGGGGATCTTCCACTTGTTGTTCTTATTGGCGTTGAATGCCGCGGCCACCTTCGGCTCAACGGTCACGGGGCAGGGCGGACAATACTGATTGGCCTGGCAGTAGGGGTTCTTCGGATCGCAGCCGGCTTTGTAGAAGTCCCAGTCAGAGAAGCCCGGCGGCGGTGGCGCTTGGGGAGGCGCACTGCCGTTCAGGCAATCCGGAGTGTTGTTGACGTGCTCGAAAGTGGCCCATATGGCGCCGGGATATTGCGCTGTCCGGTGCACGATGTGCAGGCCAATCAACCCCAGGGTAGCCGGAAAGGTTTTGACCGGTTGGGAGGGATCATCCGCCGAGAAAAACTCGACCTCCCCCCGCACGGTCAGGTAACGGCTCGTATCCTCCTTCGTGCAGGGGCGCTTCGAGTCGGGCAGATCGCACGTCTCGAACACCCGCCAAGCCAGCTTGAGCTCCACCGAGCCGTCGGGCAGGTTGATCTGCGACCCACTTGGCGAAACCGGCGGCTGGACCGGCGGTGGAACCGGCTGGACCGGCGGCGGAACCAGCGGCCGGACCGGCGGCGGAATCGTCGGCTGAACACCGCCCATGGTATTGAAGCAGTTACCCCGGTAGAGCTCGCAGCAGCGGACGTAGTCGTACTCCGGCCGGTTGACGACCACCGAGAACTGCGCCCAGCGTTTGTGCTGGTCGGTGAGCGGCGTCAAGGCCGCTGCTTCTTTGAACTGATCGGCAATGACTCCGTGCGCGCCTGGCATGCCGAGACCCTTGCGGATCTGCCGCCCCCGTATCAGGCGGGGTCCGGTGCGCCAGGGCTTTGCGTCGCCGCTGGCCGGGAACAGCTCCTGGTCGTTGGGCCAGGTCGCGAACCTTGGAACGCCGCCCTCGGGTTGCGTCACCGCGAACAGCTCCTGCCAGGCAAAGTTGTAGAAGCAGGCATACTTGCTGCTGCTCGCAGGCTCGATCGGCATGGCCGGGTTCTCGATCCATTGGCGGATGACCCCGTCGTTGACCACGCAGGCCATCGGGGGAGGCACCGGTGGCTTCTGGCAGCCTCCGAGCGCGGCGATGGCGACCAACAGCAACGCGGCCCCAAGGCGGTCCTGCCCGAATCGACCCCTGGACTCTCGGCGCATTCGCATGGTGAGCCCTCCTTTGAGCGATGGAGTAGTGAGTATACTGATAGTGGCTCAGTTTTGAAATCCTGAGCGCGAAGGCTCGCGGGTCGGTTCCATGGGCTGCCTTACGGAACCTGCCGTCCGAAGGTTTCCCTGGAGAGCCGGTCATCAGATTCCGCGCCCTCGCGAACCCTTCCCGCACTAGTCTCTGAATAGCTTCGATTGCTTGCCCCCGGGCTTGGTTGCCTTAGGAGCTTTCTTCAGTGTCACATTCGCCTGAGTTGGAGGGTAGTCTACCCGCTGGCCAGAGAGTAGCTCTGCGATTGTCAGGAGCTGCGCTCGCGGATGGTTCGTTCCCCACGGAGAGGAATAGAAACCCGCGGATGCCGCCTCCTTTCGCATCTCGCGTGTCGGCTCCTGCATTGAGATTAGGACACCGATCGCGGCCTTTTCCCGATCCAGAACGCCTACCAGATCTCTGACATGGGCGACAGAAGCCTTGCCAGCTTTGACGGAGAATATGATTTGTTTCGTGCTTCCGCTCGCGCCCTCGTCATGGAAAAATAACCGGCCGTCGATGCCATGGTCGGCGCCCTTTTTCTGCTCAGCCGGACGCGCACCGACCAAACCCAAAGCCCACCATTGGAACTGGTACGGCACTGAGCTGGCAAGCTCCTCTGCGCCAGACAGGTCTTTAGGTTCTCCAATAACCTGATATGAGATGTTTCCGAAGGAACCATAAAGCCGATGGCGAACAAGGTTGATCGCTAGGTGAGTTATGTCGATGCCTATCCACTGCCTATCAAGGGCCTCCGCTGCGGCAATCGCTGTTCCACAACCGCAAAACGGGTCAAGAATGACATCTTGCGGGTTCGTACTCAAGCGCACTATCCTTCTGAGGAGCTCTTCAGGCTTCTGGGTCGGATAACCAAGCCTTTCTTGAGCCTGAGAGTTGACTGGCGCGATGTCGGTCCAAACGCTTCCGCTAGGTCGCCCCCGCTGTTCATCCAAGTAGCGTTTAAATCGTGGGACCCGGCCCGGTTCCGTCTGTACGATAAGCCCGGCGTCATAAGCTGCCTGCATTCTTTGCTTAGTCCATCGCCAAACCCTGGTCACACCGAGAAATTCGTATGTCAGGTTAGGCCGATTCCGGTTCGGGTTGATAAGCGCGGTAAGTTGATAGCGGCGGCCATCGGGGTCTCGCAAGCTGTACTTTTCCTCGGTTTTATCGTCTAAATTGTCTTGGTCATAAGCAGCAAACACGGCACCTGCATTCCAGGTCGCGGAATTCGTCTTTTGGTACGCTAGTATCACGTCATGGTTTTGCGGGAGTCTCTTTGTCATTAAGCCTTTCGGCGTAGTGCGCAACCAAATGATCTCATTGCGAAAGTTTTCCGGCCGAAAAACCGAATCAAGGAGCAGTTTTAGATAATGACTCGCAGTCGGATCACAGTGTAGGTATAGGCTGCCTGTGGGTTTGAGTGCTCGGCGAAGCTCAATCAGCCTGGGAGCCATCATCGCAAGATAGGCTAACATGTCGCTGGATCCCAACATCGTGCGGAAAGCTTGTAAGGCGAGCGAGACCTGTTCTCCCGCCTCGACCACCTCTTGATATGCTCGCGCCGCTGCCTCGTCCCATTCCCAGGTGTCGCCGAAGGCTTGCACTTGCGCCGCTGCCTTCGTGCCGTCGTGCTCGGCGAAAAGGACGTTGTAGCTCTGGTTAGAATTGAATGGCGGATCAAGGTAAATCAAGTCTACTGATTCATCGGCGATATACCGGCGCAATATTTCTAGATTGTCGCCGAAGTACAGGGTATTAGGCACGGTAGCGTCCTCGCTTTCGGCCGTCAGCGGGGGGCATCCTACAGCACTAAGACTGGACGGCGAAAGGGGCCGGCCCCTCTCGGAATCGGCCCCCGCTGCTACGTCGCTTCCCGCTCTATGGACCCGCACGGATGTCCCTGTCCTCCCCGCCACTCCACTCCGGCTCCGCTCCCTCACGGGATACGGAGGTTTGAACCCGGCGCCCAAGCGGCGCCGTTCGTCTTTCTCTTCCGAGGGGCGAAATCGCTCTGGCTGCTGAGTCAGTCGCCGAGCGCCAGCGCAGCGCCGTCAGAGAACAAGAGGTAAGTTATTGACAGGAAACGGTTTAAGCTGGAGCCGACGGTCGGATTTGAACCGACGACCTGCTGATTACGAATCAGCTGCTCTACCCCTGAGCTACGTCGGCTGAACGGAGACCCAGGCGGTCTACGCAAAGCGGAGGCGTATTGTAGGGCATCGGCCGGGTCAAGGCAACACGCGGTGCGGGTTGCCCTTGGCAGGGCGGGAGCCTCGGTCGGCGTGGGCCTTCCCGGAGGAGACCCAGGCGGATTGGACGCTACGACATAGGAGGAAATCCGGCCAGTGCGCCGAGCTTCAGGACGGTGTTCCAGTTGCGGCCGGTGGCCCGGGTACCGAGCTTCTTTTCGATCACGCTGATCGTCAGGCGCGAATTACATGCCGTCCGGGTAGACCATGTAAGCCTGCCGGCCGGCGGCGCGCACGACCTCGCGGCCGGTGACGGCGCCCTGCAGCGCCTTCACCTCCTCGACCCCCGGAGCCTTCTTCAAAAACATCACGATGAGGCGTCCGGGATCGCGCTCGGCTTCGTCCGGGAAGGGATTGCTTTCAACCGCCGCCTGCCACTCCTCCGGGGTACGGACGAAGAACTCCGTCTTGAGGCCGAGGCGCTTCTCGGTCTCGGCGTCCAGCAGGCGTTCCAGGTCGGCGCCGGTCAGCGCCTCACTCCGAAACACGAGATTGCCGCTTTGGAGCAGGGTTCGCGGCTCGGTGAAGCCCAACTCCGTGAGCAAGGCGCGCAGGTCAGCCATGGCGACCATCTTGTTGCCGCCGACGTTGACGCCTCGGAGGAGAGCGATGTGGGTTGTCATGACCTGGATGCTCCGGGATGTAGCTGAAAGCTCTCAGGTGAGCGGGGGGATAAAGCCGTCGGACCACTGTACAGAGGCTTCCCGGACGGGTCAAGCGCGGGCTCGGGCTGACTCGCCCGCCGTCTCCATCCCCGTTTTGACACCTCACCGGCACGGAGCGTGCATCAAATTCGGGCAGGCCAAGCCCCGGAGAGCATCCCGGGTATCCGACGATGCCCGTGCCCAAGCTGACGATAGAGAAGGAGGGGACTATTGAAGCGCCGGAGGTCGTGCGCCTGGCGGAGCCCTTCGGCTGTGCCCTGACGGTCGACGTCGAGGAGTGGTATCACACCTGCCTGATGCCGGACTACGTTCACCCGGAGGAGAGGCCCGCCTTGCCGCAGGAGCTGGACTGGCTGCTGCCGCAGCTCTTGGAAATGTTGCACGAGGCGCGCTGCTCAGCGACTTTTTTCGTGCTCGGCGAGGTCGCCGAGAGACTGCCGCGACGAATTCGCCAGATCGCGGAAGCCGGGCACGAAGTGGCCTCCCACGGGTATCTCCACCTGCGGGCGGGCGAGCGTTCCCCCCAGGCGTTCCTCGGCGATCTGCGGCGTGCCAAGGCGCTGCTGGAAGACTTGGTGGGCGAGCCCGTCCAGGGATTCCGGGCGCCGGAGTGGTCTCTGCGCAGTCTCGACAGCGCCTGGTTGCCGAAGGTGGCCGAAGCGGGGTACCTCTATGACAGCTCGCTGAATCCCTGCGTCTTCTCCGGCCGCGCCACGAATCCGCGCTTCGCCTGCCGGCTGCTCTTGAAGGGCTCCGGTCCGCGGCGGGAGCTTCTCGAGTTCCCGCCTCTCACTTTCAACGGGCCGTTACGCCTGCCGGCCGGGAGTTGGCCGGGACGGCTGGCCAACCCCGAGCGATTGGTGCGGGTCACTCAGGAACATATCGACCAGGGCGGCCTGCCCTTGGCGGTGGTCCACCCGTGGGAGGTCTCCGGACTGCCCACACCGGGCCCCTTGACCGGGATCGCCCGGTTTGTCCATGAGACCGGACGCCTGGGTTTCAGGGAGCGGTTCCGCCGCTGGCTGGGGGCTTTCCGTTGGACGTCGGTGCGCGATGCGGCAGGGCTGGAGCAGGAGTACACCGAGCAGGCGACGGCTTCGCGGCGGGCCGGATGAGGCCGCGTGCTCGTGATAGCTTGGTCGGGTGAAGACGAAGGGGAATGGTGCGAAAGGGGGGACTCGAACCCCCACGGCCTTGCGACCACAAGATCCTGAATCTTGCGCGTCTACCAATTCCGCCACTTTCGCAGCGCGGTGAGATCATAGGGAGAACCCAAAGGTAATGTCAACTTCGTGGGCTGGAGCCGAAGGGCTCCTTCGGCAGGACGTCTACGCCTGTCTCGATCAGGCTGGGCGGGAAGGGATGGAGGGCGAGGAGCTCCGGCTGCGGGTGGGCGCAGGCCCCGGGGAGCTCGAGCGCGCCCTGGCGCGGCTGCAGTCCGAGGGAAAGGCCGTGGAGATGGAGGGAAGGTGGCTCACCGCGCGCCATACGGGGTGGACGGTGGGTCTGGTGGAGAAGCTGGAGGAGGGGGACGCGCTGATCCGGCCGGGCGTGCGGGGCGAGCCGTCCTTCTTCGTCCGCCGGCGGAACCTCAAAGGGGCGCAGGAAGGCGACCGCGTGGTCGTCCGGCAGTTGAAAAAGGCGCGCCCGTGGGACGACCGCCTCGCCGAAGCGACGGTGCTCAAGATCCTGGGGCCGGGCTACGAATCGCTGGTGGGCTCTCTGGAGACGGACGTGCGGGGCCTGCGCTGGCTCGTGCCGTTCGACTCCCGCGTGTCGCTGGAGCTCCACGTGGAGGGCGCAGACGGAATTCCCGACGGCTGGTTCGTGGTCGTGGCGGTCGAGCGGCCCGGCCGGGCTCCCGTGGGCCGGATGGTGGAGGTGCTGGGCGATCCCGCCATGCCGGGGGTGGACGTCCTCGTGGTGCTGCGGCACTACGGGATTCCGGAGGAGTTTCCCGTCGACGTCCTGGATCTCGCTGGCCGGTTTCCCGCGGATCCGCGGCCGGAGGACTGGACGGGGCGCGAGGATCTGCGGCAGCAGATCATCATCACCATCGACGGCGAGACGGCCCGCGATTTCGACGACGCGGTGTCGATCGAGCGCCTGCCGGACGGCGTCTTCCGCCTCGGCGTGCATATCGCGGACGTGTCCCATTATGTGCAGGACGGGGACGCGCTGGACCTCGAAGGGTACCGGCGAGGCACCAGCGTTTACTATCCGGACCGGGCCATCCCCATGCTTCCCGAGGGGCTGTCGAACGGCCTCTGCTCGCTGCGCCCCGAGGTGCCGCGGTTGACGATGTCGGTATTTCTCGAGATCGACCGCGACGGGGCGATCCGCGCGCGCCGCTTCGCGGAGACGGTGATCCGCAGCACCCGGCGGATGACCTACACGGAGGTGCGGCGCATCCTGGAGGAGCCGCGGCCGGAGGACGCTACCGAGTATGGGCCAATCCTGCCGGCTCTCCGCGAGATGCACCACTTGATGCAGATCCTCCACCATGCCCGGACCCTGCGCGGCTCGATCGACTTCGACCTGCCCGAGGGGGACGTGGTGCTGAATACGGACGGCGTGATGGTGGGCATTTTCCCCGAGGAGAGGAACGTGGCCCACCGCATCGTCGAGGAATTCATGATCGCCGCCAACGAGGCGGTGGCGTACGAGCTGGTGAGCCGCGGCGTGCCCGCCCTCTATCGCGTGCATGCCCAACCGGCTGCCGAGCGGCTGGAGGAGCTGTCCGAGCTGCTGGCCTCGTTCGGCCTGACGTTGCGCGGCGAGCTCGACAACCTGCCGCCCATCGCGCTCCAGGAGGTGCTGCGGGAGGTGAAGGGGAAACCCGAGGAGAAGTTCGTATCGTCCGTCGTCCTGCACACGTTGCAGCGGGCGCTTTACGATCCGCAGTGCCTCGGCCATTACGCCCTGGCCTCCCAGTACTACACCCATTTCACCTCGCCCATCCGGCGCTATCCGGACCTGGTGGTCCACCGCCAGCTCAAGGCGCTGTTGCGGGGGCGGGCCCAGAAAGGGGATCAGCCGGGGGAGGCGACGCGCCTCCCCGAGCGGCTGCCGGCCATCGCCGAGCACGCCAGCACCACGGAGCGGCGGGCCGAGCAGTCGGAGCGGGACCTTTTGCAATGGAAAAAAGTGCGCTTCCTGGCCGGCCGCGCGGGCGAGACTTTCAAAGGACGGATTACGGGCGCCCAGCCCTTCGGCCTCTTCGTGCAGCTCGACGGCTACTTCGTGGACGGCCTGGTGCCCATCCGCACGATGGGGGACGACTATTATCGTTACGAGCCCGAGGCGCACCGGCTGGTGGGGGAGAACAAAGGACGGGTCTTCCGGTTGGCCGATCCCGTCGAGGTGGTGCTGGTCGGCGCCTCGCAGAAGGCGCGGGGATTGGATTTCACGCTGGTGGGGATGGCGGCTCCGGTGCCCAAGGTGGAGCGGCCGGTGAGGCCGCGGGCGCCGCGGAAGCGCGCGCGGTAGGATAGAAAAGAGGACGAGCTTATGAAGGTTCAGAAGGTATCTGGAAAGCCGAGATACGACGCCGTTGCCCCAAATCGACATGAGGCGGGACGATCGAGGCGTCGTCCAGGCCCTCATCACCCCGGCCCTCTTCTCCCATCCTCCCCCCCATCCGCCGGGAGAAGAGGGAGAGGTTTGTCATTCAAGGACTCCCTGCTCCCCTCTCTCCCGGCCGGCGGGGGGGAGGATGGGAGAGAGGGGCTGGGGGAGTGAGGGCTCCGACGCGGCGGATAGGGGTCCGTCCAAGAGGCCGCTCGGCGTCAGGTTCTGAGACGTACCGTGAGTACGTCCGCCAGAAGATTGCGGAGGGCCTCCGTGCGGCCGATGAGGGCCGGCTCGTACCTCACGAAGAAGTCAAGCGACGGTTCCTTCCCCCATGTCCCTGACCCCCACCGTCGCCATCGTCGGCCGCCCGAACGTCGGCAAGTCGACTCTGTTCAACCGCCTGCTGGGGCGCCGGCAGGCCATCGTCCACGATTTGCCGGGAATCACGCGTGACCGCATCACGGGGATCGCCCACCTCAACGACGACCGGCCCATCCAGATCGTGGACACAGGCGGCCTCGTGCCCGGGGACGATCCGCTGGGGCTCAACGAACAGGTCTTCCTCGCGGTGGAGGAGAGCGATCTCCTGCTCTTCGTGGTGGACGGCCGGCAGGGACTCGTCTCCGCCGACGAGGAGGTGTGGTCGCACTTCCGGCGCTCCGGCAAGCCCGCCCTGCTGGTCGTCAACAAGGCGGACACGCGGGAGGCGCGCAACCGGTTTCCGGAGTTCTATGCGCTGGGCATCGACCAGCAGATCCTCATCTCGGCCGAGCACGGCGGAGGTATCGAGGACCTGCGGGAGGCGCTGGCTCTAACGCTCCCGGAGATTCCGGACATCCCGACTCCGGACGCGCCGCCCATCGCCATCGTCGGCCGGCCGAACGTCGGGAAGTCGTCGCTGCTCAACAAGATCTCGGGCCTGAACCGGGCGCTCGTCTCGCCCGTGGCGGGAACCACCCGCGACCCGGTGGACACGGTAATCACCCGCGGCGACAAGTCCTATCTGTTGATCGACACCGCCGGCATCCGCCGCCGCAGCCAGGTCACCGGCGCTCCCGAAGAGCTGGCGGTGATGATGGCGCGGCGGCAGATCGAGCGCGCCCAGGTCGTGGTGCTGGTCATCGACGCCTCGCAGAGCGTCACCAGCGGCGATCTCGCCATCGCCGGCACGATCTGGGAGCTCGGCCGCGCGGCGGTGGTGGCCATCAACAAGTGGGACCTGCTGGACGACGAGGGACGGGAGAAGCTCGAATTCGATTTCCAGCGGCTCGACGAGCTGCTGGCGAGCCCGGGGCGGGTGAACGTATCGGCCCTCTCCGGCCGCGGCGTCGACAAGCTCTGGCCGCCGATCGACCGCGCCCTGGAGTCCTACAACCTCAAGCTCTCGACCGGCCAGCTCAACCGCCTGTTCGAGAGGTTCATCAAGAAGGTGGCAGCCCCATCGCTCACCGGAGCGCCGTGGAAGCTCTACTACGTCACCCAGGTCTCCTCGGCCCCACCGACCTTCATGCTCTTCGCCAACCGCACGCTGCCCCGCAACCACCACTACCGGCGCTACCTGGAGAACCGGCTGCGCGAGGAACTGGGGCTGCCGGGCGTGCCGCTGCGGCTGGTGGTGCGAAAACGCACGGAGTAGCCGGGCGTGGGTGGGCCCGCTGCACGATCTTTTGATTCCTTCTGGAGATCCGGATAGACTACGCCCATGTCCGTGCCCCTCCCCAAGATGCCGGCTGATTGGGAGTGGGAGCCTGCTCCCGACGATGCCGACCCCTTCCGCTATGGATGGAGGCCGAAGCTTGTGCGCCTGCCCGGGGGCAAGGTCGAAGAGGAGCGCATTCCCTTGACGGCGGAGGACCTTCTCGATCCTCAGCTCGGAGACGTGAATTTGACCCAGGGCGGTCCGCACGCGAAGCTCTCGCATCGTCTCGGCGGGCTCCTCGAAATGTTCTTCGAGGACGACCCCGAGGTGCTGGTGATCTGGGACGTGAAGATCCTCTGGGGCATCCCGGGGCTCAAGGAGCCCGCTCCGGACGTCGCCGTGATCCGGGGCGTCCGGGACAAGGAGGCGCTGGGAGAGGTCTTCGACGTGAAGCAGGAGGGGGCGAGCCCCTGCATGATCATCGAGGTCGTCTCGCCGAAGTACGCGGAGGTCCGGCGCAACGACTACGTGGAGAAGAAGGAGATCTACGAGCGGGCGGGCGTTCCGGAGTACCTGATCGTCGAGCCGTTCCGCGCCCGGGGGGTCCTCATCCGGCACTGGGTCGGTTATCGGCTGGGCTCTGACCGGCGGTACCGGCGGATCGAGCCGGACGGCGAGGGCCGTCTGCTGTCGGAGACGACGGGCCTTCTGTTCGGGATTGCTGAGGACGGCGGCTTTCAGGTGACCGACGCCCGGACCGGCGAGCGGTTGTTGCAACCGAGCCAACTCGCCGCCGCCGCCCAGGAGCGCGCCACCCGCGAGGCGGAACGCGCCAAGAGCGAGTCTGAGGCCCGGGAGGCCGCTGAGGAGCGGGTTGCTCAGGAAGCCCAGCGTGCCGACCGGGAAGCCGAGGCCCGGAAGGCCGCAGACGCCGAGGTCGCCCGCCTGCGGGCCGAGTTGGAGCGGATCTCCAAAGGCTGATCAATCCGGCGTCGATCGGCGGGTCTTCTGGTAAGATACCGGCCCCCATGCTCCAGCGCACCGTCACTGTCCTGGCCCTCTCGGGCTCCATCCTCTTCGTCTGCGGCTGCCAGGCGAAACCGGCGGCGGACGAGGCCGCGAAGAGCCTGCACGAGAAGGGCACCGTCACGTTCATGGACGAGGTGGCCAAGGCGCCCGAGTATCATCCGCCCGCGGACGGCCGGCTCACCGAGGCACAGGTCAGGATGTACCTCGACGTGCGCCAGCGCGAGCAGCAGATCCGGGAGGCCGCGTTCAAGCAGCGCCAAGAGGCGGGCGAGCCGGCGGACTCCGGGCAGGATCAGCTCGCCTACGTCGAGGCCCTGAAGACCGTGGGCGACCAGCCGGGCTTCGCCGACATCGCCACCGCCGATCTGCGGGCCGCCCAGGAGCTGGGCTTCAATCCCAAGGAGTACCTGTGGGTCAAGGAGCGGGTGCTGGAGGCCCAGATGCAGGAGACGGCCCTCGCCTTGAGCGCGCAGATCGCCGAGAGCCGGCGGCAGGTGCTGGCCCAGCTCGAACGACGCCGGCAGGAGACGGCGGATCCCGTCCAGAAGGCGCAGATCGAGCGCCAGATCGAAGAATTCAACAAGAACGCTCAAGGTGCGTCCTTATCCGCGGCCGACCCCGTCCGCCAGGCCAATGCCGGTCTCCTCGCCCGCTACAAGGACGATCTCACGCGCCTCCGGACCGAGGATCAGCGCATCTCCCACCAGCTCCAAAGCCGTCCCGAGGGCGGCGAGTCGCCGAGCGGTGGCCGCTAGCGCCGAGCGCTGGGCTCGCCGCCTGGTGTGCTCGCGCACGGGCGTCACGGCGCCGCTCGACGAGCCGGCCTTCCTCTCGCCGGCCGGTGCGCCGTGGCTGGTGGAGTACGACCTGGACCCCGAAAAAGGCGAGACCCTCGCCCGGGCCCTGTCCGGCCGCTCCTGGAGCCTCTGGCGTTATCGCGAGCTGCTGCCGGTCGCGGATTTCGACGGCCGGGTGGACCTCGGGGAGGGAGCCACCCCACTGGTCCGGCTGCGCCGCTTCGCGCCGCCGGGGATCGAAGTGTGGCTCAAGGACGAGTCGGGCAATCCCACGGGCTCGTTCAAGGCCCGGGGGCTGTCGCTCGCCATCAACCGCGCCAGGGAGCTCGGAGCTCCGGGCGTCCAGCTCGCGAGCGCCGGCAACGCGGCCCTGGCCCTCGCCGCCTACGCC
>JBAPYB010000524.1:0-3749 GCA_049284515.1 Thermoanaerobaculia bacterium
CGTCATCAGCGCCGCTCTCAAGCTCCGGCGATTCTTGCTGATTCCCGCGATGGCGGAGACCGCCCATGCATAAAAAGTGACGCGAGATCGTTACCAAGTTGGCAAGGATCCCAGCGGTAAGGGCCTACTACCAATCGCTTTCCGGCAGGGTGCACACGTTCCCTGCTTTTGTAATCACGCCTGGAACATTGCCTGACCCTACCGCGGCTTTAAACCAACTTCAGAGCATTCTCCGAATGGGCCAGACCAGCTTTGAGTTTGCGACCATTTGGGAGCAAAGAAGAACTCGGGAGGTCTTGATTGCCGGGTTCCGTAATCTCGGTGAAGCAATGTCGAACCTGCGGTTCGCAATTCAGGGCTCAGTGGAGGAACTGAAAGGTGCGCTTTCATCTAACATAGCCCAGCTTCTCGAAGAACAGGTGCGGACTCGCGAGGCAAACGCCGAGCATGCCGCAGAGCACTCGGACAAACTGGGCGAGATACACAAGAGACTGTCAGGTCCTTGACTGTCCAGGTTCGAGCCATCGCAGCTCGCTCATACTCTGAAGTTCATAATGATAGTAATCAGACGCGCCCCCCGCACCCAAGCTCATGGGTGCGAGGAGATTGCGTGAGCTGGCTTCCCACAGCCTCCGCCTCGCCAAGGAGGCCTAAACTAAAGGGTCTACCGCCTCTACCTCGCAGGCGAGGTTGCCCCCGCGGCTTCGGGGTGACGAACTCCCAAGATGCTCACAAAAGGTGCAGGCAAACCCTGGAGCTAGCGAAAACTAATTTACAGCGATTTCGGTTTTTACGCCAGAAGCTCGGGCCCTCTCTCCAACCCCCACCTGATCCTCCTGAACGTCGCCAAGCAGACGGGGAAGACGATGCTTTCGCGGGCTGTCTATCCCGATCTGGCGTACTTCAACCTCGACGCGCCGGAGCAGCGGGAGGCGATCCGGGGGGACCGGGCGCCGCCCTCTTCTTCCTCGCAGCCACCTGCAGCCTGGGCCGCGCGTCGCTCTTCGCACGCAACCATCCCTGCCTGCCGGAGAGCCTGCCACATCACGCATGAGCTGGCCGTGTGGTAGGATTCCGACTGCGATGCCAACGCCGAATCCGCTCATCACGTCCTCGCAGGAGAGGCTCAGCGGCACGCCGGTGTTTGCCGGTACGCGAGTTCCTGTTCAGACGTTGATTGACTATCTCGAAGCCGGCGATCCTCTCGATTCCTTCCTCGACGACTTCCCTTCGGTGACGCGCGAGCACGCCGTCGCGGTCCTGGAGCTGGCGAAGACCGTGCTCCTCGAAAAGGCCGTTGCTGCGTAGCCGAGCGATCTCTGCTTGCGAGTTCTGCTGGATGCCTGCGTGCCACGGCAACTGAGTCGCGAGTTGGAGGGCCACGAAGTCCGCACCGCCATCGAGATGGGATGGGGCGACTTGGACGATCGGCCACTCCTTGACGCCTTGGACGGTCTCTTCGACGTCTTCGTCACCGTCGACAAGCGCCTTCCTCAACAACAGCGAATCTCAGGACGAAGCTTCGGCGTCGTGCTCCTGAGGGCAAGGTCGAATCGTCTGGCTGATCTGCTTCCTCTGGTGCCGGCGCTCCGTGAAGCCATCAGCGCTCTTTCTCCGGGGCAGACCCGCGAACTGGCCGTCTGACAGCCGGGCACCGAACGCCCACGGCACCACGCCTGAGCTGTTGAATCCTCCCCCTCGCGGACGAATTGCCTGTAAATTCGTCCGCGAGGGGGACGAATCAACAGCCAATTTGGCATCTCGCTTGGTCTCGCCCCCTCCACCCGTTGTGCTACCATCCGCGCCGCTCCGGGTTTGTCACAGGAAGGCTGTGGGTTCGTAACACCTCCGCAGGAGGGAGCGCATGGGGAAGGTCGACGCCGTCATCCGCTGGTTCATGCCCAAGGAGGAGCGGTTCCATGAGCTGTTCGCCAAAGACACGGCGAACCTGCTGCGGGCCGCTCGTCTGTTCGCGGATTTCTCTCAAGGGACCTCGATCGAAGTCCGCAGGGTCAAGATGGCGGAGCTCAAGGACCGCGAGCACGAGGGCGACCGCATCACCCGCCAGATCTTCGACGCCCTGAACTCGACGTTCCTCACTCCCTTCGACCGCGAGGACATCCGCTCCCTCGCCACCGATCTCGACGACGTCCTCGACTCCCTGGAGGGAGTGGCCCAGTACCTGGTCATCTTCGAGCTGGCCGAGGCCCCCGAAGGGCTGCGCCAGTTCGCCGACATCCTGGTGGAGATGGCGGGCGAGATCGACCGCATCACGGAGATGATCTGGAACCTCGCCAACGAGCGCCAGATCCACGAAGGCATCGTCCGCATCTCCGACCTGGAGAACCGCGCCGACGTCCTCCACAACACGGTGATCGCCGACCTCTTCAAGGCCCGCGGGCGCGATCCGCTCGAGATCCTGAAGTGGAAGGAGGTCTACGAAGGGCTGGAGAACGCCTGCGACCAGTGCAAGGAGTACTCGCACGTCGTGGGAAACGTGGTCGTCAAGAACGCCTGAGGGCCACCCTTGTCCGCCCCTACCGCTTTTCTCGTCCTCATCGTCCTGGTCGCCCTCGTCTTCGATTTCCTCAACGGCTTCCACGACGCGGCGAACTCCATCGCCACCGTAGTCTCGACGCGGGTCCTGTCGCCGCAGAAAGCGGTGATCTGGGCGGCGGTCTTCAACTTCGTCGCCGCCTTCGTGCTCGGCACGCACGTCGCCAAGACGATCGGCAGCGGCATGATCGACCTCTCGGTGGTCACCCGCGAGGTGGTGCTGGCGGGGCTGATCGGCGCCATCCTCTGGAACCTCGTCACCTGGTATTACGGCCTGCCCGTATCCTCCTCGCACGCGTTGATCGGCGGCTACGCCGGCGCCGCCATCGCCAAGGCGGGGTGGGGGTCCATTCTCGCCGCCGGCTGGACCAAGACGCTGCTGTTCATCGTCCTCGCGCCGTTGATCGGCATGGTCCTGGCTTTCTTCATGATGGTCTCGGTGACCTGGATCGTGCGCAATTGGCGGCCGGCGAAGGTGGACCGCCGTTTCCGCGGCCTGCAGCTCCTTTCGGCGGCGGCCTACTCGCTCGGCCACGGCGGCAACGACGCGCAGAAGACCATGGGCATCATCACCGGCCTGCTGGTGGCGGCCGGCTACCTGAAGGAGTTCAGCGTTCCCCTCTGGGTCATCCTCATCAGCCACGCGGCCATCGCCTTCGGCACGCTGTTCGGCGGTTGGCGCATCGTCAAGACCATGGGCACGAAGATCACCAAGCTCCAGCCCATCGGTGGCTTCTGCGCCGAGACGGCGGGCGCCATCACGCTGGTGGGCGCCACCCTGGCCGGCATCCCCGTCTCCACCACCCACACCATCACCGGCGCCATCGTCGGCGTGGGCGCCACCAAGCGCCTCTCGGCGGTGAAGTGGGGGGTGGCGGGCCGCATCGTCTGGGCCTGGGTGCTGACCATCCCCATCGCCGCCGCGGTCGCGGCTGTCGCGTACCTGATCGTTTCGCGGGTGCTTTGAGGACGCAACTGTCCTCTGAAAGGACCTGAAGGACTCCAAGGACATCAAGGACGGTAATCTCCAGTATCGGGGGCGCTCATCCTGTCCTTGAGGTTCCTTAGGGCCTGCCGCGAAATAACTTAGGCAGGTTCATTTTCCGATACCGAGCCTCCCGGTATCGACACAGAGCCTCCCGGTAAGCATCGGCGGGACAAAGTATCGTTACCGGCTCTCCGGTAAGGATACC
>JBAPYB010000525.1:0-4184 GCA_049284515.1 Thermoanaerobaculia bacterium
GAGCGCATCGCCTCCTCTGGCGGCACGCCGCTCGTAGTTTCGGAAAATCGCCGCGCCATGGGTGTCATTCATTTGAAAGATGTGGTCAAGGGAGGCATCCGCGACCGCTTCGCGCAACTGCGCGCCATGGGCATCCGCACCGTGATGATCACCGGCGACAATCCGCTGACCGCGGCCGCCATCGCGGCCGAGGCCGGGGTGGACGACTTCCTGGCCCAGGCCACACCCGAGACCAAGCTCCGGCTGATCCGCGAATATCAATCCGGCGGGCGGCTGGTGGCGATGACCGGCGACGGCACCAACGACGCGCCGGCGCTCGCCCAGGCCGACGTGGCGGTAGCGATGAACGCCGGCACCCAGGCGGCCAAGGAGGCCGCGAACCTGGTGGACCTCGACTCCAACCCCACCAAGCTCATCGAGGTGGTGGAGATCGGCAAGCAGCTCCTCATCACCCGCGGCACGCTGACCACGTTTTCCATCGCCAACGACGTGGCCAAGTACTTCGCCATCATCCCGGCGGCCTTCGCTACCACCTACCCGGTGCTCGACCGGCTCAACCTGATGCACCTCGCGAGCCCGCAGAGCGCCATCCTGTCGGCCGTCATCTTCAACGCCCTGATCATCATCGCGCTCGTCCCGCTGGCTCTCAAGGGCGTCAAGTTCCGCCGCCACTCGGCCTCGCGCCTGCTGCGCGACAACCTCCTGATCTACGGCCTGGGAGGAGTGATCGTGCCGTTCATCGGCATCAAGCTGATCGATCTCCTCCTCGTGGCCCTGAGGCTGGTGTAGCCATGAGAAACCCTATGAAAAGTCTGATTACCGCCGTGCTGATCTTCCTCGCCCTGACCGTGATCACCGGTCTGGTCTATCCTCTGCTCGTGACCGGCATCGCGCAGGCCGTGTTCCCCCATCAGGCCAACGGCAGCCTGATCGTGCAGGGGGGCAAAGCCGTGGGCTCCGAGCTGATCGGCCAGCCGTTCAGCGGCCCGCGCTACTTCTGGAGCCGCCCGTCGGCCACCACGCCCGCCTACAATGCCGCGGGCTCGACCGGCTCGAACCTCGGGCCCACCAATCCCGACCTGATCAAGCGCGTCAAGGCGGACATCGAGCGCATCCAGAAGGCGCACCCGGGCAAGGGACCGGTCCCTGTCGACCTCGTCACCACGTCCGGAAGCGGCCTCGATCCGCACATCAGCCCGGCGGCGGCGATCTATCAGGTGGAGCGCGTGGCAGCGGCCCGCAACCTCTCTCCCGCCGACGTGCGGCAACTGGTGGACCGCCACACCGAAGGGCGCTGGCTCGGAGTGATCGGGGAGGCGCGGGTGAACGTTTTGGAGCTGAATCTGGAGCTGGATCGCCTGACTCCTCGGGCCGTCTCCTCTGTGCGCCCCCGCCCGAAGACCCTCACCCCTGTCCCCTCTCCCGCCCCCTCCCAACCCCCCTCACCGGGAGAGGGGAACCCGGTTGGAGCCGTCCTGCTGTTCTCCCTCTTCTCCCGGTGTGGGGGGTGGGAGGGGGCGGGAGAAGAGGGCCGGGGTGATGAGGGTTTTGGGAGGGTAACGCCTCAATGACCCCCGACCGGCCCGATCCCGACCAGCTCCTCGCCCTCGCCAAGGCCGAGGAGGAGCGGGAGCTGCGGGGCAAGCTCAAGGTCTTCTTCGGCGCCACGGCGGGCGTGGGGAAGACCTACGCCATGCTCGAAGGCGCCCGCGAGCTGGCGCGGCGCGGCGTCGACGTGGTGGTGGGCGTGGTCGAGACCCATGGCCGCAAGGAGACCGAGGCGCTGCTCGAAGGGTTGGAGGTGCTGCCCCGCCGCGTCGTCGACCACCGCGGGGTCCAGCTCACGGAATTCGACCTCGACGGCGCCCGCGCCCGCCGGCCGGCGGTGGTGCTGGTGGACGAGCTGGCCCACACCAACGCCCCGGGCTCGCGCCACGCCAAGCGCTGGCAGGACGTGGAGGAGCTGCTGGGCGAGGGGATCGACGTCTGGACCACCGTCAACGTCCAGCACCTGGAGAGCCTCAACGACCTGGTGGGGAAGGTCACGGGAGTCGCCGTGCGCGAGACCGTGCCGGACTCGATCCTCGAGCGGGCCGACCAGGTCGAGCTCGTGGACCTGCCGGCCGAGGAGCTGATCAAGCGCCTCGAGGAGGGGAAGGTCTACATGCCCGAGCAGGCCGCACGGGCCGTCAAGGGCTTCTTCCGGCCGGGCAACCTCATCGCCCTGCGGGAGCTGGCCCTGCGCAAGACGGCCGAGCGGGTGGACGCCCAGATGCAGCTCTACCGCCAGGCGCACAACATCGGCGAGACCTGGCCCGTGGCCGAGCGCCTGCTGGTGGCCGTCAGCTCGGGTCCGGCGGCCGGCCAGCTCGTGCGCGGCGGCCGGCGGCTCGCCGAAAGGCTGCGGGCCGAGTGGGTGGTGGTCTACGTCGAGACTCCGGCCGAGATCACCCAGGAGGAGCGCGACCGCGTGTGGCAGACCCTGCGCCTGGCCGAGCGCCTGGGGGCCGAGACCGTCACCCTCTCCGGCCAGCGGCCGTCGGAGGAGATCCTCAAGTACGCCCGGCGGCGCAACGTCTCGAAGATCGTGGTGGGCAAGCCCCTCCACGCCCGCTGGCGCGACGTGCTCTTCGGCTCGGTGCGCGACGCGCTGGTGCGCGGCAGCGGCGGCATCGACGTCTACGTGATCTCCGGCGAAGAGGGTGGCGGCTGGCCGGCGGCGGAGAAGCGGAGCCGCCCGGAGCGGGACGTCCGGGGCTACGTGACGGCCCTTCTGGTAACCGGCTTGACTCTGGGGTTCTGCATCTCCGTTCGCTCCTATTTCCAGCCCACCAACCTCGCGATGCTCATGCTGCTGGGCGTGGTGGGAATCTCCTCCCGGTCCACCCGCGGCCCCGCCATCGTGGCCTCGGTGCTCTCCGTCGCCGGCTTCGACTTCTTTCTGGTGCCACCGTACTACACCTTCGCCATCACCGACGCCGAGTACCTGCTGACCTTCGCGGTCATGCTCACCACCGCCCTCGTCGTCTCCACCCTGACCGTCCGCCTGCGCCGGCAGGCCGAGGCGGCGCGCACCCGGGAGGAGCGCACGGCGGCCCTCTATGCCATGAGCCGCGACCTCGCCGCAGCGCCGGACCTCGACGCCGTCTTGAAGGCCGCGGCCCAGCACATCCACTCCGTCTTCCTCTCCCAGGTGCTGCTGCTCCTGCCGGACGAGACCGGCCGGCTCGCCGAGCGTGCGGCGGAGGTCGTCACCTACCTCTTCGACGTGCGCGAGCAGGCCGTCTCGCAGTGGGTTTTCGACCATGGGCGCATGGCCGGCAAGACCACCGACACCCTCCCCGCCGCCAAGGGGCTCTACATTCCCCTGCGCACCTCGCAGGGCATCGTCGGCGTGCTCGGCGTGCACCCCGCCGATCCGCAGCGCCTCGTCGCCCCGGAGCAGCTCCACCTCCTGGAAGCCTTCGCCAACCAGATCGCCCTGGCGATCGAGTAGGGGGCTCAGGCAAGGGCGAAAGCGCGGTCGAAGGCGGTCGCGGCGAGAGCGGCGTTGCCGGTGAGCCGCTCTCCCAACTCGACCAGGCTGGAACGCAGGCCGCGGCGGCTCGCCTCGAGCTGGAAGGCGATCACCGGCGGCAAGGCGGTCGCCGCGGACGCGAGCCACTGCACGCCGTCTCCCGCTCCGCCCAGCTCGGCGGTGACCGGCACCAACACGGCATCGGTCTTCCGCCCCAGCTCGCGCAGGTAGGCGACGAGAGTCGCCGCCGGATCGGCGCCGTGGTGGAGGCGCTCCAGCCCCTCCTGGCCCAGCGCTGAAAGCTGCTCGGCGGCGGTCACCACCTTCATCCCAAGCTCGCGGAAGTAGAGATCGAGAGCCCGGCGCAACCGTCCGCCTTCGACGACCGGCACCAGCGTCACCGTGGGCTGCGTGGCGGTCTCCCAGCCGGGTGCGGTCTCGGCCGACTCGTAACCATGAGCGAGCAGGGTGTGGTGCCAGGGGGCCTCGGCGAACCATTGCTGGACCCGCGGCGTCCAGCGGCGCAGCAGCTCGAGACCAGGCACCTCGCCCACGCACTCCCGGATGGCCTGCTCGACCCGCGCCCGGTCCGGCAGCAGCCCGAGCCGGAACTCCGGGCGTAGCCTGCGATGCAGACGCCGGATGCGGCGCCGCGCCCGCGCTGCGC
>JBAPYB010000526.1:0-5117 GCA_049284515.1 Thermoanaerobaculia bacterium
CGGCTCGCCTGGCCCGGCGAGAACCCCCTCGGCAAGCGGCTCGCCTGGTCGGTCGACGACAAGACGGGACCCGACTGGCGGCAGGTGGTGGCCGTGGCGGGCGACGTCCGGCAGGGGGACCTGGCGGACGGCATGCGGCCGACGATCTACCTGCCCATGGCGCAGTCGGACCTGTGGGGAGAGCGCGACGTCGAGATGGGGATCGTGGTCCGGGCGGCGGGCGATCCGTCCAGCCTGGCCGCGCCGGTGCGGCGGGCCGTCCTCGCGGTGGATCCGCGGCTGCCGGTGTTCGACGTGGCGACGCTCGACGAGATCCGTGCCGCTGCGGTGGCGACGACGCGCTTCAACATGCTGCTGCTCACCGCCCTCGGCGGCATCGGCCTGCTGCTGGCGGCGGTGGGGATCTACGGCGTCATCTCCTGGTTCGTCAGCCAGCGCACGCAGGAGATCGGCCTGCGCATGGCGCTCGGCGCGACGGAACGGGGAGTGCTGACGCTCGTGGCGTGGCAAGCGATGCGACCGGTGCTGGTGGGGCTGCTCGTGGGGCTCGCCGGCGCCGTGGCGGCGACCCGGGCGCTCTCGGGGCTCCTCTTCGGCGTCACGGCCACGGACCCGGCGACCTTCGCCGGAGTCCTCGTCGTCCTCACCGGCGCGGCCCTGCTCGCAAGCTGGCTGCCGGCGCGGCGGGCGGCGCGGGTGGAGCCGACGCGGGCCCTGGCGCCCTAGTAGGCAGGATCAGGCCGCGAGAGCAGCCCGCACCCGGCGGAAGACGCCAGGCCAGTCTCCTGGGCTCTCCTGGCGGAACAGCCGCATGCCGGGGTACCAGGGGGAATCGTCCCGCCCCGCCATCCACCGCCAGTCGCAGGGCGTGTGGAGCAAGGTCCAGACCGGCCGGCCGGCCCCCAGGACCGCTCCCGCGAGGTGGGCGGTATAAGTGTCGACGGTGAGGATGAGGTCCAGCCTCTCCATCACGGCGGCCGTGCTGGCGAAGTCGCCCAGCAGGCCGGCGAGCGAGACGACGCCGAGCTGGCTCAACTCGCCGGGGGCCGCCCCCTCGTCGCCATATTGCAGGCTGAAGAGCCGCACCCCTGGGATATCCGTCAGGGTGGCGAAGTCCACGGGCGAGCAGGAGCGGTCCCGGTTGAGCGAATGGTGAGGGTTGCCGCTCCAGGCGATGCCGATCTTGAAATCCTTCACGTAGGGCGCAAACACCACGTCGAGGTCGGGCTGGGGCTCGGACAGGGAAGAAAGGTAGGGGACCTCCGCCGGCAGGGTTTCGAGGGTGGTTCCCAGGACGCCGGGCACGCTCAGCAGGGGGATCTGGAGGTCGGCCTCGTCGCAGGGCTCATTCAAGGAAATGACCTTCTCGATCCCCGGGCAGCTCGCGAACAGCCGTCGGAGGTTGGCCGCCGCCTCCACCACCACCCGCCCGCCGAGGGCCGTCAGCCGGGGTACGAAACGCAGGAACTGGATCTGGGACCCGCTGCCCTGCTCGGCCCAGAGGAGGAGCGTCCGTCCCGCGAGCGGCTCCCCTCGCCAGACGGGCTGTGGCCGTCCGCGCAGTTGGACCGGCGCGCCGCCGTCCGCGAATCGCCAATCGAATTCACGCCAGCCGGCTCTGAAGCACCCCCGTTTCAGAAGCAGGAGGCCGAGAGAGACGTGGGACTCAGTGGCCTCGGGGGCGAGCTCGATCGCCCGGCGGAATCCTTCCTCGGCTTCGGCCTCGCGGCCGAGCCGCTGCAGGGTCACGGCAAGGTTGTGGTGCGCTTCGCACCAGCCCGGCGCCAAGGCGACCGCCCTCCGATGGGTCGCGGCCGACGCTTCGAGGTCCCCGGCATGGCGCAGAGCCGTGCCCAGGGCATTCCAGGCCTGGGGCCAATCGGGCCGGACGTCCAGCGCGCGCCGATAGGCGTCCATCGCCGCCGCGGGCTCGCCGCGCTCCATGAGGAGATTGCCCAGATTGTAGGCGGCTTCGGGCAAGCCCGGTGCGAGCTCGCGGGCGCGCAGCAAGCCGGCCAAGGCGCCCTCGAGGTTTCCGGCGGCCTTCTGGGCCACCGCCAGGTTGAGGAGGCGGACGGCTTCCGCAAGCTCAAAGCTCGGCTGCATGTCACCTCCAGGTGCCTGAGGGAACGGAGGATCAGGAAATCGAAGTCCACGGAGGAGGCGGTGCGGTCGCCTCCTCCCGTGCTTCTCAATCGGGATAGCTGGCCTGAGCAGGTTTCCCGGTGTCAAAGGTCACGACGGCGTCCTTGCTCTGGACCCCCTCGATCCCTGAACAGGTGAATCCCACGGTGTACGGGGGATAGCCGGGAGGGTTGTCGATCCGATGATATTGCCCAGCTTTGAAGATGCCCCCCAACGGTGGGGCGCCAGTGGGAGTAACGGTCCACTTGGATTCGCGGTTGCTGTTGTTGACAAGAATCATGGTTTTCTCCCTTCGAAGAGTTGTGCTCCCCATCGCTCGTCGGCGGATGGGCGGCCGGTTCAGGGAGGTAGTGCTGCGAGCCGGCCGGCGATTCCAAGATTTTTTGGCGCTCTAACGGTCAGAAGCCACCCGAACGGACTCCGGAGGACGACTATCCCCCGATCTGCATGAAGCTCAGCAGGTTGCCGTAGTTGCCCTGGGTGAGCATGTGCTCGGCCGGCTTCTCCTGGAGGACGCGGAGGATCTCGGACTCCAGGGCCGCATCCGGGTCCGGCTCGGCGAGGAGGTGACGCAGGGGGTAGACCCGGTCGGCGAAAAGGCAGAGGCGCAGCTCGCCGCGGGCCGTCAGGCGCAGGCGGTTGCACTCGGCGCAGAAGGTGTGGGAGAGCGGGGTGATGAAGCCGATCTCTCCGTGGGCGCCGGGGAGGCGGAAGGCTTTCGCCGGGCCGGTGCGCGCGGCCAGGGTGCCGGCGGGCTCCAGGGCCCCGAAGCGCTCCTCGATACGGGCGCGGATGGCGTCGCAGGAGACGTATTCGGCCGGCTGGAGGTGCTGGTTGCTCGCCGTCGGCATCATCTCGATGAAGCGAATGGAGAGGGGGCGGTCGAGGGTGAGCGCGACCAGGCGGTCGACGTCCTGAAGGTTGCTCTGGGCGAGGAGGACGGCGTTCAGCTTCACCGGGTGGAGGCCCGCCGCGAGGGCGGCCTCGATGCCGCGCCAGACCTGCTCGATGTCGCCGGTGCGGGTGATCTCGCGGAAGGTGTCCGGGTCAAGGCTGTCGAGGCTGACGTTGACGCGGTCGACGCCGGCCTCCTTCAGGGCTGGCGCCAAGCGCTCGAGCTCGGTGCCGTTGGTCGAGAGCGCCAGGTCCTCGACGCCCGGCAGGGCTTTCACCCGGCGGGCGATCTCCAGGATGTCGCGGCGGAGAAGGGGCTCGCCGCCGGTGAGGCGCACCCGCCGGATGCCGAGCCGCGCCAAGGCGCCGACGATCGTCTCGATCTCGGTAACGGAAAGAAAGTCGCGGTCGCCGAATGGGAAGGAGGCGTCGGCCGGCAGGCAATAGGTACAGCGCAGGTTGCAGCGGTCGGTGACGGAGACCCGGAGGTAGGTGAGGCGCCGGCCGAAGGCGTCGATCAGCCGCGTCTCCGTCTTCTCCTCGTTCGCCGGCCCGTAGGCAGGCAGGGGCGCGATGGGAGGACGGAGGGTAGGTTGGCCGAGGATCGTGAGGCGGCTCATGGTAATGTCCCGCCCCCGAGCCGCCGGCTCTTCGCCACGCCTTTCCAAGCACGGGAGGCGGCCCGGTTTCCCGGACCACCCCGGCCTGCTCTCCCGCCGGATCTCCGGGGAGGGCCCGAGCAGGCTCGGTGGGCTGACGGTATTGTACGCCAAAAGGCTCAAGCCGCGCTTCGGCCTCCCCGACCCCGACATAGTCCCTTGACAGATCCTCGCCGAGCGGTTACTTTTTCTTCCATTGAAGCCCATCAGCGCCTGATCCGTCTCTGACGGTGCCGGTCGCGCAAGCGATTCGGCCGGCGCTGATCCTTGATTTCCCAGGGGGCATTCGCCCCCTGTTTCATTTGGGGAGGAAAAATGCCAGAGGCTTCGGCGACAGGGTCCAGAGGACCCGTGCGTATAGCCGTGTTCGTCGATTTCTGGAACTTTCAACTCTCCCTGAACGAGCGGGAGGCCCGTCAGCAGGGCGTCTCCGACCGTCGGTTCAAGGTCAACTGGAAGGATCTGGGACCCTGGCTGGCGGAGAAGGCCCATGCCCTCCTGAAAGATCCGAGCCCGCATTCGTTCGAAGGAGTAATCGTCTACGCCTCCTACGATCCGGCCAAGGAGGAAGGGCGCGGGTTCCACCGGTGGGCCACGACGTGGTTGAACCGGCAGCCTGGAGTACGGGTCGAATGCCGAGAGCGGAAACCCAAGGCGTTCCCGAAGTGCCCGGCCTGTCATCGGGAAATCTCTCGGTGTCCTCATTGCGAGGAAAGTATCCACGGAACCATCGAGAAGGGTGTGGATACCCTGATCGTCACTGACATGATCCGGCTGGCCTGGGAAGACGCCTACGACGTTGCCGTGCTCGCGAGCTCCGATGCAGACCTGGCGCCTGCGGTCGAGTTCCTGCGGCTGAAGGGCAGAAAAGTCATACAGGCCGGTTTTCCTCCGCTGGGGACGACCCTGGCAACCACTTGCTGGGCTTCCTTCGACGTCTTCCGGGATCGGGAGGAAATCCGGCGGCCTTAGCGCTTCTGCTCTCGTCCCTCTGCCGCCTTTTCCGCGGCTTTCAAACGGCCGCCGCTTGATTCCCTGGCCCTCACTTCTTAGAATCCACTCCGCCGTTTACTCTGGCTCAGGAAACGTCTGCCTCCCTTAAGCGCCTTGCGGCATGATCACCGGCTACAACACTGACGTCCGCCACGGCGAGGTGGTCTACCACGTCCAAACGGAGGACAAGGGAGCTGGCAACCCCTTCATCGAGAGCCTGGTCTACGTCGGCGGCCAGGTGCTGGCGAGCAAGCGCGCGAGCTATGCCGACCTGCTGGCCGAGGGGCGGGACGAGAGGGAGGTCGTCGCCCTCATGGACCACCAGCACCGGACCATGATCGCGGCGATCCGCCACGGCAAGCTCGACGCCAAGCTGGCGGCCATGACCGCCGGCCGGCAGACGGGACAGCATGCGGCCTACGAGAC
>JBAPYB010000527.1:0-9384 GCA_049284515.1 Thermoanaerobaculia bacterium
ATGGCGCGGGCCGTCTTGAACTTCATGTAGGTGTTCATGTCGCCGATGGCGCCCATGCCGCTGCGCTCGTCGATGAGCTTCTGCACCTCCTCGGGCGGCGTGATGGCGCCGAGGTAGAGGTCCACCAGCTCGATGCCGTACTTGTTGAAGTCGTCCGCCACCCGCGCCTTGAGGCCCGCGGCCAGCTCGTCGTAGACCTTCGGCAGGTCGAAGATCGAGGTCAGGTTCTCGCCCAGGACATCCGTCAGCCGGGCGACGATGACGTCGCGGAAGTAGTCCTCCACGCCCTGGGTGCCGTAAGTGCCGCGGCTGCCCACCACGGTATTGACGAACACCTGGGCGTTGGTCACCCGCACGGCGAACTTGCCGAAGGCGCGCAGCCGCACCATGGCGAGCTCGTGATCGCGGAAGATCACCGGCTCCTTGGTCCCCCACTTGAGGTCGAGGAACGTCTTGGTGGAGACGAAGAATACGGCGGCCTGGAACGGCGAGGTGCCGCCGAAGGGGATGCCGAAGAGGCTGGCGAGGATCGGCACGTTCTCCGTCGCCAGCGTGTGGCGGCCGGGGCCGAAAGTGTCGAGCGCCTTGCCGTCGCGGATGAACACGGCCTGCTGGCTCTCCTCGACGATGAGCTGGCTGCCGAGGCGGATGGCCGACGTGCCGTTGGCGGGCCAGCGCGACACCATCGTGCTGCCGGTGGGGTCCTGATATTGGATCACGTCCATGGCGAAGTCTCCTGAAGTTGCTGGCGGCCGGAAGGTGCCGTCACGCGGCCGGGGCGCCCTGCACGGCGTTGCCGATCACCTGCTTGCGCTGTTGCCACTTGTCCTCCAGCGCGCGCACCCCCTGTTGCAGCCGGTCGAGGGCCGGCGCGGGATCGTCGCCGCCCGGCGCCGGCACGGCGGCGACGCCGGCTTCGAGCTGCGCCAGGTCGTCCACCACCGAAAGGTCGAACTCGTAGAGGCGCTGGAGCTCGGGCTCGCCGATCTTCACCGGATCGAACAGCCCGGTGGCGCCGTAGTCGGCGAAGCGCACCGCCTGCGACAGGCCGTCGATCTGGCGGTCGAGGCGGTCGAAGCCGTTGAGGGCGCCGATCTTGCCGGCGTCCGTATAGCTGCGGGTGCGGTCGCGCAGGACCGATTTCAGGCGTCCCAGCTCCGACGCCAGGTGCTCGCGCAACTGCCGGTCGACGTCGCGCCGCAGCTCGCGGTCCTGAAAGCCCCGGTAGCCGGGGATCTTCTCGCCCAGCCGTTCGAGGGCGTTGCGTTGCGCCTTGGCCTCATCGTAGCTTTGGGTCATTGCCGGTCTCCTTCGCTGTACCGGGGGTCATCCTATCGCAAAGCGCGCCCGAGCACGGACACACCCGCATCTGAGAGTGACCTCGCGGCCGGAAAGATTTCAGAGGGCACTGCCCCGCGGGACGGCGCCGCCGTGCCAGGCCGGCAGGGACAGCAGGGACTTCAAGGACACCAGGGACCCCCCAAAACCGGACCTCGGCATCCTCCCTCCGGCTTCGAGGTCCTTGGCGTCCTTGCCGTCCCTTAAGTCCTTTACGTCCCTGTTCCGGACCGAAACGACGAAACCCCCGGCCGGCGACAAAATCGCCTCGCAGGACGAATCGCCGCCCGCGTGTCACAAAAAATTGACCCGGGTCAACCAAGGATCGACCGCGGTCGACGGAAAAATTACCCGGGTCAACGAAGCGTAGACCGCGGTAAACGTGACGTCGACCCGGGTCAAAAGAGAATCGACCGCGGTAAACATGACGTCGACCGCGGTTTGCGGAAGATCGACCCGGGTAAACGGAGAATTGACTGCGGTCTACGAAGCGCAGACCCGGGTCTACGTCACATCGACCCGGGTAAACGGCGCGTTGACCCGGGTCAAAAGAGAATCGACCGCGGTAAATGTGACGTTGACCGCGGTCTACGGAAGATCGACCCGGGTCTACGGGGAATTGACCGCGGTCAACGAAGCGCAGACCCGGGTCTACGTCACGTTGACCCGGGTCAAAAGAGAATCGACCGCGGTAAACGTGACATTGACCGCGGTCTGCGGAAGATCGACCCGAGTCAACAGAGCGTCGACCGCGGTCTACGGAAGATCGACCACGGTCTGCGAAGCGTCGACCCGGGCCAGCAAGGCATCGAACGCGGTCTACGGAACGGTGGACGCGTGCCAAGAAACGCTGACCGCGTCCGACGGAACCTTGGGCGGGTACGGCGAACCGATCTCCCGGGACGATGAGCCGCTGTCCTGGGACGAGATTCCCGAGAAGAGACCTCCGATGAAGCACGATCCAGTATCGCAGTGTCGGCGTGCCGAACAGGCGCTGGGACTCTCAGTGCCCCATGACCTGGTTTTGCACGGACAGGATGTTGCCGTCCGGATCCTTGAACCAGGCGACCTGGAAATCGCCCGCCGAGTGGACGTCTCCCGTCCGCGTCAAGCCGGGCAGGTCGTCGTAGTGCTCGAAGGTGACGCCCTTGGCCTTCAGATCCCGCACCAATCCCTCGACGTCCTTCACGCCCCAGAGGGCGGCCGTTCCCTTGTTCGTACCCGCGAATTCCGAGCGGTAGACGGAGAGCTTGCCGTCGCCGCTCCGGTAGACCACCGCCTGGCCGTCCGCTTCTCCCAACCGCTTGAAACCCAACGTCTCTTCATAGAACTTTGCTGCCACCTTCAGGTCCTTGACCGGCAGCATCGGCTGTACGTTCGCGTCGCTCAGCATCTCGCCCTCCTCTCGGTGCGTAGATCTTGCAAGATCACGGCCACAGAGCCTTCCTTCGGCCCGGTCAGCTTCCACAGGTCAGTCCAACAGGGCGAGGAGCTCGTGAGTCGGATATACTCGTGACCGTGACGGCCATCAAGTCGGCTGCCCTGGGATTCCTTGCGGTGTCCATCCTCCTGGTGGCGATGCTATCCATCGGCGACCACTCCCC
Source organism: Thermoanaerobaculia bacterium (assembly GCA_049284515.1). GTDB lineage: Bacteria > Acidobacteriota > Thermoanaerobaculia > Multivoradales > UBA5704 > DATARR01. Next base: position 2,943 of record JBAPYB010000527.1, read on the forward strand.
GCGGTTGATGAACGGCGGCGGTCGCTTCATCGCGGAAGCCGCAGGTTCCTTGCTGGCTTACGTTGTTTTTGCTCTATTTGTCGATCGCGCCATAGCTTCGCGCGGCGCCTACCTGATTGCGACCTTCATCGGCGCGGTGGCCGGGTGCGTTCAGATCGTTCACATGTCTCTCGAATCGTTTGGTGCTCACATCGGCGACCGGGCCGACCTTACGCTTCTGTTCATGGGCGCTTCATTCTTGCTTTGGCTCTCGGCCGCCATCGCGGTTGGGCGGCGCGACCGCAAGGTCGGCCAAGCTGCGCTCGCAGGCGGCTGGAGTGCCATGTGCACGATGATCCTTGCCATCACCTACGGGCTCATTCTTACTGCGGTTGGTTATCCCGAGCCCAGCTACGTCGCAACTTGGCCTGAATTCACTCGGAGCGGATGGCCAGATCCGCAAACCTTCTCGATTGCCAACAGCTTCGATGCGGTAATGTCCCACTTCCTGATTGCGCCCATCGTTGGGATCGTCCTGGGCACGCTTGGAGGATGGATTGCGGCAGCCTGCGGGAAGTCACCCATCGCGAGCTCTCAAGACGCCTGACGAGCGGAGAAGACCCTGGTGCCCTTGCGGCAGCGAGACCGCCCCTTTCCGCATCACCGAGTCAAGTCGGTTCAAGAGGAGCTTCGTGCGTTTCTCAAGGCATATGAAGTCGAGTTTGCGCCTCCGCGCAGAAAGAGCTGGGTCCCGCCTTGACCTCCGCACCCTTTCACGACGAGGTCTCGCGGCATGGCGCCGTGCCGCAAGACCTGTTGGAGCAGAACTTCAAGACGTGGTAGCGGCGCCCCTGTCTAGCTGCTCGCGGGAACAGTAAAGGATATTACGGGAGGATCCCAAACCACGCCGCCGCCGGTTGGGCTATACGGAAGCGAATATGTCTGGTTGTTAAAGGTGAAGCTGAATTGCTGAGGACCGCCCCAATTAATCCCGATGACTGCTAAAGAATACGTGCCGCTGGCGAGGTTGATCGGGTAGGTTCCCGAAAGTGAGTTGTTGACGCCATTCAGCGTGATTCCTCCCTGGTACGCTCCAGGGGTAACGTTCAAGGTCACGTTGACGGAATTGGAATTACCGCTCAAGATCGTGCAGATCTCAAAGCTTGCTCCCCATTGGTAAGCAACAAGAATGAGCTCGTTGTCGACGGCGGTAATGTTCAGCGAATTTGCCATGATTTGTTCTCCTCCAGGTTTAAGGTTGTTTTTCTGATGACAACAGGGGAACAGCAAAGGGTATGCCAGCATGGCTGAAAAAAAATTCCAAGGGAGGACGTAGGCACCAGGATGATCCTTCCCCACCTCCGATACCGTCCGACGGTACCGTCCGGCGGTATTGGACGATACCGTCGGACGGTCGGATCGACGTCGTCAAACCTCGCCGCTCGGAATGGACCTGGCGCGCAGCACCTATCTGGCTTACGGGAGGTCGTGCACCACGCCGTAGTACAGTTGGTAGTCGTACGTGAAGCCGTAGGGGGAGGTGATGAACATCACGTTGCAGTCCCCGAGATTCTTGTTGATATTGATGCGACACAGCACGTTCCCTCGATCGCCCCGCTGGATGCTGATCGGCCGGATTTTCTGGCCGTTAGGGGGAGTGCCCTCGATCTTGACCAGCGGCTGAAGTGGCGGGAGCGGTCCCGGACCTACCCACAATTCGGGCAACGTCTCGTTCTTGAACGGCCCCACGAACGCCTTCACAGCCGTCAGCGGATCGGGGGTTGGCGAGTGCATGTCGACGCGCTTGCAACTCGGACCCCAGGGGCATAAGGAGGGGAGGCCGCCGTCGAACGTGAAGCCGATCCACGCGGGCTCGTTGGCGTCATAGGCCGGAGACTGCGCACGCAGCGCGACCGGCTGCAGATACTGCAGGTCGGTGAGGAAGGTCAGAAAGGTGTAAAGGTTCTGGGGAAGCTGGCCCAGCGACGAGTCGCGGGTCATCTTGTAGTAATACTTCTTGGGCGCGATACCGTCGCTCACCGGCTTGCCCTTGAGCTTGGGCATTTCGACCTGGTATCCAGTCACCATCTTGTAGTCGGGATTGAAGAATTTGGCGAAACCGCCCGGGTTCGCCGGACTCAGGTCGATTTTCGTGTAGCTCGCCGGGGCGTGCTGGTTCGCGCCCGTCTGGACATAGAGCTCGTTTTTCGAGATCGCCGACGTGCCGAGCCAGTCGACGCCCCCTTGGCCGGTCTCGTTCACCACGGTGTTTTGCGCGAACTTCGCGAGCGTCGCCTGGTTGGTCCAGAAGTCGAACCAGACCACGGGTTGGTCGATGCCGGAGCTCACCCAGTCGTAGCGGGTGCGGACCGCCGGCAGGAGACCGATTGAGTCGTAGGCAGTGGTGCCCAGCGCGCGCTGGAAGCGCATCGAATAGGTCCCGGTCCAGGAACGGTCGGGCGTGCCGTCCGGGTGGACGGCGAAGACCCGCACGTAGAGCGGCACCTCCGACACGAAGCGCTTGCCGCGCTCCGGATCGGTCTCGCCGTGGTAGGGGTGGATCGGCTCGGAGAGATCGTCCGCCCGGTAGACGTCGAACGCCGTGTTACCCGCCCCCATGAGGATCCAGTAGGTCCCCGGATCGGGCAGCTTGTACCACTGCATGCTGCCGGGGAAGGTGAGCTTCGCGCCCTCGGCTGAGCCGTAGCTCTGCTTCGGCTGGGCCGGGGTCAGGGTCACGATCTGAGGGCCCCAGAAGCTGTCGTCGTTGGGAGTGCAGTGCGCTGCGAGGATATTGAAATCGACGTGGACCGGCAAGTGGTCGGAGAGCTGGGTCCCGCTCACGTCGTCCCGCATCTCCGAGCCGATGCGGATGTGCTGCATGCACTGGCGATGCACTTTGTTTTGCAGGACGTAGTCGTAGTACTGACCGTCGATGTAGTTGGTCTTGCTCAGGTCGAGCACGGAGGTCTCGAAGCCCCACGAATCGGTCATGAAGGTGCCCGCTGGATTGAGGGCGCCGGAGGTGCCGCTGCAATCGGCGCCGTCGCCACAGGCGAAGAAGATCCCCGGCGAGGTGGTTGAAGGTGGTCCCGCGGCGGCCTTCCCGAAGACCTTGGTCCATTCGGCCTGGGGCGTGCCGAGCTTCTGGTTCGAGCCGGGGGTGTTCAAGTCTCCAAGCATGTAAATCTGCTCGCTTCTCAGCTCGTTCGCCGTGAGCGAGCGCAGCAGCATGTTGCGCACCTCCGCCATTTGCGCCTTGCGCACGTCCGCGTTCTCCTCGGGCGGGCCCTCGTCGGCGTTGGTATGCGAGAACACGGCGTTGACGACCGTTTTGGGCCCGTACTGAATGCGCACCAGTCCGGCGGCCTTGGAGGCGAGCTGGTCCATGCCGCGCGCACCGTGATAGACGACGGCCGCCACTTCGCTCGGCCCCGTGCCCCAGCCGTTGGTGCCTTCGATGTGGACGGCCGGGTCGTTCAAGAAGGACGGATTGTCGAATTTGACGAACGGTTTCTTCGAGAACAGCATGATACCGCTGTCAAGGAATTGGACGTCAACGCTCACGATGGGCCCCGTCGGAAGGAGCGGTCCCGCGAGTTGGTTGAAGGCCACGAGAGCCGGTGACGTCGGATCGGCGAGCGCATGGGTGACCAGCTCGAGCGTTGAGGCGGTACCGGGAACGGCAAACGGGTTGTTCATTCCCGGAACGTTGCCGACGATCCGCCGGATATAGTGCTTGTAAGGGCCGTTGGTGGCGAGCTGCTCGATGAAGGCGTCCTTGGAGTCAGCATGCCAGACCTCATTCAGCACGACGACGTCCGGGTCCTCCTGTTTGATGTAGCCGGCCATAAGGGCAATCCGGTCTGCATATGGCTGGCCGCCGTACGCCGCGCTGTTCGTGTCGATCGAGATCGTTTGGGGTGAGAGGAGCGCGAAGTACACCGTGGCCTGAAGGTTCATCAGAGCGGTGTTGTAGGTCATGAGCTGGATCGGCATGATCTCGTTTTGTGCGGTTGCCGGGACGACGGCGGCGACGATCGCGAGGAAGGCGAGGAACCCCGTGTGGAGGACGCGCCGGACCCAGGAGGTGCCAGCCGACTTGATCAAGGAAGATGGCATCGTTTTCTCCTTTGGCTCGTTGTGCATTCGGTCTATTCCGTATGCAGGACCTGCTGGGGGGCCCGGCACCGGCGGGTCGGGTCTCCTTTTCCTCCAACTGTCGCCGGGGGGCTCGCTATCTCAGCCCAGCCCGGTCGCAGCCCGCCGGGTATTCCCTTGAGGAGGAAGCTCAGGATGCGAGTCGCCGCTCTCTACGATATTCATGGGAACTTGCCAGCCCTGGAGGCCGTCCTTCAAGACGTTCGCCAAGCGGACGTGGACCAGATCGTCGTAGGAGGCGACGTCGTTCCCGGCCCCGTGCCCCGCGAAACGCTCAGGCTCTTGCTGGATTTGGACCTGCCCACGCACTTCATTTGCGGCAACGGTGAGCTGGCTGTCTTGGCTCAAATGGCCGGTGCGCGGACCGGATCGGTCACCTATTGGGGCACGACCTCAGGCGCGCGTCCGCCAGACAACGTCGTCGAGGTCTGTCGCTGGACGGCGGCACAGCTTCAGCCGGAATTCGAGCCGGTGCTCGCGCGTTGGCCAAAAACGCTTCTGCTTGAAATGGACGGCCTGGGCCAGGTGCTGTTCTGCCATGGTACGCCGCGCAGCGAAACCGAAGGATTCACCCGGCTCACCGCCGAAGACCGCCTGCTACCGCTCTTCGAGCCGCTCCAGGTCGCGGTCGTCGTCTGCGGCCATACCCATATGCAGTTTGACCGGAAGGTCGGCAGGACTCGCGTGGTGAACGCGGGCAGCGTGGGTGCGCCCTTCGGAGAGCCCGGCGCCTATTGGCTCTTACTCGAATCCGACGCCCAACTGCGCCGGACACCCTACGATTTCGGCGAAGCCGCGGAACGCATTCGAGGCACGGACTATCCAGAGGCGAAGGACTTTGCCGTGCAGAGTATTCTGGCACCGCCCTCCGAAGAAGCCATGCTCAAGGCCTTTGCCCAGTTTGAATTGAGCCCGTAAAGATGCCCACCTACGCCGCCCTCCTCCGCGCCGTCAACGTCGGCGGGAACAACCTGATCAAGATGGCCGACCTGCGCGGCCTTCTCGCCGGTTTGGGGTTGGAGAGGGTGAGGACCCTCCTCCAGAGCGGCAACGCGGTGTTCGACGCCCGCTCCAAAGACGGGGCCCAGCTCGCCGAAAAGATCTCCGACGCCATCCACCAAGCGCACGGCCACCGGCCCGACGTCATCCTCAGGACGGCGGACGAGCTCCGCCGCGCCCTCGGTCAGGTCCCCTTCGACGCCTCAGCTAATCCGAGCCTGGTACACATCAACTTCCTCGCTGCCCCCGCCGACCCCGAGGGTGCCCGGCAGCTCAGCGCCTGGGAGGGGCCGGCCGTGGTGGTGAAGGGGAGCGAGGTCTATCTCCACTATCCCGAGGGGAGCGGCCGCTCCAAGCTCAATCGCCTTCCCATGGAAAAGATGCTCGGCACGCGCGGCACGGCGCGCAACCTGAACACCGTCCGCAAGCTGCTGAAAATGGCGGCAGAGGCGGGCGGATCGTGATGGCTCTCAGCAGATGATACCGCCGTTTTTATTGCCGGTCTTCGAGAGTCGGCCAACGGGATTGGGGCTAAGCGGCGGCGTCAGCCGTCCGCTTGAGCCCCTGGTTGGGCGCTCCTTCCCAAGCCTTTATCTTTCAGCCATCGCGACAACTCGTTAGGTATCGTTGCGATAGGGTCCAGCGGATCGAACTCTTTATACAGCTTGCCCACCAGATCTGTATGTAAGGCAGTCAGGGTCCTGTCTTTAAGAAGGCAGACGGGTTTTCTCAACGCCAGCATGTAGCCTACTTCTAACGCGACATTTGGATTGAACTGTTCTGTCTCAATATGCTCAAAAACAGCGATGCCGAATCCGCAGCCATAGACGTACGTGAGGACATTTGGGAAGAGATCGTCATGATATTGTTTGTCGTCGGCTCGAAGGACGGTAACATTCTGGGGATCAAGTGCGGCCCTGATTTCGGCGCTGAATCGGCTCTTGGAAAGCTACTGCTGACCGCAGGTTCACGCCGCCGGCCTTGCCACCGTATTGGTAGAAATCGCGATCCAACTCAAGCCTAACATTCTGCGCCACCGTCCTGCCAGTATTGGCAATTCGCAAAAAGAATAGAAAATTATTCGGAACGGTGAACGCGCCGACAATTATGTACGGCCGGAGCGAAGCTTCGCTTTGGTCTCGCATCGCCTGCAGGGATCGCTCGCTGGTGCGCATCATCTTGAAGGTCACCATAGCGTAAAAGCCAGTGATAACCACAAGATGCCAGTAAGAAGTTCAATCATGTTGTTCCCACCCCCGCCCAACAGCCTAGCTTAACTTCATCGTCCCAAACCCCAGAATGC
>JBAPYB010000528.1:0-14206 GCA_049284515.1 Thermoanaerobaculia bacterium
CGTCGGCGGCGGGCGCGGGGTCGGGCACGGCCGACTCGTGCCGCTCTTCCAGGGGCACGAGCCGCCGGGGCCGGCGCAGATGGTTGAGGAACGTCGTGTAGGCGATGCGGAAAAGCCAGGTGGAGAACTGGGACCGGCCGTTGAAGCCCGGCAGCGCGTCCCACGCCTTGCGGTAGGTCTCCTGCGTCAGATCCGACGCCAGGTCGGAATCGCCGCAAAGCCTGCGCAGCAGGGAGAAGACGCCGCGATAGGTCCGCTCCACGAGCTCCTCGGCCGCCGTCCGGTCGCCCGCGGCCAGCGCGGCCAGCAGCCGCCCTTCCCGAGCTCCATCGGGCCGTTCCCGCATATCGCCGCTCCAGGGGCCTGTCGAGACTGCGGTGGTTAGAGTGCTCATCCTAACCCGCTTGGACACCGCGGTGCCAGGAAAGGAAACCGGGGGCGGCTTCTTCCTCCTGGTATGATGATCATCCATGGACCGCTCCCGAGACTGGCTGCTGCAAGCCGAGCGCGACCTCGAGCAGGCGGAAGAAGCGATTCGCTATGCCGGTGAGATCCTTGCGTTCGTCCGTGCTCAAATGGCCTGACCGCCGCGAGGTGGAGCGGGGCGTCGCGGAGTGGGCTGCCCGCGAGGCTCCGCGCCATCCCGGGCTCCTCCGCCTCGGCTACTTCGGCTCCTACGGCCGCGGTGATTCGGGAGTGGGCAGCGACCTCGACCTGATCGCAGTGGTCGAGTCGTCAGCGGACCCCTTTGAGCGGCGCGCTCTCAAGTGGGAGCTCAATTCCCTTCCCGTCCCGGCCGAGATCCTGGTCTATACGCGCCAGGAGTGGGAGCGGCTCCAACAACAGGGAGGCCGCTTCGCGCAGGCCTTGCAGCAGGACGCTCGCTGGCTGGGTCTGAGCTAGGTACAGAATAAGTGTGTGGGTCCGGCCCAACGGGTCGGGAGACTCTAGCCCGGGGCTGAGGCCGAAGGCCGATGCCCCGGGAAGAAAAGACGCCTCCACCGTTGCGGCCTGAAGGGTCGCGAGAATCCGACTCGGCAAGAAAGCTCCCGCGGCCCTTCAGGCCGCAACGCGTCGTTACCCATCCAACCCAGGGCGTCGGCCTTCGGCCTCGGCCCTGGGCTCTATTCTCCCGACCCGTTGGGCCGGACGCTCTAGAGCTGAACTCCGGGAAACTGGCGCAAAAACGGTCCCAGTTCTTGTTTCAGCCCCGTAGGGGCGGCAGCATAGAGCCTGGGGCGTCAGCCCCAGGTATCGGTCCCACCCTACCCCTTCCAGCCCTGAAAGGGCGGCAGCAGCGCGACTCCACGGCGGTCTGCTGTCGCCCCTTCGGGGCTGGGAGGTTTCGGTTCCGTTCCTACCTGGGGCTGACGCCCCAGGCTCTATGCTGTCGCCCCTCCAGGGCTTAACTCCGAGTGGTTGGGGCAGTTATTTCGTGACGAGCCCCTTAGGGAGCGGCAGCCGCTGGGAACCACTCTCGCAGACACCGCCTCAGCTTCGCGAAAGCGGGATCAGTGCAGCGGTCCGTGCTGACTCCCTGAGCAAGCTCAAAGTAGATCGCCGAAGAGCGCGGCTTGCGGGCAGTCCGAAGCGCCAACTCGACCGCCCGCTTCGGCTCGGCCGGCTTCACGACGCCGGCTTGCAGGAGGCCCTTCTCCCGGAGCCAGTCCCTCAAGGGCGGGGACTTTCCTTCCCAACCCAAGGCGAGATCGACTTTGGGGGAATCGCTCCAGACCCAACTCTCCAGCTCTGGAGCGATGACGATGGCAGCCGCCCGTCCTTCCCAACCCGCCTCACCGAGCCGCCTTTCAAGATCGGACTCCAGCGCGGACCGATCCTCCTGCTCCCTGCCACAACCGGCATGATCGAGCAAGACGAGCGCCCAGTCGTAGCGAGTGGCGAACGACCTCAGGAAGTCGTGAGCACGGAGGAGACAACCCGGATCGCGTTCCGGATGGACGTAGAGATCGAATGCCACCTGCCGGAACTTGAGAGACAAGAAGCGCGAAAGCAGCCCCTTCAAGGAGGCTTCCATGTTCTTGTCGGCGACGAGCAGGATGAGGTCTTTCCGGAGTTGACCCGCGCTCATCCCAGAACTCCGGCGGCGAACAGCGTCCCCAGAGTCGTTTCATGCTTCCAGGACCGCAGCGCCGGATGCTCGCTCCCGCGAATGATATCCGTGGCACCCTCCGGCGTCTTGGCAAAACATAGAACTTGCTCGGCCTCGACCGTGCTCAGGATCACCGGCGAGTGGGTGGCCATCAAAACCTGCGCGTTGTAGACCGAGGACATGGACTGCGTCATGGTCTCAATTGCCCGAGGGTGGATGCCGTTCTCGGGTTCCTCAATGAGGTAGATCCCTTTGAAACCTTCCAGGTAGGCCGGCAGGGTGAGAGCTAGCATCCTCAGCGTGCCGTCCGAGGCCATCCAGGAGGGAACGTCGAGACCTTCGCTGTATTGGATGATGAGATAGCGGTGCCGGTCCTCGGGTCGCTCGACAGTCTTGATATCCTGGAGATCCGGAAAGGCGGTCTGCAGATGGGCGATCCACTGATGGAAGCGCTCTGGCGAGCTTTGCCGCAGCTCCGCTACAACCCAAGGCAAATTGGACCCATCTGGGCGGAATCCTAGACCTTGTCCCGGCGGGCTTGCTCTGCGGATGAGAGCACTATTTAAGACTAATTGCTGGACTCCTGAGGTAAGCAGCTCCCTCAGCCAGGAACTGACGGGAAATCTCGATTCGTCAGCCGGCAGATTGGCCAAAGCTGATCGGCGAGGGCCTAACTTGAAGGCGGGCAAAAGCAATCCTATAAATTGGGTTTCAGGAGCGAAGAGATCTTCTCCCTGTGCATCTTTAACGAGAACGTGTTTCGGCGGGCGATCCACTTGGGGCTCTAGGAGAGTTCCCGGAGTAGCGCCGGCTTCAGGAAAGTTCCGTCGCCGCTCTATAGAGGACAAATTTGTGCCTTTCAGTGTCACTCGCTCGGCGAGCAGCCCTCGTTCTTGGGTCTTTGAGTCGAGATGAACCACGACTTCATAGCGGATAGTGTCGGCTCGCTTCTCTGCTAAGTGTTCTCTCAGCTCCTGGGGAACTCGAGCTTCGATCGCCAGTTCGAATCTAGCCTCTTTATTGCGCCAAACAAGGTCGTAGAAATTCTGCGTCCTCTCCTCGATCGCCGCATCAGGACCATCCGAAACCAGCCGTCCCAGGAACGCAATCACATCCAGGAACGTCGTCTTCCCGCTGGCATTCGGCCCGACCAGCACGTGGAACGGACCAAGAGGTTGGCTGACGTAGCGGAGACAGCGGTATCCCAGCGCTTCGATCAGGGTAATCATGATACGGAGATCATAGCCTCTCTATCCCGCAATCGCCCCCCGCGACCGCCCGATCGCCGTGGCCACCGCCCGCTCCATGGTGCGGTGGACGGCGATGCGGTCGCGGTGCTCGCGGATGCCGGAGCGGGCGAGGACCCGGAGCGGCTGGGCCTGGACTCCCCCCAGCACCACGAACATGCCGAGCTGCTGCAGGCGTGACACCGCCGATTCGAGGCTGACCAGACCCGTGCCGTCCATCGCCGGCACCGAGGAGAGGTCGAGGAGGACGACGCTCACCCCCGTGGGCACCCGCTGGAGCGCGCTCATCGCCTTCTGCGCCGCGCCGAAGAAGAGGGGACCCGCCACCTCGTAGATCAGCACGTCCTTCGGCAGCCCCTGGGTGGCGATGGGGTGCTGATCCACCAGGCGGACGTTCGAGACCTCGGCCATGCGCCGCATGAAGAGGAGAGCGGCCAGCAATACCCCCACCGTCACCGAAATCACCATGTCGAAGACCACCGTCAGCCCGAAGCAGAGCAGCAGCACGACGACGTCGCTGCGCGGCGCCACCCGCACCGCGTGCGCGAAGTGCTTCACCTCGCTCATGTTCCAGGCCACGATCAGCAGCAGCGCCGCGAGCGAGGCCATGGGAAGAAAATTCAGCACCGGCGCGAACAGCAGCACCGAGAGCAGCACGAACCCGGAATGGAAGATGGCCGCCAGCGGCGAGTGGGCGCCGGAGCGGACGTTGGTGGCCGTGCGCGCCAGGGCGCCCGTGGCGGCGATGCCGCCGAAGAAGGGCGCCACGATGTTGCCCACCCCTTGAGCCACCAGCTCGGCGTCCGGATCGTGGGAGCCGCCCGTCATGCCGTCCGCCACCACGGCCGAGAGCAGCGACTCGATAGCCCCCAGCATGGCGATGGCGAAGGCCGAGGGGACGAGGGCGCGGATCAGCCCGAACGAGAGGCCGAGGGGATGGCCGTCCGGTCCCGGCAGGCGCCAGGGCAGCACGGGCATGGGCGGACGCTGCGGAATGCCGTCCAGAAACCGGCTGTGGATGGTCGCCACTGAAAAGCCGGGGACCCAGAGCGCCAACGACCAGGCCAGGATTCCACCAAGGCCCAGGGCAATCAGCGGCCCCGGCACCTTGCGCGTCACCCGCGGCCAGAGGAGGAGGACCGCGAGCGTGAACAGGCCGATGGCAAGGTCCTGCCAGCGCAGAGTGGGGAGCGCCCGCGCCAGCGCCGCCACCTTCTCCAGGTAGGTCTCCGGCATCTTCTCAACCGAAAGCCCCAGGAAGTCCTTGAGCTGCAACGTGGCGATCACCACGGCGATGCCGGCCGTAAAGCCGGTGGTCACCGGGTAGGGGACGAACTGAATGAGGCTCCCCAACTTCCCCGCGCCCATGGCCACGAGCAGGATGCCCGCCATCAGCGTCGCGAGGATCAGCCCGCCCAGGCCGAATTTGGCGGAGATGGGAGCGAGGAGCACCACGAAAGCCGCCGTGGGACCCGAGACCTGCACCATGGAGCCGCCCAGGGCCGCGACCACGCTCCCCGCCACGATGGCCGTGTAGAGGCCGTACTGCGGCGCCACTCCCGAAGCCACTGCCAGCGCCATGGAGAGAGGCAGGGCCACGATGCCCACCACCGCGCCCGCCAGCACGTCCGCCCGCAGGTCCGCCCGGCTGTAGCCGTGGTGCAGGCGGGCGAGCAGCGCCGTGCCGAGCTTCAGGGGAAGCGACGGGATCGCCGTCCCCGCGGAGGCTTCGTAACGCCGGGGCATGATGGACCTCTACCCGGTCTCGCGCACGGTCTCGCGCACGCCCACCCGCCGCCACAGGAGGTAGACCGGGATGCCGGTGAGCACGAAGAGCAGCCCCGGCCAGGTGGTCTGCGTGCGGTAGACCAGCAGGGCGATCACCACCAGGCTCGCCCCCGCGATGTAGAACCACGGCACCGCGGGATACCCCCATGCGCGGTAGGGGCGCTCGGCGTCCGGCCGCTTGCGCCGCAGGACGAAGAGACCGGCCAAAGTGAGGACGTAGAAGAGGAGCACGGCGAAGACCACGTACTCCAGGAGGTTGGTGTAGAGGTTGCCGTACTGCGTGGCGCCCGTCGCCTTGTCGACCACCAGGGCGCCCGTGGCATCGCGCAGCCTGGTGCGCGGAATCACCAGCAGGCTCGCCCAGACGCACTGGATGGCGAGTCCCACCCCGGGCACGCGCCAGCGGTTGAGCCGGCCGGCGGCGCGGAAGAAGAGGCCGTCCTGCGCCATGGCGTAGTAGACGCGGGCGCCGGCGAGGATGAGCCCGTTGTTGCAGCCGAAGGTCGAGATCATGATGGCCGCCGCCATGATCGACGCCCCCCCGCCGCCCAGGATCGCCTCCAGCGCCGCCGTGGCCACCCGGTCCTCGGGCGCGCTGCGAATGGCCGCGAGGGGCAGCGTCACCAGGTAGGCCACGTTGGCCAGCACGTAGAGCAGGCTCACCAGTCCCACCCCGGCGGCGAGAGCCAGCGGCAGGTTGCGTTTGGGATTGCGGATCTCGGCCGCCGCGAAGGTGACGTCGTTCCAGGCGCTGGCGGAAAACAATGGCCCGACGAGGGCGATGAGGAACACGGTCAGCAGGGCGAGCCCGCCCTGCTGGGCCGAGACCGGGGAGAGCGCAAAGACGTCCGGCGTGATCGTTACGGCATCCCGGGGCGTCCACAGCGCGGAGAACGAGGAGAAGTTGGCCGCCAGGGCGGCGGCGTTGCGACCCACCAGGAGGCCGAGCCCGATCAGCCCCACGAGCGCCAGGGTCTTCACCGCCGTCAGGACGTTCTGGATCCACTTGCCCGTCCGTACCCCGAAGGCGTTGACGACGCTCAAGCCCACGATGAGCAGGACCGCCACGAGCTGCTGGACCGAGAGGCTGACGGCGTATCCGGGCGTCAGGTCGATGGGGCGGATCAGGAAGGCCGACGAGGAGACGCCCGGCGCGATCACCCCCAGGAAGCGCGCGAAAGCCACGGCCACGGCGGCGATGGTGCCCGTCTGGATGACCAGGAAAAACGTCCAGCCGTAAAGGAACCCCAGGAGCGGCGAGTACGCCTCCCGCAGGTAGACGTACTGCCCGCCCACCCGCGGCATCATGGCCGCCAGCTCGCCGAAGGAGAGGGCCGCGGCCATCACCAGGAGGCCGCTGACGATCCACGCCGCCAGCAGCCACCCCGCCGAGCCCACCTGCCGGGCGATGTTGGCCGAGACGATGAAGATGCCGGAGCCGATCATCGACCCGGTGACGATCATCACCGAGTCGAGCAGCCCCAGCTCGCGGACGAACCCCTGCGCTCCCCGGTCTTCCAGGACGGCGGTGTCGGCCATAGAGGGGACTTACGATAGAGGAAAGAGGGAGAAAGACAAAACCGCGACACCGCGAGCCCGTAGGGCGGCATTCCTGTAGCCCCGGGTGGAAACCGGCGGAGCCGGTGGGAACCCGGGGATGGGGATCGGATGGCGATCCGGATGGGGATCCAGGGTTGTCACGCCCCCGGTCCAAGCCGGTCCAAGCCTCAATACAGCGGCTGCAGGAACGACGAGAACAGCTCCGCCACCCGCTGCGCCAGGCCGCGCCGCCTCCAGCTCGCATAGGTGACTTCGCGACAGTGCTTCTCGTCCTCGGCGAAGGTGGCCTCCATTCGCGCGCCGAATTCGCGGTCGTAGAAGGAGAGGCTGTCCTCGTTGTTCTGCAGCAGCGAGCGGGCGTCGAAGTTGATCGAGCCGACGGTGCTGAAGATGCCGTCGACGACGGCGTTCTTGTTGTGCATCATCGTGCGGTTGTACTCCAGGATGTGGACGCCCGCCTTGAGCAGCTCGCCATAGTGGAGGCGGGAAGCCATGCGCAGGAGCGGCATGTCGATGTGCCGGCCGGGGACCATGATCCGCACGTCGACGCCCCGCTTCGCCGCCCGCACGAGCGCGGCGCGGATCTGCGCGTCGGGGACGAAGTAGGCGTTCTGGATGTGGATCGACTTGCGGGCCGACTCGATCGCCACGAAGTAGAACATCGCGGCGAGCGAGGACGAATCGCCACGCGCCACCTTGATCCCCTGCCCCAGGGCCTCTCCCGCCGGTTCGATGTGCGGGTAGAACTTGTCGCCCGCCAGGATCTCGCCGGTCGTGTACGTCCAGTCCTCGCCGAAGATCGCCTGCATCTGCGCCGACACGGGACCGGTCGCCCGCACCATCATGTCCCGCCACTCCTTCGGGTTGCGCGCGTCCCCCATCCATTGATCGGCGATACAGAAGCCGCCGGCGAAGCTGATGCTGCCGTCGACCACCAGGATCTTGCGGTGCGTCCGCCGGCCGATTTTGTAAAGGCTCCACAGGCGGATGGGATGGAATACATAGGCCTTGACTCCCACCTTGCGCATGCGGTCGAGGAGCGCCCCGGAGCGGCTGCTGCCGGTGGCATCCACCATCACGCGCACTTCGACCCCCCGCCGCGCGGCGGCCATCAGCGCGTCGGCGAAGATCGCGCCGGCCTTGTCGTCCTTGAAAATGTAGGATTCGAGGTTCACCGTCACCTTGGCGTCGCGGATCGCCCCGGTCATGGCGGGGAAGATCCCGTCGCCGTTGTTCAGGATCTCGACGCGGTTGCCCCCCACCATCGTGTTGCCGAAGGCGTCGAGCGAGCGGCGGAACGAGCCGTCCTCGACGGCGGAGGGGTGGTCGTAGGTGTAAAAGCTCCGCTTGTCGACCGAGAGCATCGTGCAGCCGGACGCCAGGACGAGAACCGCCGCGGTCGCGGCCCAGGTGAGGAGATTCCGGATCGACGTTCGTGGAGCGGCAAGCCTCGACATCGACCCCAAGTGTATTGCAAGGGGCGTGCTCGGCCGTGACGAATCAGGATTGCGGAGGCCGGTCTGGAAGGTCGCCGAAGGGCAGATCGACCTGGAGGCGGCGTGCCGCAGCATCATTGCTCGTACTGTCTCGTCAGGATCGCACCGTCCCCGAAGTCAATGACGTAGTGAGGCCCGCCTCCTTGAAGACGGGGGTCTTTGATCTCGTAATCCACGTGCCATCCGTCCTGCTCAAGCGAGACGCTGGCTCGATATGGAGACAGGTCACGATAGACCCGCTCTGCGTCCAGGCGAGCGATCCTCAACGCCTGATCGCTCGTGATGGAGGGGACCTTGAGAGCTGCTGCCGTGCCAAAGGTCATAAGGCGCTCTCCTCGACAGTCATTGTAGCCAACGCCGGGCGAAATAGGAGGGGACGATTCATGTCGGAAAACTCGGTTCACCAGCCAACCCTCCTCGGCGGCTGTCGGGTCCAGAAACATGAATTCCATCCTCGGCGCGTATTAGGTCGGGAACACCATGCAGGGCATCGATCTGAAGGTCTCTGCGGCTCGGCCCGAGCGCCCAACCTTCCGAGGCGGGATTCGGATGAGTATGGAACTTTCCGACCACGACGAAACCCGGAACCAGAGGAGGACGGCTCAGATCGATGCTCGCCTGCCGGCCTGCCGCCTGTTGGCGTATTGCGATCTCTCCGGTCGTTGTATCCATGTAGATCCAGCCACCCTCTTCGTGACGTCTGGAGGGATCATCCGGTAGGGAATCTTCCCAGGCCCTGTCGAGAGCGCGCTGGACCGTCGGATTCTTCTGGAGCTCTCCGGCGGTCGGCGCGGACAACGGCTCCGATCGCCGCAAAACATACCCCCTATCTCATCGCAAAGAGACTTATAACGTGAAGGTTACCACGGTCTGTCCTCCGAAACCTCACCCCTCTCCCGGTCTCCCGGCTCTCTCCCGGCGGGGGCTGGGGGGAAGAGGGGGTGAGACTTCGAAGTGCAAGCCCACGCGCCCGCCAAAAACCTGTTGAACTTAAACCTCCCCGGCCATCCTCCCCTCCAACCATTCCACCTCGCGCTCCCGCCGCCCATACCCCGTCTCTGCTACGAGCTTCCGCGCCATCCTCAGGTGCCGCCGGGCCGCCTCGGCATCCCCCTGGTGGAGGCTAAGGCGTGCCCACTCCAGGTGAGCATCGCATTGGTGAAGGCGCATCGAGCCGCGCTCGGCGATCTCCAGGGCCTCGTTCAGGTCGGTTCCGGCACCGGTCAAGCCGCCCCGCAAGTGCCGAAGGGTGGCTCGGGCCAGGAGGCCGCGAGGGAGATCGTCCTCGTTTCCTGACTGCCGCAAGCCCTCCACAGCGCGGTCCAGGTGCTCCGCAGAACGGGCGAGCTCCGCCTCGGCCTCTTCGCCTGGCGTTGCCGGGGCGGGGGCCGTAAGGGCCAAGCCGAGATGAGCTCGGCCCAGGGTAAGGTGGTGGAGGGCGATGTCGAGGAGCCAACCTTCTTTCTCCCATGACAATAGTTGCGTCGCCCGCTCTCGCACCTCCTGGCACGCCCCTCGGAACCGCCGCGCTGACTCCGGGTTCGCGGCCAGCCCGGCCAGCCCGGCCCCATCCTCCGGCTCTGCCCGGCTTAGCAGTAGGTCACAGTATCGATAGCCCTGCAACGAGTAAAGCCGCGGGTACTGGGGCTGCCACTCCGCCTGCATCGCCTCGGCCTCGCGGAAGGCCACCGCGCTCTCCTCCCACCGGCCCGCCTGGTGCAGGGCATCGGCCAGGCTCGTCCGCTTGACCATCCGCTGGAAGGCGTCGCCGCTGCGGTCGGCCAGCTCGACGCGCTGCTCCCCGAAAGCCACGGCGCGCGCCACCTCCCCCAGGGTCAGGGCCAGCTCACTGAGGTTGCTGGCTCGGATGGCTGCGTTTTTCCAGTCCTTTTGAGCAATGCCCATCTCCAACCCTGCCTGCATCGGCTGAACCGCTTCCGCCAGCCGGCCCAGGGCGCGCAGGTCGAAGCCGGCCTCGTTAAGGACGAACGCCTGATCTGCCGGAGTGAGGTGGGTGGAGGGTTGGTCCCAAGGGTGATCGAAAAATCCAGATAGTGCTGTCAGCTCGGAGCCCAATGCCCCAAGCTTCTTCGTGCTGTAGAACTCCTGGCCACGCTGTATCCGCCTCCAGTAGACTTCGCGGTACGCCTCCTGCTGCCGCTCCGCCCGGCAGCCGTGGACGACTGCAGTGAGAAGGGGCTCCATTTCCTCCAGCGTCTCCGGGAGATCCGGGGCTGAGTCCTTCAGGTGCTCGTAAAGCCGCAGGTTGCCCTCCCGCCAAGCCTCGGGGTGCTCCTTCTCAAGCTCCTCCTGGAAGAAGGCCCGGACGAGGGGGTGGGCGTCGAGGGCTCCCGATTCTTTCTCCTCCAGAAACAGCCGGGCCTCGCGCAGCCGGACCAGGGCTTTGCGCCATCGATGCTCTTGGGCGGGACCGATGGCATCGGTCAGACCCGGAATCGCCGGCTCCGCCCGTAGGGCCTTCACCGCCTCCGGCTGGGCAGGACGGTCGAAGAGCCCGAGGAGGCGGAGGGCCTTGCGCTCGGGTTCTTGGAACCAAGCCGCATAGGCTGTGATGGCCCGCTTGGCGTGGCCATGCTCGTCGGCCTCCTCGTCCAGGAGAGGCATCTCCCGCCGACGCCGGACGTCGCCGTTGCAGAGGTCGCGCAGCCAGGTGCCCAGCAGGGTCAGCGCCAGGGCGTGGCCGCCGAAGTCTTCCGAGGCCCGGCGCAGCTCGGTCTCCGAGCCTTGAACGCCCAGCTCGCGCAGGAGCGCAGCGCCCGCTTCGGGAGGGAGCTTTTCGAGATCGAGAGACGCGGCCCCCGTTTTGCCGGAGACATCGGCAACGCTGAGGCGGGTGGTGATGAGGCAGAGGCCGGGGTTCTGGACCGCCAGCTCGCGGATCAGGGCGGCGACGGCGGGGTCCTTGATGCGGCCGGTCTGCGCTCCGGGAGGATGTTGCAGCGGCTCCAGACCGTCCAAGATCAAAAGGGTCCGCCGTTCGCGGACGAGCCGCGCCAGGGTGACTCCTTTCTCCCAGGCCGAGCGGATCTCCTCTCCCCGGTATCCGAACCACCAGAGAGCCTGGTTCGCGAAGGAGTCGCCCGAGGCGCCGGTCGCGTCCGTCCCCTGGCTGTAGAACGACCAGGCGAAGACCCGCTCGGCGCCCCGCCAGCCTTCGGCCCGCAGATCCTCCAGCCAGGCGTTGACGAGGGACGACTTGCCCACTCCTCCGAACGCCACGAGGCTGAAGACGTTCGTAGCCGGATCGGCCCAGGCGGCGTCCAATTCGGCCCGCTCGGTTTCGCGGCCCACGAAGAAGTTGCCGGTGAGGGGAAGGTGGGAGGTGGAAACCGAGACCTTGGGAGGGGAGATGCCGGGTGCGCTGGGCTTCAGAAGATCCCGGATCTCCAGGGCCAGGGCGGCAAAGGCATCGTCGACCTGGTAATCGCTCCGGCCGGAGAGTGCATAGCCGTCTCTGGGGCGGCATTGGAGCGAGGACAGCCAGGGCACGGACGACCATGGGCAGGGACGGACGATCAGAGGGATGACCCTTACCCCGTCGGTTTTCTGGCGCTGAACCAGGTAAGGAATCTCGTTTTCTAGGATGAACTCCGAGTCAAGGAAGTCCGCCGAGACCAAGAACACGGCCACCGCCGCACGGTCCATTGCCCTTTGGATCTCGGCGAACCAGTCGTCTCCGCCAACGATATTCCGGTCGGCCCATACTTCGAGCTCACCCTGAGGTTCAAGGACCTTCAGATGTCGGACGACTCGGTCCTTCCAGACTTCATCGACGTGGCTGTAGCTTAGAAAGATTGTGGTGCGAGGAGAGGCTTCGACTCCGCCGGTTAGCTTTTGAGGAGCAACGCCAAGGGCAGCGGACAATTTCTTGATTGTAGGGAATCGGACATCCTTAACGTCACCGCCAAGGATACGAGACACAACCGAAGGCGATAGACCCGCCCTTAGCGCAAGCTCTGTCTGCGTAATGCCCTTTTCGGCTAGGAATTCCTCAAGAATAGCCGCAAGAGCCGTCTTTGTACCTCTTGGCTGACTAATCATCTTGAAGGAGAGATCTTCTGTGGTGACTCCCTGCTCTCAGTACTCTGCGCCGTCACAAGATCTCGCAAAGTTTCTCGATTTCCGGAAAGCGTAATCTTTTGCGGCAATTTACCTTTCCTCAGAATCACTACAATCGCAAGCTCTCGCCAAGTTTCTCGATCCCGTATGGATACAGCTGTCTTTGCCCAATCGCGTGGAAGAGCGACAATACCTCTTCCGTCCGGGCAAAAGCTCACTCCTCCAGGACCAACGACGGTGATGTCGGTCCTCGGAAGGTTGTACTCATCCATGAAATTAACCAAGATCTCCCCGCGTCGATCAGCCAACCAAGCCCAGATCGTCCAGCCAAGGGCGACAACAGGGACCACAACACCTAGAGCTTCAAAAACTTGAGCCTCCATCACCAGCCTCCCTTGCGGACAAGGTGATGCCGCCGCTCGTGAGTCTGGCACGGAACGCAAACAAAGGCAAGAAGCGCAAAAAGTGCACAGAGTCAGGGGTTACTTCGCCGCGAGCTGCACCAGCACTTCCATGTGCCCCGTCTGGGGGAACAGGTCGACGAAAGCCAGGTGCTCGATGCGATAGGCGGAGGCGAGCTCGTGAAGATCGCGGGCCAGGGCGGCCGGGTGGCACGAGACGTAGGTGATGCGCTCCGGCCGGCGCAACAGCAGGGCGTGGCGCACGTCCTTGGACAACCCGCCCCGCGGCGGGTCCACCACCACCCGGTCCACCTGCTCCGGCATGTCGCGAACCCAGCTCTCGACGGCCCGGTTGAGCGATTCGACGTTGGTGACCCGGTTGCGCTTGACGTTCATCCGCCCGAAGCGCGAGCCGATCTGGTCGCCTTCGACGGCGATCACCCTTTGGTAGCGGCTCGACAGAGGGAGGCTGAAGAGCCCGACGCCCGAGTAGAGGTCCACCGCCGTCCCCCCTTCCCAGGGGCCGGCCGTCGCCTCCACCAGCTTGGGCAGCAGGCCGCGATGGGCCTGGAAGAAGCAGCGCGCGTCGTAGTAATAGGTGAAGTCACCCACCCGGGTGGAGACCTCGCCGTGCGGCAGGCCCGGCACCACGGGCGAGACGGTGATGGCGCCGCCGTCCCCCGCCGCCAGGTCCAGCCGCTTCGGTGCATCCGGCGCCTGCTCGGTCAGATGCGCCGGCAGCTCGGCGAGGAACGCCTCCAGCTCCGGCACCAGCAGGGGGCAGCGGCTGACGGGGATGACCTCGTTGGTCCCCCGGGCGTGGTAGCCGGCGAGCACTGCGCCGGTCAGCGGATCGATCGTGGTGTGGACCTGGGTGCGCAGGCGGTAGTGCCAGGGCTCGCCGGTGATCAGCTCGGGATCGAACGGCATCGCCACCTTGCCGATGTGCTCGAGCGTCTCCTTCACCGCTCCGGCCTTGAGCAGCACCTGGGTGCGGTCGTCCAGGTGCTGGAGGTCGCAGATGCTGGAGCGGGAGAGCTCCGGCACGGGATCGGGCCGCCGCGCCGGGCCCGGCTCCAGGATCTCCACGATCTCCGCCCGGCCGTAGTCCGGCCGCCGCTCGACGATGCGCACTTTCAGGAGATCGCCCGGAGCCGAACGCGGGATGAAGATCGGAGCGCCTTCCCAGCGGCCCAGACCGTCTCCTCCGGCCACCAGCTTCTCCACTCGCAGCTCCAGGACGTCGACTTCCTCCAGCCGCGCCCTGAAGGGAATCCGCACCGGCGGGGGCGCCGGCAGCGCGACGGCCACGGGAGCGGGAGCGGGCAGGGGAGACGGCCGGGCCGGGCCCCGGCTGCGATCGCCAGGACGGAAGGGACGGTCCGCGCGAGGGGGACCACCGGGCCGGCGGGGACGAGGGCCGCCGGGACGCCGGTCTTCGGCGGCGCCCCGGCGATCCGCAGGACCCTGGCTCTCCCCGGGATGAGCTGTGTTGGCACGGCCGGCGCTGGCACGGCTTGGACC
>JBAPYB010000529.1:0-19041 GCA_049284515.1 Thermoanaerobaculia bacterium
CCGGACGCCGGCGCGATCGCCGCGCAGGTCGAAGCTGCCCGCGCCGCCGTCGCCGCCAGGCCCTGCGGCGTGGACACCAGCAACGCCGTGTCCGAGGCCCCCCCGGGCCTCGAGGATCACGTCGCCACCCTCCAGGCCCATCCGATCCTCGCCCGGTCGTTCGAGGAGGGGTGGGACGTCCGGATGGTGGACCTCACGAAGCTGTCGCCGGTCCAGGGGTACGTCTTCTCCGATCATCCGCTCAATCCCGTCCTCGCCGGCGTGGCGACCGATCCGCTGTCGCTGGCGGCGGTCACGCTGCCGGTGCCGGCGGACGTCGACCTGCCGTTCCAATTCGTCCCGGAGAAGCGCGCCTGGGTGTTCACCTCCGAGGACCTCAACCTGCGCGCCACCCGGGACTTCCACGCCAAGATCGGGCCGGGCGTGGGGACCTTCGGTTTCCTGGTGTGCATGGCGCCCTCGGTGCTGCGCGTCGCCGCCTATGCGAACCGGCTGGTGCTCGTGGACGGCAACCACCGGGCCTTCGGGCTGCTGCGGCGGGGTATCGATCGCGTTCCCGCCCTGTTCAAACGGCACTCCTCCTGGCCGCAGCTTCCCGACAGCTCGGCGATGCTGTCGCAGGCGACCCTCTTGGGGGATCGGCCGCCGTACCTCAGCGATTTCCTGAAGCCCGAGCACTACACTCTGGTCTCGCTCCCCGTCACCCGAAGGGTGGTGATGATCCAGGCAACGGACCTCTCGCTGGTAGCCTGAGGGCAGGGCAGGGACGAGAGCTGCTGCGGGCGGCTGGGAGAAGAGGGCCGGGGTAATGAGGGTCTTCGGCCTCTCAGCCCTCCCAAACCCCCAACGCCGTCTATCACGCTACCGGCAAGCGGGTACGGGAGCTGCCGATCACGCCGGACAAGCTGCTGTGAACCCGGTATGAGATAGTTCGGCCTCGATGACGATTCGGCAAGCCGCTGAAGGCGACTTCGAGGCCATCTGGACTATTTTTCGCGCCGTGATCGCGACCGGGGATACCTACGTCCTCGCTCCCGACACCAGCCGCCAGGACGCCTTCGCCTACTGGTTCGGCCCCGGGGTTTCCTCCTATGTGGCGGAGGACGAGGGGCGGGTGATCGGCATGTACAAAATAGTCGCGAACCAGCGGGATCTGGGCTCTCACGTGGCGAACGCCTCCTATATGGTCGATCCCGACTTCGGCGGCCGTGGAGTGGGGAAGGCGATGGGGTTGCACAGTCTCCGGGAAGCCCGCAGGGCCGGCTTCCTCGCGATGCAGTTCAACTTCGTCGTGAGCACCAACGAAGCCGCCGTCGCCTTGTGGCAGAAGATCGGCTTCGCCATCGTCGGCACGCTTCCCAAGGCGTTCCGGCATCAGGAGCTCGGGTACGTCGACGCGTATGTGATGTATCGGTTCCTGGAGGATATTGCGGTCTGAGCGCGCCTGTCGACGCGCTCGGGATTTCGCGGTATCCTCAGCCTTCGGACGGATAGGCACTTTTCAAGTAGACTTGGCTTCAGGCGGGAATTGACGTGCCACCTAAAATATCGGTCTCCATCGATAAGCCCGGGGTTCCGCCGGGCCGACTGCTGCTAGAAGACGCTGGTTCTTTGACCAGCGGGCTTCACGATGCCATCGCTCGCCTGATCCAGCGTCAACTCGGGTTCCCTGGCCGTAACCGCTTAAGAGCTGAGGCCAGGCGACTTACTGCCGTGGTTCTCTCTGGGGTGTCTTCAGGGAGCACCGTGCTGGAATTTGAGGTTTTACCCATCTCCGGCATTTCTGGTCGTCACCCGACGGCCCTCGCTGCCTTTGATTTAGTCAACGGAATTCGCTCTTTCTCGGACTCTAGCTCATGGCCCGACTATCTGCCGGCGGTTGTGCGGAACTGCATGGCCCTGGCGGTGGCTCCTATCCTCGCGACCGGTGCCTCTGTTGATATCACTGTTGAGGAGGAAGGAACCGCTGCGAGCTGCAAAATCACAGAATCGACCAAGATCGCGCTTCAAGTGCCCGAGCGGTTCGAGCCGGCGAAGCCGGTGGAAGTCGTCGGCCGGATCTTTGCAATTAATCGCAGCAACAATTCATTTAAGGTCGATACGGTACCGAAAAAGGTAAACGTTCGAGTTAGCGAGTCGCAATTTAAAGAAGTTGACCGGCTCCGCTGGGAGAGAGTGTTTTTGTCGGGATTCCCCGAAGATGAATCATGTAAGCTGATTCATGACGTTGATAACCTACGATTGGCAACCGACTTGGAAGAGGATGGAATCAGCTTGCCGAGCGAGCTTCGGCGTGGAGAAAAGACGGAAGCCTATAGGCAAGCTGCAGAGCGAGCCGATAGCTTGCGACTCCTGGAGGATGGTTGGGATACTTATCAAGCTCGGAGTCCGGAGAGGAGATCGCTGGATTTCGCTCTCCAATTTCTACGCGACTCAATCGGCATGCTTTTGGATTACGGGATAGAGTTGCCTACTCCATTCCTGGTTCCAACGCCGTCAGGCGGAGTGCAGCTAGAGTGGAAGGTGCTGGATAGAGAGCTGGAGCTGGAGGTGCTGAAACCCAGCCGATTTGAATTTCTTGCGGTAGATGGCGAGAGAGAAAGTGAAGGTACCGCATCGCGGTGGATGGCGACACGCCTGATTCGCTGGGTGATTACTGGAGAGGAGGTGTGATCGAGGTCCCGGGCGAGGTGGCTGACGAAGAGCCCCTACATCGTCGCGTCCATCCAACCTTTGTCAGACCGGATGGCTCAGTATCGTCGCAGGCTTTCCGTGATCGTGAGCTGTCTGTAGACCGTGGTCACTATTGGGAGGTGGCCCGAAGTCTTCAGGGTCATGACGGCTACGGACTCGCAAGCATTATTGCAGCCTTTGCTCGCGCCTGCCAGCAAGAAGTATGTCTCCTCGAACAAGAGCGTGGGCTGGGTTGAAGAGATTGCCATCGGCGACTAACTGCCCGCAGGCTGGCGGGCGCCGCAACGTGGGTAGTGGCTCTCAGGCATGGTGGATAGCAGCCGCCGTCGCATTGTGGAAAACGATCGGAGATTATGCGGTATCCTCAGACTTTCCGCTCTACCGAGCTGAAGGAGGTTCCGTGAGCCCCGAGGAGATCTCCGCGTCGTACGATTCGTCC
The DNA here is from genome assembly GCA_049284515.1 of Thermoanaerobaculia bacterium. GTDB lineage: Bacteria > Acidobacteriota > Thermoanaerobaculia > Multivoradales > UBA5704 > DATARR01. The sequence goes on from JBAPYB010000529.1 coordinate 3,134, forward strand.
ATCGTCATCCGCCGATGGCTCGGCACCGTGATTGACTTCGTAGTCCTGGCCGGGATCGTGGCGATCCCCTACTTCGTCCTGGGCGAGAGGCTCTGGGGATACACCCTCCCGCTCTGGGGCCTCCTGGTCGCCTTGTACTATCCGTTGCTGGAGGGGCTTACCGGCTTCACGGCCGGCAAGCTCATCGCCCGGATCAAGGTGGTCGACGAGGTGGGGGGACTGCCCGGGATCAAGAGAGCCCTGATCCGGACTCTGACCCGGTTGATCGAGGTGAACCCAATGCTGTTCGGCGGGATCCCCGCGGGCGTCATCGTTCTCTCCAGCAAAAAGCGACAGAGGCTGGGAGACATGCTTGCGGGGACGTTCGTCCTCAAGACCAGCGACCTGCTGCGCATCGCCTCGCCGGCGGAGGTATTCGCGTGATCCGTCTTCTCACCACGTCCGCCGCAGCGGATGGGCCTCGGTGTTGAACACGACGTGATTGAGGTCCAGGGTCTTGTCAGGGGCGAAGAGGAGATACAGATATTTGAGCGTCTCGGCCAGGAAGTAACTCGGCTGGAGGTCGCCCTTCTCCTTCGTCACCACGTTTTTCAACACGGTATAACCCGCGTCCGTGCGGCAGTTGGCGAGGAGGTCGAGGAAGAACCTGCGCCCCATCTCCTGGTACTGCGGGTCCTTGGTGTAGTGATAGAGGTAGTAGGCCGACTCCATGATCTCAGGGCGTAGCGGGTAGCCGGGCTCCGTCACCTTCAGGGTCCGGTAATCGATGGCCTCGGGCTCGATCCCTTGCAGGTTCCACATTTTGTAGGACGACGCCTGGAGACGCCGCGCCCGACCGAGGTCGCCGCCGAGAGCCAGCACGGCGGGGAAGAAGGCGTGCAGCGCGCCCCACTCGGGGGCCGTGCGCCGGCCGGTCTCCATGTCCACCTGGCCGTACCAGAGGCCCGTGCGGGCGTTGTCCGCCAAGTGCTTGTTGAGAGCGCGAAGGCTCTCCCGCCACATGTTCGCGCAGTCCTGGTCGCCGAAGAGGCGCGCGCATTTCAAGAGATATTCGTAGTAGGAGTCGATGCCGCCGCCCACGTGGCTGGCGCGGCTGATCCACTGGCCGGTCTCGACGTCGATCTCCTCGCCCACGAGGCCGATCTTCGAACGCCGCTTGTAGAGCTGCACGAGGGCGTTCTTGGCCTTGTCGTAGAAGACCGGATCGTGGGTGAGCTTCGACAGCGTGCCGAATTCCAAGAGCAGCGTGCCGATCTCCGCGGGGTTCGAGTGGGCACCGGAGGTCTTGCCCGTCTTGAGGTTGACGAACATGTAGGGCATGCCGGTGGGGGAGTTGAACACGGGAAGGAGCCGCTTGCCCAGGTCTTCCGCGAGCCGGAGCAGGCGTTCATCACCCGTCATCTGGTAGCCCGAGAGGAGCCCGCCCAACAGCCGGATGGTGACCTCGAAATTCTTCACCGAAACGTCCTTGTCGAACGACAGCTTGTCGACGATCAGCGCCTTCGCCTTGTCCGCTTCGTCCTTGAGCCCCAGGAGGAGAAGCGTGTCCAGGGAATCCACCGGAGTCATTTCCAGGGACTCGCCGTACCAGTCGCGCGGCGTTCTGGTGAGCGGCTTGAGCTCGTCGTGCCCCCAGGCGTACTGCTCGTAGGCCTTCCACGAATAGAGGAGCTCGGCGCGAATCCGTTCGGCCAGCTCGGCCCGGTCGATAGGCGCCGGGCGAGGGGCCGCCGGGGCGGCGGCCCGGGCTCCGGACAGCAGGAGCATCAGGGCGGCGGAGAGGAGGACGCGGGTCTTCATAGTGGCCTCGGTCTGCGAATCGAGGCCCGACACTAGAGTCCGGCGACGGCGGGAGTCAAGGGGAAGGAATGAATTGCCGGCTGGCACGGCGCGGAAATCTCAGCCTCATGGAGAGAGAACCACGCCAAAGGGACGAGGCTGAGACCACCTGATCGAGGGGGCGCTCGCTTGCTCCACGTCAGCCGGCAAGACAAGCCTAGCCGAGTGGGCATAAAGAAAGTGTAAAGAATGGGCGTCAGGCACAAAGAAGTCAAAAAGATTGGTATGCTGCAACGGCTATGGGCGAGGGTCTGGATGGATTCCGGCCGATCGGTCCCCAGGTCCGCATCGGACACGTGCACCTCAAGGTTGCGGAGATCGGGCGGGCGCTGGCGTTCTATTGCGGCGTGCTCGGTTTCGAGCTGACCCAACGCTTTGGCGAAGGCGCGGCCTTCATTTCAGCGGGCGGATATCACCACCACATCGGGCTCAACACCTGGGAGAGCCTGGGCGGCTCGCCGCCGCCTCCGGGCACGACGGGGCTCTACCATCTCGCCATTCTCTATCCGACGCGTGCCGCCCTCAGCGATGCCTTGCACCGGCTGATCGCGGCGGGCATCCAGCTCGACGGCGCGGCCGACCATGGCGTCAGTGAAGCGCTCTACCTGCGCGATCCTGACGAAAACGGCGTGGAGCTGTATTGGGACCGCCCCCGCGAAGCGTGGCCCCGCACGCCGGACGGCGAGCTCGCGATGTACACCCGCCGGCTGGATCTCGAGGGATTGCTGGCCGCGCGGGAATCGACCTGAACGCTATTCGAGCTCGTCCAGCGACCGTAAGGCTGGGATCCTCCAAGCCGTGGCGCCCACCACGCCGAGCGTCACCAGCCCGCCGAAGATCACCGAATTCACGGTCCCCAGCAGCCGGGCGGCCACGCCGGATTCGAAGGAGCCGATCTCGTTGGACGAGCCGATGAAGATCTGATTCACCGCCGAGACGCGGCCGAGCAGGTTCTGGGGCGTGCGCAGCGTAAGGAGCGTGGAGCGGATCACCACGCTGACCATGTCGAGCATGCCGCTCAGGGCCAGAAGCCCGAGCGACAGCCAGAAGGAATGCGAGAGGGCGAAGAAGATCCAGCACAGCCCGAATCCGGCGACGCAGAGGAACAGCGCCGACCCCGAGTGCCGCAGCCTGCGATGCGCCAGGACCACGGAGACCACCACGGCGCCGGCCGCCGGAGCCGCCCGGAGCACGCCGAGACCCTGGGGGCCGACGTGCAGGATTTCGGAGGTGAAGATCGGGAGCAGCGCCACCGCGCCGCCGAAGAGCACCGAGAAGAGGTCGAGCAACTGCGCGCCCAGCAGCTCCGGCTGGGTGAGCAGGAAGCGGATACCGATCGTGAGGTTTTCGCCGATCGTCCCCTCGCGCGGGGCGGCGGGCCGTCGCATGTAGGCGATGCGCGTGAAGAGAAGCCAGCCGGCGAGGCAGAGCACGGCCTCCGCGGCGTAGGCGGCGCGGGCGTCCGCGAAACCGTAGAGCATGCCGCCCAGCGCCGGCCCCACCACGGCGCCGATCTGCCAGAGCGACGAGCGCCAAGCGACTGCATTGGCGTACGTTTCGCGGGGCACGATCTCGGCGCCCAGCGCGGTGCGGGCCGGCTGCAGGAAGCTGCGCGATACTCCGCTGACGAACACCACCATATAAATGGGCCAGACGCGCCCGCCCGCCAGCACCTCCGGCCGCAGCGTGTAGCCGAGCAGCACGATCGCGGCGAACGTCTGGACGCCGATGGCGAGCAACGAGAGGCGCTTGCGGTCGTAGAGGTCCGCGATGTGCCCTGCATAGAGCGCCGCACCGATGAACGGCAGCGCCTCCGCCAGCCCGACCAGACCCAGCGACAGCGGATCCTTGGTGAGGGCATAGACCTGCCACGCCACCACCGTCGCCTGGATCATCGTCCCGAGCGTCAACGCCACCATGCTGGCCACATACCAGAGGAAGCTCGGATTGCGCAGGGAGACGTAGGGATCGTGTTGCGCGGGCATGGGGTCGGCTCGGGGCCTTGAGAGCCGGGGGGATGATATCGGTGCGGCGGCGTGGGGACAACTGGGAGGCTGCCGATCTCCCATACCAACTGGAAGAAAGCTGCGATCAACTTCGCCTTGGCTCTCCAGACCCGGCGCGGCGGGCGTTGACGAGACTAAGGGAGCGGCGTAGGATGGACGGCTGGGGTAATGAAGAAATAGAAGACGCAACTCTCATGAACTCACCCATGCACATAAGCTTATTTAGAGGCTAGGTTTCCAGCACCCCTTAGGAACCCTACGAGTAAACCAACCAAAAAAGGGGAATAGGGAGACAAGAATGAACACGAAGAAAAAGCACCCTCGCGGCACGCCATCAGATCCTCACAACGAGCCCCTGCCAGGTGACTTTGTCGAAAAGGCCAAGCAGCGCTACGCAAAATTCACCAAGCCCGAGGTAACCTTCGAGCAGCACCTCGACCTTGAAAAGGCCGAATTCCGCCGTATGGAGGATCTGGGAAAGGGCGCGGCGCTGGCGTACCAGCCGGCCATCGGAACGATAACACCCTGTGGCAACGGTGATCTTGAGAAACTCTTGGATCCGGCTGAGTGGCAAGGCGCGTTTGGTTCGCTTCCCCTGGCCGCCACAAACCCCTTCGCGAGCTTCACTGTCGGACTCTTTCCTGGCGCTATCACCAACTTCAATACCCACCAAACGTGGGTTGGTGCCGGTACAGACCCGAACGTTGGCATTCCGACCACGGCGCAAGGCTCGGCGGGAGCAGTACGAATTGGCAATGCCTTCAGTGGCCTCGGTTGCGAGCTCCTGTCCAAGACCTTTATTGTTACTCCTGCGGTGAGCACAATCACATTTTGGTACGCGGCCGTGCTCCAGAACCCTATTGGCCATCCTCCGAACACCCAGCCGTTTTTCTGGGTTCGGGTCACCGACGCTTCCGGTACCGTAGTTCCGGGTGCGTTTGACTTTGGCGCAGGCTCAGATATGCTCATCGCCAACAACACCAATCCGTTTTTCCAATCGAAGGTCGTAGGACAAGAAACGGTTGTCTACAGAGATTGGAGTTGTGCGCAGATCGATCTTTCGACGCAGGTCGGAAAACAAGTAACCATTGAATTTGTGACGGCGGACTGCGGACTGGGCGCGCACTGGGGTTATGCCTACATCGACAGTTTCTGCGGAAACTGCAAAGGCTCGCCGACAGGTAATATCACCTACGACTGCGAAGCCAGCACGCACTGCGGCCCGGGCCGCATCTGTTTCGATTACCAGCTTCCCTCTACCAAGGACCCCAAGGGCAATACCATTACCGGCACTGTCGTGATCACTCTGGACATCTATCAAAACGGCGCATTGCTGACCCAACTTACCAGTCCTACGCTGACCAGCGGCAGCTCCTACTGCTTCAACATCACGCCCGCGTCGATTCCCGGGATCAATACGGCGCTCGGCGGATTCGACTTTGTGGCCACCGGCGCCTTCGCCATCGGCACCACCAATCTCGGCCACATCAAGGTCGGCAGTCCACCAGATGGCATTACGCCCGGAAAAAACAACGACTACCAGATTGCCTGCAAGACCTGCGAAGAGATCAAGCGAGACCAGGACGCTTATCTGAATAAGAACTGCGCTCATAAATTCAATTTGCTGCCACGTACCAACTGCGACTGCCCGGATAGCGGTGCTCTGGACCGGGGCGATTGCCACTGCGATTGCATTGCGGTCAAGCTTCCGGACATCAAACCTTGCATATCCGTCGGATGGGGGGACAGCCAATGCGATTGTCTCGAGACGGACGACGTGGAGGTCTTGTGCATCACTGTGTGCAACTGCTACTCGAACGTCACTTTTGAGGATCTCTCCATCGGCCACATCCTGGTGACGGACATGGCGGGGAATCCCGTGCCAAACCTGCCGAACGGAGCACCCTCGGTGCAGGTCATACCCTCAGGCCCTATTTGCTTTGGAGACATCGGACCCTGTAGGGGCCGGAATCAACCGAGCTGCGTCTCGAGGGAGTTGGTGCTGTATACGCGCGGCGCCATCGGGAAAGACTACCGGTTGTCGTTCGAAGGGGTTTGCTTCAAGGTGACTCACCACTTCCAATCGGAGCAGTGCTTCATTGTGAAGTTGTGCCAGGATTGATGGAGCACACCTAAACACCTGGAGCGGACCGGCGACTCTGCCGGCCGCTCCGGCTTCCCAACGCGTGCGGCGTGCTTCAGAATACCCAGACCATGAGCCGCAATCTTCTTCGTCTCGCGATCCCGTCCCTTCTCCTCTGGCTTGCCGCGTTTCCCGCCGCGGCCCTGGACGTCATTTTCCTGGTCCGTCATGCCGAGAAGGTGGACGATTGGCCGGAGGCGCGCGATCTGGACGCGTTCCGTCCCTTGACTCCAGCGGGAGAGGCGCGGGCCGAAGCGCTCGCCGTTCGCCTGAAGGGGGAAGGCATCGCCACGATCTACTCCAGCCGCACCACGCGAACCCTGGCCACGGGCGAGCCCTTGGCGAAAGCCGCCGGCCTGCCCCTCGTGGCCGACGATGCCACGACACGGCCGGAGGAGATGGAGGGCTTCCTCACTTCTCTGCGCCAGAAGCACTCCGCCGACCACGCCGTGCTCATTGTGGGGCATTCCAACAGAATCCCTGAATTGCTGATGAAACTGGGGGCGAAACCCGAGTGCTTCCAGCGCCTGGGAATCATCGGCCAGCCAGGGAATCTGATGACCGAGAGCTACGACGGCCTGTGGCGAGTCGATCTCAAGAAACAGGGTTGCGAAGCCTTCGAGCGGGAGACGCTGACGGTGGGGAAATAAGCCTGGAGACTCTGCCGGGCTTGATTCTTGCTCGGGCTTGATTCTTGCTAAAAGCGAAGGGCGTGAGGAACGAGTCCTGCCGCCCGGCAGCGACGGACGCCGTCAACGCTCAGCTTCTCCGGGGTCGAGCCATGTTCCAATCCTCGAAAATCTTCGCGCTCAAGCTCGCCGTCTCCTGGGCTCTCATCGCGGCTGCCCTTGGCGTTCTGGCCTGCGCCTCGTCCGCGCGGCTTCCAGTCTCTGCCGGCACCGGACCTCATCCGGAGATCCCTCCTCCCGCCAAGGCGCTGATCCCTTTGGTGAACGTCGTCACGGCCAAGGGCTGGGCGCAAGGAGGTAAGCCGGTCGCTGCCGACGGAACGGCGGTGTCCGCCTTTGCCTCGGGACTGGCCCATCCACGCTGGCTCTACGTGTTGCCCAATGGCGACGTGCTCGTGGCCGAGACCAATGCGCCGGAACGGCCGCAGGACAATCGGGGAATCAAGGGGTGGTTTTTCAAGCATTTCCAGAAGAAGGCTGGCGGTACCGTGCCCAGCCCCAATCGCATCACCCTGCTGCGGGATGCCGACGGAGACGGTGTTGCGGAGACGCGGTCGGTGTTCCTCGCCGGGCTTTACTCGCCGTTCGGCATGGCGCTCGTGGGAAACGTCCTCTACGTGGGAGACAGCGATGCCGTCTTGCGGTTCCCCTATACGCCAGGCGAGACCCGGATCATGGTGCCCGGAGTCAAAGTCACCGACCTGCCGGCCGGCTTCATCAATCATCACTGGACCAAGAGCGTTCTGGCCTCGCGCGATGGGTCGAAGCTGTACGTGGGAGTGGGCTCCAACAGCAACGCGGCAGAGAACGGTATCGCAGCCGAGGAGGGTCGCGCGGCGATCTGGGAGGTGGATCTCGCGACCGGCAAGCATCGGATTTTTGCTTCCGGATTGCGCAATCCGGTAGGGATGGCTTGGGAGCCCGAGAGCGGTGCCTTGTGGGCGTCGGTCAACGAGCGCGACGAGCTCGGCAGCGATTTGGTGCCGGACTATATGACCTCGGTCCGCGAGGGCGGCTTCTACGGCTGGCCCTATAGCTATTTCGGCCAGCACGTCGACACGCGGGTGAAGCCGCAACGGCCGGAGCTCGTGGCCAAGGCCCTCGTGCCCGACTATGCGCTGGGGCCCCACACCGCTTCACTGGGCCTGACCTCTTCGGTGGGAACGACCCTGCCGGCGCGTTTCAGCCGGGGGATGTTCGTGGGGCAGCATGGCTCCTGGAATCGCAAGCCGCGCAGCGGCTACAAGGTGATCTTCGTGCCCTTCGCCGCCGGAAATCCGTCCGGTGAGCCGATCGACGTGTTGACCGGCTTCGTCAACGACCACGGGGATGCGATGGGGCGGCCTGTGGGCGTGACGATCGACAAGCGCGGCGCCCTGCTGGTCGCCGATGACGTGGGCAACACCGTTTGGCGGGTTACGGGCTCGAACGGCTCCGCCGCCAGCAAGTCGAAGTAGACCCTCTGGCGCCGCCCGGCGCTTTGACCTTCCGTGCAGGCCACTGTACATTCCCTGTACATGAGCCTGCTGAGCGACTCCGAGCGCGACTTGGCCGCGGCGGTGGCGCGCCTCGTCTACGTCAATCCCTTCCTGGCGGAGCGGATCGAGTGGGAACGGCGGGCGCTCGGCGACGAGCATTTCTCCGGTGACCAGGTCTGGCATTCGCGGGGCGACCTCGCGGGGCAGAATCCCAACGAGGTACGGATCGCCGAGCTCGCGGCGGCGCTTGCCGAGGGGCTGCGGGATCGGCTGGCGGGCGGGGTCCGCGCCACTCCGGAGGAGCTGGATCTCTATCAGGACGTCGCGCTGTACCTCCTCTACTATCGCTACCAGGCGCGGCTCTACGAGGTCCTCATGGCGACGGGCCGCCGGCCCGACTTCGGCTTCTACGTGGATTTCGCCGCCGATTGCGAGCGGTTCTTCGCGCCGGCGGCTGGGCGCCGGCGGGCCCGTCCCGATGCGGTCCACCTGTTTGCCTGTTGCTTCCAGGTTCGGCGCGCGTTCCACCATACGTTTCACTCGATCGTCGGCGGCTCGATGCCCGCGGCGCGGTTGCGCGCCCAGGTCTGGCAGTCGATTTTCACGCACGACCTGCGGCGCTATCAGCGGGCTCTCTATCAACGTCTGGGCGACGTGACCACGCTCGTCACCGGTCCCTCGGGCGCCGGTAAGGAGCTGGTGGCGCGCGCCATCGCCCTGTCGCGCTATCGGCCTTTCGATCCTGAAACGCGCAGCTTCGGCGAGCGTCCCGAGGAGTCCTTCTTCCCGCTCAATCTCTCCGCGCTCTCGCCGACGCTGATCGAGTCTGAGCTCTTCGGCCACCGCCGCGGCGCCTTCACCGGCGCCGTCGGCGACCGTACGGGTTGGTTCGAGGTCTGTCCGCCGCTCGGCACGGTCTTCCTCGACGAGATCGGCGAGGTGGATTCCGCCATTCAGGTCAAGCTGTTGCGGGTCCTTGAAACGCGCACGTTCCAGCGCCTGGGCGACACCCGGGAGCGGCGCTTCCGCGGCAAGGTGGTGGCGGCGACCAATCGCGACCTGGATGCGGAGATGAGCGCCGGCCGTTTCCGGGAGGATCTCTATTACCGGCTTTGCGCCGACCGCATCGAGACGCCGTCGCTCGCCGAGCGCGTCCGCGACTCGCCGCGGGAGATCTCGGACCTCGTCCTGTTCCTTGCCGAACGGCAGGTGGGAGAGGAGCTGGCACCCGAGCTGGCAGGGGAAGTGGTGGCCTGGATCGATCGCCGGCTCGGCCGCGAGTATCCGTGGCCCGGCAACGTCCGGGAGCTTGCGCAGTGTGTGAGCAACATCCTGATCCGCAGTGAATATCTTCCCGCCGCACGGGCCTCGGCCAAGGATCCGCGCCGGGCCGTGGCGGCAGAGATCCTCGCCGGCCGTCTCTCGGCGGACGAGGTGCTGGGCCGCTACTGCACGCTGGTCTATGCCGAGACGGGCAGTTATCAGGAGTCCGCCCGCCGCCTCGGGCTCGACCGCCGCACCGTCAAGGCGCGGGTGGAGCCGGCCCTGCTCGCCAGGCTGCGGTGCGCCCAGCCTGGCCCTTGAGTCGAGGCGGAGAAACACTCGCCCCGCCCGGTCGTACAATAGTCGCCATGGCGCGCCACGATGCACTCCTCGCCGAGAAGCGGCGCATCCTCCAACTCGAGACGCTCTACGACCTGGCCATCGCGCTTCATGCGCAGCGGCCGGAGCAGGAGTTGGTGGACGAGCTGTTGCAGCGGGTGTGCACCGTGCTCGATCCGGCGGCGGCGGTGGCGGTCACGCGGGACGCCTACGGCGGAGCGCGGGGTGTGGCGACGGTGGGCTGGGTGGACGATGTGCCCACCGGGGACACGCTGCTGGCGGCGCCCATCTGGCGCGAGCTCCTGACGGAGGGACACGTCCTGGCCCGCTCGCACGGCGTCCTTGCCGGCCGGGCCTACGATCAGCTCGTGGTCGCGCCGCTCGCGTACCGGGGCGTGTTCCTCGGGTACCTGGCGGTGCTCGACAAGGAAGTGCGGGGCAATCCGGACATGTCGTTCACGGCGGACGACCGGCGGTTCCTAGACTCGGTGACGGCCCTGGCCGGCGCCGCCCTGGACGCCGCCCGCCAGGTGGAGCGCCTGGAGACCCAGCGCGAGCGCCTCGAAGAGGAGAACAAGGCCCTCAAAGGACGCTTCGCCGAAGAGGTCGGGGGACGCCGGATCGTGGCCCATGCGCCCGGCATGCGGCGGGTGCTGGAGGTCGTCGAGCGGGTGGCGCCCCGCGGCGTCAACGTCCTGGTGCGCGGCGAGAGCGGCACGGGCAAGGAAATGGTGGCGAAGCTGCTTCATCACCTCTCGGGCCGGGAGGGCGCGCTCATCGCCGTCAACTGCGCGGCGCTGCCGGAGACGCTGCTCGAAAGCGAGCTGTTCGGCATCGAGGGCGGAGTGGCGACGGGCGTCCAGGCGCGGCCGGGCAAGTTCGAGCTGGCCAACGGCGGCACCCTGTTCCTGGACGAGATCGGCGACATGCAGACCAGCCTCCAGGTGCGTTTGCTGCGGGTGCTCCAGGAGCGCGAGGTGACCCGGGTGGGAGGCCGGCGGACCATTCCGGTGGACGTGCGGCTGGTGGCGGCCACGCATCAGGATCTGGAGAACCTCATTCAGGAGGGCCGGTTCCGCGAGGATCTCTATTACCGGTTGAAGGGCGTCGAGGTCGACCTGCCGCCGCTCAGAGACCGCAAGCAGGACATTCCCCATCTCGTCCGCGCCTTCCTGGAGGAGTTCTGTCGCCGCGAGGGAATCCCTGTACCGGCGTTGCGCTCCGAGGCGCTGGCTCTGCTGCTGAACCACGACTTTCCGGGCAACGTCCGCGAGCTTCAAAACCTCATCGAAGGCGCCGTCTCCCTGGCGGACGGGGACATCGACGCCGACCTCGTGCGCTCCCTGATGGGGAGCACCTCGGCGCCGCAGTCCTCCTCTCCGGAGCCGCTGGACCTGGAAACCCTGGAGAAGCGCCACATCGCCCGCGTTCTCAAGCTCGCCGGCGGCAACAAGACCGAGGCAGCGCGGATCCTGGGGCTGGACCGGAAGACTCTGCAGCGGAAGGGGTTCTGAGGGGCCCTGGAGCCGCTGAGACATTTTTCCCCGCCTGCGACATTTCGCCCCAAATCGCTTGGAAGTGCGGCAAAATAGGGCTTCCGGAGAATCGCCTCCCGCGGGATGGCGAGGGATTGGGGCAAAATGTCGCGCAAGCCGCTGAGGCATTCTGGGGCGGATTCCGGCGAGATTCCGGCAAGCGATTCAAAATCAGCGACTTACGGCGAATGTAACGATTGTAAGGCAAGTTGGCAGCGGGCTTGCGATGGGGGAGTGGCGGATGAGGAGGAACGCCATGCTAGACTCCGTTCGGAAGCACGTCGTGGTCCCTGATGTACCCGTCAAGGTGCTGTTGTCTGTGGGCTCGCTGGCCAGCTTCGGCTGGTTGCTGTCGCACGACTTGGTCCACCCTATCGTGATCTACGCTCTGCAGCTCTTCCTCTCCTTCTGACCTCCGGCCTGGGCGGCCTACGCGCACGGACACGGACATGAGTGAAGGCGTCTTGAGGGAGGTCACGCTAGCGCTCCCCATGGTCCCAGACATGGAGCTCGAGGCGAGCAAGACCGCGGCGGCGATCGCTGAGTCGATCCGGATGAGTCCGGATAGAATCGACGAGGTTCGGATGGCGGTGGTCGAGGCTTGCATCAATGCCTCGGAGCACAGCCAGTCCTCCGATCAGGAGGTTTTCGTGACTTTCCAGGTGTTGGGGGACCCGGACCCCGAGAAGTTGCGTATCATGGTCGAGGATCACGGCATCGGCTTCTCCCCAAGAGTGGAGGAGGAGCCCACGGAGGGTAAGCCCAAGCTGCCGCGCGGGCGAGGCTGGGGGCTGAAGATCATCCACAAGCTCATGGACGAGGTGGAGATCCACTCCGGCGCCGACGGGACGACCGTCGTGATGTCCAAGATGCGATGAAAGCGGGGAGCCGATGACCGAGACGCTCAGCGTAACCGTGGATCGCCGCGACGGGCTGGCGGTGATCTACACGGAGGGTTACATCAACAACCAAGGCGGCGAGGAGATCGCCAAGGTGGCCTACAAGCTCCTCGACGAGGGCTACAAGATCCTCCTCCTCAACCTCGCCGGCACCAAGATCGTCAACTCGATCGGCATCTCCATCCTCATCGAAATCATCGAGAAGATGTTGGAGATCGAGGGCAAGCTCGGCTTCTGCTGCCTCACTCCGACCATCGAAAAGACCTTCCATATCATGGGCCTTGCGCAGTACGCTCCGATCTACAGCGACGAGGCGTCGGCCGTGGCCCAGATCCGGGCCTGACCAGACTCCCCCGGTAGGAGACAATCATGGAGGGCACCGCACCGGCCGGACCGGTTCCGCCGGCCTGGGCCGAGCTTCTGGCCCTCTCGCGCGACGAGACGGGCGAGCGCCAGCTCCTGGAGCGGCTCCTCGACCTCTGGCGCCGGGAGCATGGCGCCACCGCGGCCGGTCTCTACCTCGAGCACGCTGGAGCGCTGGAGCGGGAGGCGGCGGCGGGCGACGGTCTTCCCCAGGTCGTGGAGGCGGCCGCAGCGACCGACGGCCTCGGCAGCCTGAGCTTCCCCGGTGGCCGGCTGCTGTTCTCCTCCCCCAGTCTCCCGACTCCCGCCGATACCGACCGCGTGGCGAGCGATCCCCTGACCCTGCTGCTCGCCACGGCCCTCAAGAGCTGCCGGCTGAAGCAGGAGCTCAAGGAGCAGCAGTTCCAGGTCAACTACCGGGTGGTGGAGCTGGAGGCCCTGTACGACGTGGGATTGGCCGTGGCCTCCACTCTCGACCTCGACCGGCTGTCGGAGGAGATCCTGCTCCGCGCCGTGTCGCTCCTGGACGCCCGCCGGGGCGCCCTCTACCTCCTGGAAAACGGGCGCTATCGCCTGGACCGCATCTTCGGCGGCGAGGCTGCGGAGTCGCTGAGGGCCGACGATCCGGCGCTCCATGCCTTTCTCGCCGAGGCGGGCGAAGCCCCCGCCCACCTGCTTCCCGGCGCCCGTTACCAGCTTGGCGTGCCTATCGAGGTGGAGAGCGGCCGGCGTGGGCTCCTGGTGGTGGGGGACAAGGAGAGCCGGCGCGGCGTGGGCCCGTTCCTCGCCTCGGACCGCCGCACGCTGTCGCTCTTCGCCACGCAGGCGGCGCTCGCCCTGGAGAACGCCCGCCTCCACCTCCAGGCCCTGGAGAAGGAGCGGCTGGAGCGGGAGATGACCCTGGCCTCCGAGATCCAGCGCCAGATCCTGCCCAAAGGGGCGCCCCACGTGCCGGGCTACGACCTGCGGGGCTGGTACCGGCCGGCGCGGCAGGTGGGGGGCGACTACTATGACCTCTTCCAGGTGCGGGGCGGCCGCATCGGCCTGGTGGTGGGAGACGTCTCGGGCAAGGGAATGCCGGCCGCCCTCATGGTCTCGACGCTCCACTCGGCTCTGCGCCTGCTCTTCGACCACCTGGAGTTCGGCCCGGTGCTGCTGGAGCGGCTGAACCGGCACATCGTGGAGTCCTCCGCCTCCAACAAGTTCATCACCATGCTGCTCGCCGAGCTCGATCCCCTTTCTGGCGTGCTGCACTACATGAACGCCGGCCACAATCCGGGCATCCTGCTGCACCGGGACGGCTCGGTGGATCCGCTCGGAGCCGGCGGCCTCCCCCTGGGCCTCATGGCCGAGGCGCGATTCCAGTCCCGCGCCTTGACGCTCGAGCCGGGCGACCTCCTCTGCATTTACAGCGACGGCATCACGGAGGCTGAATCCCTCGCCGAGGAGGAATTCGGCATGGAACGGCTGATCGACCTCCTCCGCCGCGAGCAGCACCGCCCCTTGAGCGAACTGATGGAGATCATTCCGCAGGTGGTGGGCGAGCACTCTCAAGGGCTGCCGCAGGGGGACGACCAGACGGTGGTGCTGGCGCGGCGGGAGGAGTGAGGGGTCCGCTCGCGCTACAATCCCCCGTCATGGTCCAACCCGCGCGGAGCCTCGTCCTGCTGCTGTCCGTGTTCCTCTTCCCCCTCATGACTCTCGCCCAGACGGCGGCCCCGCCGGCCGGCTCCGCCAGCTCGAAATGGGCGCTGGCCATCCACGGCGGCGCGGGGACCATCCCCAAGAACCTGCCCGAGGCGCAGAAGCAGCAGTACCTCAAGTCGCTGACCCGGGCCCTGGAGATCGGCCGCGACGTGCTGAAGAGCGGCGGCACCAGCCTCGACGCGGTGGAGAAGGTGGTGCGCTTCCTGGAGGACGATCCGCTGTTCAACGCCGGCAAGGGCGCCGTCTACACCCACGAGGGGACGCACGAGCTCGACGCCGCCATCATGGACGGCCGGGACCTCTCGTGCGGCTCAGTCGCCGGCCTCAAGACGGTGCGTCACCCCATCACCCTGGCGCGGCTGGTCAAGGAGAAGTCGCCCCACGTCTTCCTGGTGGGCGAGGGGGCCGAGGCCTTCGCCACCGCGATGAAGGTGGAGCGGGTGAAGAACGCCTGGTTCGACACCCCCTTCCGCTACCAGCAGCTCCAGGAGGCGCTCCAAGAGGAGAAGAAGACGAAGAAGGAGAAGAAGGACAAGGACACGGTCGGGGCCGTGGCGCTGGACACGCACGGCAACCTGGCTGCCGCCACCTCCACCGGCGGGCTGACCAACAAGCGCTTCGGGCGGCTGGGGGACGTGCCGGTGATCGGCGCGGGCACCTATGCCAACAACCGGACGGCCGCCCTGTCGGCCACAGGCATCGGCGAGGAGTTCATCAAGCACACCGTGGCCCACGACATTTCGGCGCTCATCGAATACGGCGGTCTGACCCTCCAGCAAGCGGCGGACCGGGTGATCCACCAGAAGCTGAAGCCGGGGGACGGCGGCGTGATCGGCGTCGGCCGCGACGGCTCGATCGCGCTGGTCTTCAACTCCGAGGGGATGTACCGTGGGGCCGTGGATTCAGGCGGCCGGTTCGAGGTCAAGATCTGGGAATAGGATCAATCGAGGGCGAACCGCAGGCCGCCGACGTCCGCCACCGCCAACATGGGCGCCGTGGTGGCGCGGAAGAGCCCGGCGCCGGTGGCGATGGGGACCAGATCGGAGCCGACGGCCAGCACCTGCGAAAGGACGCGCTTGAGATCGTCTTCCCAAATCAAGTCGGGCAGCGAGCGGCCGAGCGCGCCGCCGTCGATCTGGCGGACGCCGCGGGCCACGGCCCGGAAGCGCAGGGCATGAGGATCGAAGGCCTCCAGCGGTTCGAGCGCCGCCACCCAGACCCCGCCGGCGGCGGCGCGCAGCAGGCTCTCCTCGGAGTCTTCGCCCGGCAGCAGGAAGAGGTGGGCGGGCACGGCCTCGTCCGGCGCCACCCGCTGCGCGGTGGGCGGCAGGTCGAGAGCGCGGGAGAGGCGGTCGTCGATCGCGAGGTTGAGCGCGACGCCGCGCGTCACCAGCTCGAGCGGGCGGGAGGCGGCCCCCAGCAGGTCGAAGGGAAAGGGAAGGCCGCGCGGGTCGGTGGCGTCGTCCCGCAGGTTGACGGCGTAGTGAAACACCGGCCGCCCCAGGCTCTCGCGCAGGAAGGAGACGCCGGAGTGGAACGACTCGGACGTGAAGGCCTGCCGGTTGAGCACTTCGAGGAGCGCGGCGGTCGCCTCCTGCGACAGCACCAGCGGCGCCGGGCCCCCCGGCGGGCGCACCACTTCGGGTG
>JBAPYB010000530.1:0-14380 GCA_049284515.1 Thermoanaerobaculia bacterium
AGCAAGGACCATCTCCAACTCGCCTGGGAGGACGGCGCCTGGGTGATGACCGACCTGGGCAGCAGCCACGGCACCCGCGTTAACGGCAAGCCGGCCGGGCGGGTGGTCCTCCAGCCCTTCGACCGCATCGCGATCGGCGACACGCTTATGATCTTTGAGATCCATTGATCTACGAAAGCGATGCCACAGCCACCGACCAGTCCGCCGCCCCTTCCCGAAGCCATCGGTCCTTATCGCGTCCGCGAGCTCCTCGGCAAGGCCGGGCAGTCCACGGTCTACCGGGCGGAGGATGCGAAGGGCCGCCCCGTCGCCCTCAAGCTCTTCCCCCGCCGCTTGACGGAGGAACCCGAAGCCGCCGAGCGCTTCCATCGCGAGATCGCCGCCGTGACTCCGGTCACCCGCCACACCCACCTGGTCCACGTCCTGGGAACAGGCCAGGAGGGCGACCGGCTCTACGTCGCCATGGAGATGGTCGAGGGGACGTCGCTCGACCGGGTGCTGAAGGCGCGGCGGGTCGGACTGCCCGAGGCGTTCGCCGTGATGCGGGGCATCTGCCGCGGCCTCGTTCACGCTCACCAAAGCGGCTACGTGCACGGTAACCTGGCGCCGCGCAACGTCCTCGTCTCGCCCGGCTTCGCCACCGTCAAGATCTCGGACCTCGGAGCCAGCAGCTTCGAATCGGTCGCCGCCCGCAGCCTCACGGCGACGCTCGCGACGGGCGAAATCCGCCTCGGCGCCCTGTATTACCTGGCGCCCGAGACGATGGACAGCAAGGCCCCGGCCGATGCCCGATCGGATCTCTACTCCGCCGGCGCCATCTTCCACGAGATGCTCACCGGCCGTTCGCCGGGCCCCAAGTTCGGCCTGCCGAGCCAGCTCAATCCCGCGGTGCCGTCCGAGGTCGACGTCGTCGCCCTGCGCTGCCTCGGTCGCCGGCCCGAGGAGCGCTACGCCAGCGCCCAGGAGCTGTTGGCCGCCCTGGAACGGCTGGAGGAGAGCCTGAGCCTGCGGGTGCTGACGGAGATCCGCGAAGCGAGCTCGCTGCTGCGCGGCGCCGGCTCCGGCAACGGCGGCAGGAAAATGCTCCTCTACGTGGGGATCGCGGTGGCGGTGCTGCTCGCGCTGGTCGTGGTGTTCTGGCTGGTGCGGTAACTATTTTCGAAAGGAGTCGCAGCCTTGGAATACCGAAATCTCGGCCAAAGCGGCCTCAAGGTCTCGCCCCTCTGCCTGGGGGCGATGATGTTCGGCAGTTGGGGCAACCCGGATCACGACGAGTCGATCCGCATCATCCACCGGGCGCTCGACGCCGGCATCAATTTCGTCGACACGGCGAACGGCTACTCCGAGGGCGAATCGGAGATCATCGTCGGCAAGGCCCTCAAGGACCGCCGCGAGCAGGTGGTGCTCGCCACCAAGGTGTGGGCGCCCGTGGGACCCGGGCCGAACCAGCGCGGCCTCTCGCGCAAGGCCATCCAGGAGCAGGTGGAGCACAGCCTGCGGCGCCTGGGCACGGACGTCATCGACCTCTACCAGATCCACCGTCCGGACCCCACGACGCCCATCGCGGAGACGCTCTCGACGCTCAGCGATCTCGTGCGCCAGGGCAAGGTGCGCTATCTCGGTCTCTCCACCAACCACTTCGCCGGCGAGGCGATGTGGGAGAAGCGCTTCGCGGCCTGGGAGATCGTGGAGACGTTGTGGACAGCCGAGCGGCACGGCTGGGAGCGGTTCGTCTCTCTCCAGCCGCCCTACAGCATCCTGCGCCGGGTGATGGAGGCGGAGCACTTCCCGATGACGCGGAAATTCGGCCTCGCCAACATCGTCTGGAGCCCTCTCGAAGGCGGCTGGCTCACCGGCAAGTACCGCCGGGAGACGGGCAATCCCAGGGACAGCAAGCGCTCCGAGGCCTGGGTCGGCGACCTGGCGAATCCGAAGTTCCAGCGCCGGTTGGACATCGTGGAGGAGCTCATCCCGCTCGCCGCGCGCAAGGGCGTCTCCCTCGCGCGCTTCGCCAACGCCTGGGCCCTGCGCCATCCGGCGGTGACCTCGGTCATCATCGGCCCCCGTACGATGGCGCAGCTCGAGGACAGCCTCGGCGCGCTCGACGTCCGCCTGACGGACGAGGAAGCGGCGCGCATCGACGAGCTGGTACCGCCCGGCACGTCCACCCTATGAGCCGGGATATACTGACCCGCAATCGCGATCGCCGAAAGGGGGGACTGAACCGCGCATGAATGCCACCTCCACCGCCTTCCCCCCCCTCCGCACCGCGCGGCGGATCGACGACGTCACCTACGCCGTGCGCGACGTCGTGGCGCTCGCCCGCCAGGCCGAGGCCGCGGGCCGCAAGATCATCAGCCTCAACATCGGCGATCCCTGCCAGTTCGACTTCCGCACGCCCGAGGTGGTCGTCGAGGCCATCGTCAAGGCGCTGCGGGACAACAAGACCTCCTACTCCGCCTCCGAGGGAATCCCCGAGGCCCGGGAGGCCATCCGCCGCGATGCCGAGGAGCGCAAGGGCATCCGTGGCGTGCGCGAGGTGCTCATCGGCCATGGCGCCTCCGAGCCCATCGAGCTGCTGCTCACCGCCCTGCTGGAGCCGGACGAGGGCGTGCTGGTGCCGAGCCCCGGCTATCCGCTCTACTCGGCCGTGCTGGCGAAGCTCAGCGCCCGGCCGATCCTCTACCAGCTCGACGAGTCGAACGGCTGGCAGCCCGATCTCGCCCACATCGAGCGGCAGGTGGACGCCGGCACCCGGGCCATCGTGGTCATCAACCCCAACAATCCCACGGGATCGGTGGCCGGCCGGGAGACCCTCGAAACGCTGCTGGAGATCGCGGCGCGGCACCAGCTCCTGGTGCTCTCCGACGAGATCTACGACCGTATGCTGATCGACGAAGACACCGGTTTCGTGTCCACCGCCTCGCTGCGGGACGACGTGCCGGTCGCCACCTTCGCCGGCCTCTCCAAGGTGTGGCTCGGCCCCGGCCTGCGCATGGGCTGGACGATTCTTTCAGGCCCCGCGGACACTCTGGCTCCCCTCATCGAAGCCATGGGCCGGCTGGTGCGGGCACGGCTCTGCGCGAGCCACCCCGTGCAGTGGGCCATCAAGCCGGCGCTCGAAGGGCCGAATCCCCACCTCGCGCAGGTGAGCGCCATCCTCCGCCGCCGGCGCGACCTGACGGTGGCCCGGCTCAACGCCATTCCGGGCTGGAGCTGCGTGCCACCCCGGGGGGCCTTCTACGCCTTCCCGCGCTTTTCGCTGGGAGGGCTGGAGGACGTCGAGCTGGTGCGCGACATGATCCTCGACTACGGCGTCGTCATGGTCCACGGCTCGGGATTCGGCCAGCCGGACATGAACCACGTGCGCATCGTCTTCCTGCCCCAGGATGAGGTCCTGGAAGAGGCGTACGCCAAGCTCGCCGAGTATTCGCAAGACAAGGCGCGCGCCCGGGCGTAACGGTCGCAAGGAGATTTCCGATGGCCGATCTGAAGGGCAAAACCCTGTTCATCACCGGCGCGTCCCGCGGCATCGGCAAGGCCATCGCCCTGCGCGCTGCGGCCGACGGCGCCCATATCGCCATCGCCGCCAAGACGACCGAGCCCCATCCCAAGCTGCCGGGGACGATCTACTCAGCGGCCGAAGAGATCGAGAAGGCGGGCGGCAAAGCCCTGCCGCTGGCAGTGGACATCCGGGACGAGGAGCAGGTCTATCGCGCCGTGGCGAAGGCGGTCGAGACCTTCGGCGGCATCGACGTCCTGGTCAACAACGCCAGCGCCATCAACCTCACCGGCACGCTGGAGACGCCGATGAAGCGTTTCGACCTGATGTGGGGAGTCAACGCCCGCGGCACTTTCCTGTGCTCGCAGGCCTGCATTCCGCATCTCAGGAAGTCGCCCAATCCGCATGTCCTCACGCTCTCGCCGCCGCTCAACCTGGACCCGCGGTGGTTCCAGTTGCACACGGCCTACACGATTTCCAAATACGGCATGAGCCTCTGCGTGCTGGGCATGGCCGCAGAATTCAAGGACGACGGCATCGCCGTCAACGCCCTCTGGCCGCGCACCGTGATCGCCACCGCGGCGCTTGCCATGCTGGGCGGCCTCACCCCGCCCGAAAGGTGCCGCAAACCTGAGATCATGGCCGACGCCGCCCACGTCCTCCTCACCCGAGACAGCCGCTGCTGCACGGGCAACTTCTACATCGACGAGGACGTGCTGCGGGAGGCTGGAGTCACCGACTTCGAGAAGTACGCGGTCCAGCCCGGGCAACCGTTGCAGACGGATTTGTTCCTGGGGGAGGTGCCGGAGGAGCTGCTGGGGATGCG
The DNA here is from genome assembly GCA_049284515.1 of Thermoanaerobaculia bacterium. Classification (GTDB taxonomy): domain Bacteria; phylum Acidobacteriota; class Thermoanaerobaculia; order Multivoradales; family UBA5704; genus DATARR01. The sequence goes on from JBAPYB010000530.1 coordinate 4,329, forward strand.
GGGGAAGGGATAGACCTCGTCGTGTTAGGATCTTCCAGTGGCGCGAAGAAACCGGATCAGGATGGCCGGTTGCAGAGGAGTCGGAGTCATGTCAGCCCATGCCATAACCCTTCACCTTCCTGAAACTCTCTACAGGCGTTTCCGGCAGCGTGCTGAGTGGAGTCACCGCAGCCTCGAAACCGAGATCCTGGATGCCGTTGCGTCCGCAGCCTCAGTGGAGGGCGACCTCTCATCCGAGCTCATTGGAGCCGTCGAGGCTCTCGAGGTGCTCGATGACGATGAGCTCTGGCGTCTCGCCAGGAACACTATGTCGCCTGAGGCGAGCCAGGAGCTCGAATCTCTGCACTTCAAGCAACGATCCGAAGGGCTGAGCCCAGTCGAAGATGCCACTCGAGCGAAGCTTATCCAAGAGTACGAGCGGTCGATGCTGATCCGAGCGCAGGCGGCGAAGCTTCTCAAAGAACGCGGGCACGACGTCTCCGGGCTTCTTGCCACCAAGTGAGCTCCGACTACATCCCTGTCGAGTTGCGCCGTCGCGTGGCAGAGCAGGCGCGACACCGGTGTGGCTATTGCCAGACCCAGGAAGCCGTCGTCGGCAGGCCCATGGAATTCGATCATTTGGATCCCCAATCCCTGGGCGGGCCAACAACAGAAAACAATCTTTGGCTGGCCTGTTCGCTCTGTAACGACCACAAAAGCAATCGTTTTCTCATCATAGATCCGGCGACCGGTGTGAAAGTGAAGGTCTTCAATCCGCGCCAGCAGGAATGGGCGCAGAACTTTACCTGGGCCGAGGGTGGGACTCGAATTGATGGGACGACGGCCATAGGACGCGCAACGGTAGCAGCGCTTCAATTGAATCGGCCCAGTCTCGTTCTGGCGAGAAGACTTTGGGTGGCCGCCGGTTGGCACCCGCCTCGGGATTGAAAGCTCGAGGCTCAAGATTTCTCCTCGGGTTGCTGGCGGTGAAGAAGAGGAAGGCGTAGTCCGCCGTGGCGCCTCTCAACGGCACGAGAGCAGCAGAGCCCGATCCCAGGCCGGTTCGCTGGAGACCACCGCCGCCAGGAGCACCAGACCGGTCCCGGCCGCGCCGGCAAGAAAGCCTCGGGGCGCCTTCCAGACGAAGCTGTCGGCCCGCTCCGGATCCGGGGCTTGGTGCCGGAAGCCTCCCACCCCCACTCCCGGCTGACGGATCTCGAGAGTCCTCCGCAACCAGGACCGGGCGGCCTCTCCCAGCTCTCGGTCGCCGCTGGCTTGGTGGAGACGGTTGAAGATGTGGGCCAGGCCGGCGGCTCCGTGGCAGACCCCGGCATTGGCGACGAGGCTGGTGGCGAGGGGACGCCGGGCTGCGGCACGCGCGATCCGCAAGGCTTGCGCCTCCCAAAGCGGCTCGCCGGCTGCCCTTCCGGCGAGGTGAAGTGCGGCAGCCACGCCGGGATCGCCGTAACACCAGGCGAGCCGGGCAGGGGAGATCGACGTGCCGGTCCCCACCCAGGATGGGAAGCGGGACTCGGACTCCGGCGGCAGCTCCTGTGCCAATAGCCACGGCACGGCGCCGGCGAGAAGCTCGCGGCAGCGACCGACTGCGACGCCCGCCTGGAGGGCTGCGCCCAACAACGCCACCACCCCCGGCACGCCGTGGGCCATCCCGACGTTGAAGTGCCCTGCGGGACACTCCTCGCGAAGGTAGGGCGGCAGCCACTCCGGCGGCGTCCACCAGGTGATGCCCTCGCCGGCCTCACGGGCGGTCAGCGCGAGGTGGTGGACGACCTGCTCCAGGATCTCGTAAGCCTCTGGCCGAGGCAGACGCTCCAGGGCGTAGAGTCCGAGTCCCACGAGACCCATCACCAAGTCATAGGTGCCGGCCCAGGAGGGAAGGTGCAGGAGGCGGAGGAGGACTTCGTCGATCTCCGGATTGGGATCCTCTACGGCCTCGCTGCCGCGTCCGACCAAATGCTGGGTAACCCAGCCGACGCCGGCAAAGCCCTGCATCAGCCCGAAAGCTCAGCGCTTCGGTTTCGATCACCTCGGCGGTTGCGTCCAACAGACGCGCCACGGCACCCGGAAAATGCTGCGGCAGGGCTTCTTCGAGGTAGTGAAAAAAGGTTGCCAATCCGGCGGTGCCCAACCCTAGCGAGGCCCGGTCCCGGAACTCGCCGTCCGCGTCGAGATGCAGAAGGTCATCTGCGATGGCAGTGATCGCCTCCAAGGCTGGAGCCGCCTCTTCGGGCGAGGCCAAAAGCGGGCTCCAACCTGGAAGCCGGGCCGGTGTCTCGGCGACGGGACTTATCATAATATCGTGGCGAAAAGGTCCCGGCAGCGCAAGAGCGGTGTCCGGGACCCGACGCTCAGCAGGTAGGGTGTCCGTTGACGCACCACGTCACTTGTAGAGTGGGAATCGGTCCGCCGGACTGGCAGGGTTGATCGTAGGGCCAGTCGTTGGTCGGTGAGGTGTTGTCGCACTGGTAGTCGATATCCCCACCAGCCAGTGCCCGCAAGTGCTCTTGGTCGAGTTGGCGCAAGGTTTCGCGACTGAGCTTGAGCTTCTTCATGAGCATCTCCTTTCCAGGATGAACTTGGCGCCGGCGAACCGCCTGGAACAGTTGCCGGCAGGTGACTGAAACCCTTGTCACCTGCTTCGAGGGTACAGCCTTCCGCATCCTTTCGGTCGCCCAACGCCCGAAATAGCCGCGAAACAGCAAGATTTTGTAAAGCTTGTGGGAAAGGGTATCCGTGCAGAAATTTCTAGCCTGTCGAGATCAATCACCGCACCTGTGCGGAGTAGGTGATCGAAACCGTTACTCCTTCGCCTTCCCCGCCCCCTCCCCTCGTAGCTGATCAATCGTGTCGAACGCATGCCGCAGGTGGGGGATGACGATGCTGCCTCCCACCACGAGGGCGACGTTGAGGGCGTCGTAGAGCTCGTCGTTGGTCCAGCCGGCGGCGACGCACTGGTCGAGGTGGTAGTCGATGCAGTCGTTGCAGCGCAGGACGGCCGAGGCGGCGAGGCCCAGGAGCTCTTTGGTCTTGCCGTCGAGGGCGCCGTCGCGGTAGGCGGCGGTGTCCAGGTTGAAGAAGCGCTTGATGCCGAGGTGCTCGGATTCCATGATGCGGTCGTTCATCCGCTGGCGGTAGCTGCGGAACTCGTCGAGGGCGTTGGCCATGGGATTTCTCCGGAAAGGTCAGGGTTTCGCCGTCACGCCTTGACGAACGTGCCGCGTTCGGTATCCTTCCGCACTCCGGGAAAGGCCAGGGCCCGCCCGTGGGCCACGCAGTAGACGCCGGGCGGCAGGACGCCGGTGGCGAAGACCGCCTCCGTGAGGTTCTGCAGGGCGTCGGAGTGCTTCATCTCGAACGGCCGCATGGCGCCGGTCAACACCACGGGCACCCGCGGGCCGCCGAGCTGCGCGTGGAGGTGCTCGCCGGTGAGGGCCAGAGTGTCCGTGCCGTGAAGGACCTCGGGCGAGGCCAAAAGCTGGCTCCAAACTGGAAGCCGGGCCGGTGTCTTCGGCGGCCCCCCGGCGACGGGATTCGTCATCCTGCCCTTTCCCGCTGAGCCCTCAAAGGACGCGGAAACCGAACGAGCGGGCAAGCTTGCCCTGATTGTTGTCGAGCGTCAGGAAGTGAATTTCCACTTCGTCAAACTTGGGGCGCATGAAAAGGGCACATGCGAGATGCCAGAGGTCTGCGCCCCTCAGCGTACCTACTTGGAGGATCTGACCGATCTCGGGTGTCAGCCGCCGATAGGGGAAAACCCAATGCATCCAAGTGAGAAAGTCTTTCACTCTGCCCTGGGTGCCCTCCCGCACCAAAGCCGATTTCAGCTCCGCCTCCAGGAGATTGGACGAGAAGAGTCGATCGAAACGGGATATCTGAACCAACAGATCCCGGGAGCCGGGCTCGTCAAGGGCGATTGCAACGGGGCAGGAGCTGTCGAGATAAGCGATTTTCATCGCGATTCCAAGAACCGCGCTAGACCTCCGGGCTTGGGGGGATTGACGCTCCACGCTTCCTCAAGCTCGCGGCGCACATCCTCAAGAGTGGCCCGAGGCTCGGTCTGGCGACTGATGATCCCCTCCTCCTCGAACTCGCGGAGCCGATTCTCGATTGAGGACCCGTTTCCGGCTGCCTTGCTCTGGACAGCTTGAATCCTGGCGATCTCGTGGCCGTTCTCTACGATCTCGACCCGCTCACCGGTACGGACCTCTTGCAGGATGTCGTCCAAGCGCTCTCTCAATTCCTCGACAGTGTAGTTCACCTCGGCACCTCCATGAAAAGTCTACACCAGAACATGATCCCGGGACAGGATCATTTTTGTCCCACAGCAATGTCCCCCCGAAGCTGATCAATCGCCCCGGGGGCCAGAAGAGGGCCCCCTCGACCGTGCTTCCGGCGCCGTAAGCCCAGAAAGGAGAGCGTGCGGCCATCGGGTGACCAGCGAGGAGCAGGCGGCGAGATCCACCAAGCGGAGGGGAGCAGCGGTCTGGGACAGATCCAGGACCCAGAGCGAGAAGGCCTCGCGGTCGTGCTCCTGGTCGTTGCGGCGGGCGATATACGCGAGCCGGCCGCCGTCCGGGGCGACCTGTACCTCGGCGAAGGATACCTCGCTCAGGGCAAAATCAACGTCGCCGAGGCCCGCGGCCTGGAGGCCCGGCGCAAGAGCGAGGAACACAGCGCCGACAGCGAGGGCAGCTCGCATGGGATCCTCCCGGTCAGGCCTTGACGAACGTGCCGCGATCGACGTCTTTCCGCACGCCGGGAAAGGCCAGCGCCCGCCCGTGGGCCACGCAGTAGACGCCGGGCGGCAGGACGCCGGTGGCGAAGATCGCCTCCGTGAGGTTCTGGAGGGCGTCGGAGCGCTTCATCTCGAACGGCCGCATGGCGCCGGCGAGCACCACGGGCACCCGCGGACCGCCGAGGTGCGCGTGCAGGTGCTCGCCGGTCAGGGCCAGGGTGTCCGTGCCGTGGAGGACGACGATGCCCTTCGTGACGTTCTCCTCGCAGGCGCCTTTGGCCCACACGGCGTCCAGAATGCGGCCGCGGTCGGACTCGGTCATCTCCAGGCTGTCCTTGCTCAACACCTCGAACACGTCGACCTCCGTCTCTTCGAGGCGCAACTCGGCCAGCATCCGCCGGACGATCGACTGCCGGTTGGCGAGCTCGCCGGTGTGCTCGTCGTAGGTCTTTTCGATGGTGCCGCCGGTGGTGATAAGGGTGATTTTGCGCACGGCGGGGGACTTTATCATCCCCCTCAAGCCCCTCAAGGGCAGGTCGGGAAGGCGCTGGAGTCCGTGATGGCGGCGGCAGCCTTGCCAGCAGGGTTCTCATAGCGCTTCACCTGGCTGGTGAGCGTGTCGGTCACCGTCAGCACGTAGTGGACGTCCGTGGTGGCGGCCGAGTACACCCAGTAGTTGCCGTTCAGGGCGCAGCCGTCGAGCACCTTGACCATCAGCTCCCAGTTGGCGGCGTTGAAGAACCAGAAGAGCCCGGAATCGGCGGCGGCTCCAGGGACGGTCTGGCCGGAGCCGGAGGTGCCGTTCGCATCCCAGGCGACCTCCACCCGGAAGCGGCCGTTGTTGAGACAGAGGGCCGTCACTCCCGCCGTGCAGCCGCTCGCCGATGCGGCCGGCCGGGGGTGGCTGACGAGGAACTGGAAGCCGGCCGCCATCGAGCCGGTAGGCCAGGTGTTGTGGCTGAACCCCGGCTGCACGTCCTCGTCCCAGGAAACGCCGAGAAGGTTCCACTGCGCTTCGAGTTGGGGCCGGGCGGCCGTGTAGTTGGGATCGGTGGTGCCGTAGTACATATGGATCGGCGGCTTGTAGGCGGGATCGGCGAGGGAGGTCACCGGGTAGTACGGCGCGCTGAGGGTGAAGACGCTGCTGTAGACCGAGCCCGCATAGGCTTCGAGGTAGGCCCACGCCCCGCCGGCCGAATGCCCCGCCAGGGCGATCCGCCGGTCGTCGACAGCCAGCTCGGCGCGCACCAGCCGCAAGGTTTCCGTCACCGTCTGCTCGTCCGCGCTGGTGCCCCACCCCACACCCGAGGCCTTGGGCAGGGCCAGCACGCAGCCGGCCGACTCCGCCGCGTCGCGGACGAAGCTCATGTAGGCGTCGGGCAGGCTGCCCGCGCCATGGAAGAAGATCACCAGAGGGGCGGGCTTGGAGGCGTCCAGGCTCTGGGGCACGTAGCGCCAGTAGTAGGAGCCGGTGGCGGGGACGTCGACCTTCAGCCAGCCGGCAACCGGCAGCACGGCCAGACAGGGCGCAGCGAGGGCAAGGCCAGGCAGGAGAAGAGCAACGACGCGAAGGTGCTTCAACATCGCCAACTTCGGCCCGGCCGCACGCGGGCAGTTACCAGGTACTTCATCCTCTATGCTAAGCTCCAAACCGTGCCGCGGTATTTCCCCACGCGGCTTTCCCGAGCAGCGAACCCATGCAAAACCCCGAGTACGCCGTCGTCCGCAGGGAGTGCCGCGCCATCCAGGTTCCGGAAGGCACGCCGGCCCTTCTGTCCCCCGGCACCCGGGTCCGCATCACCCAGGCGCTGGGTGGCAATTATACGGTGGCGACCGATCGCGGTCACCTGCTGCGCATCGAATCGCAGGACGCCGACGCAATCGGCAAGGACGCCATGGACCTCCTCGCCGACGTCGCCGCTTCGCCGCTCGAAGATCAGGTCTGGGCGCTGCTCAGGACGTGCTTCGACCCGGAGATCCCGGTGAATATCGTGGACTTGGGGCTGATCTACAACTGCGAGATCGTCGACCGTCCCGAGGGTGGCCGCCGGGTGGATGTCAAGATGACGCTCACCGCCCCGGGCTGCGGGATGGGACCGGTCCTCGCCGGGGAAATCCGGGAAAAGCTCGAGCGCCTGCCGGGCATCGACGAAGCGGACATCGAGGTCGTCTTCGATCCGCAGTGGAACCAGAACATGATGAGCGAGGCCGCCCGGCTGGAGCTCGGCCTGTTCTAGCCGATTGCTCTAGCCCTTGGGGGCCGGCATCTCCTCCGCAGTTGCCCCAGTCGCCGCCGCGGCGGCCACCGCCGCCGGCCTTCTCACGAACCACCGCTTCATCACCAGCCGGACGTTGTCCAGCTCCGCGAAGATCCACAGCTTCACGCCCTTGGCCGCCATGCGGAAGGGGGCCCCGTGGAGGTCGAAGAGGACCCGCACCCGCCGGCCATGATTGCGCCGGCCGGCCTCGCCGGCGGCCCGGCGGGCGAGCGCGATCGTCTTGAAGCGCCGGTTGTAGATCCGCATCATGTGGTAGCTGAAGAAGGCCGGCTTGGGGCCGAGCACCGGCATCCAGTGGAACTTCCCGAAGAGCCGGTAGGCAGGAATGACCAAGAAGATGTAGTACTGCGCCGTGTCGATGAGGAACGAGGCCGACAGCAGGTCGTGCTCGCCCATATAGAAGTACTTGTCCTGGTAGACCGCCTGGAAAAAGCGGTGGTAGGAGCGCAGGAAGGTGGCGTTGTGCTCGGCGATGCGGGCCGCCAGCGGCTCGCCGACGGTCTCCCCGGCGGTCTGGGCCTTGACGATCTCCACCGTGGCCTCGACCGAGAACGATGCATGGTCGAGCCCCGGCGAGTAGTAGGGATCGAGGAACGCCGCCGCGTCGCCCATCAAGGCCCAGCCGTTCCCCATGTACTGGCGGGTGACATAGGCCAGGTTGGAGTACGTCCGCAGGTCCTCAGGCCTCATCTGCGCCCCTTCGAGCAGCTCCGCGGCGGAGGGGATCGCCTTGAGGAAGGCCAGGTACTCGCTCGCCATGTTCTTGCCGCGGTCGAGATCCATCAGGCGGGTGTCGAAAACGATGCCGATCGAGGTCTCGCCGTTGCCGAGCGGGATGTACCAGACCCAGTAGCCGAACCCCATGTAGTGGTTGGTGGCGAGGCGCCGCGACGTGACGTTGCCCCGGGAGAACGAGAGCGGCCCGCGGGCGGCGACGTCGTCGATGTGCCGCACCCCCTCCCAGCGGCACCAGACGGCCGCCGTCGGGTGCTCGCGGTTGCGCTCGATCAGGCCGAGGCGCTTGCCGAGGAAGTTGGCCCGTCCGGTGGCGTCCAGCACCCAACGGCAGGAGACCGTCTCAGCCTCGCCGCCGTCGGGCTCGAAGGTGACCCGGTGGTCGAAGTCCCCCAGCTCCACGTCGCGCACCCGCGCCGGCCGCAGCAGCTCGGCCCCCTCCTCCACGGCGGTGGCCAGCAGGTGCTCGTCCAGCGCGTCGCGCCGCAGTTGGAAGGAGGGGACGGTGCTCCTTTGGTAGGCGCCCGTCTCGCTGGCCTCGGGGTGGCCATGGACGTGCTCGTTGAAAAACCAGTAACGAAGCCCCTCCTTGGGCAGGTGCTCCCGCTCCAAGTGCTGCCATTGGGCGAGGCGGCGGGTGAGGAACATGCCCGACATCTCAGTCGTCGCCTCCCCCACCTTGGCATCGAAGGCCACCGCCTTCTCGACCACGAGCACGGAGAGCTCCGGCCGGTCCCGCTTCAACAGGATGGCCGCCGAAGCGCCGGTGAAGGCGCCGCCGAGGATGATGACGTCGTAGTGTTTCATCTCGCTCCTTCCCCCAACCAAGGGGGATGGGGCCAGTTTAGCAGAGGAGATCTGCTGTTATGCTCCGACGCGATCGGAGGAGCCGATGAAGCCAGTGATTCGCAGTTTGACCCTCAAAGGATTCCGCAGCTTCGCGTTGGAGAGGGTCCAATTCGACAATCCCACGTTCCTGGTGGGGCAGAATGGCTCAGGGAAGACGAATCTCGCAAGCGCGTTCTCATTCCTGGCTGCGGCGATGAGCTTTCCGCTCCAGGAAGTGGTCAAAAGCCGAGGCGGATTTTCCGCCGTCTGCCACAAGACTCCCAATCCGAACCTGACGGCAGGTTTCGGTTTGGCAATCGAGTTTGCCGAAATTAATGGAGAGGTCAAAGGAGGCCGCTACGCCTTCCAAGTCAGAGGACTTTCAGACTACAGCTTTGACGTCGTGCGCGAGCAGTGCATCGTTGAGCTCGGAGAAGGCAAGACGTTTTACTTCGATCGGCACGAATCCGAAAGCTATGACTATGGATTTAGATCGACCTCTCCGACCTCAGAGACAACCATTATGCGTCCCCTGCTGGATCCCGCATCCTTGGTCTTGCCCACGATCGGAGGAGATCCACGCCTGACCCCCATACTGCGCACTCTTGCGGCCATGCGGGTCTACTCTATCGAACCCTCGCGGCTTCGCGATCTCCAAGACCCGGACCGCGGCTTCGGCCTGCAGTGGGACGGCGGCAACGCCGCAAGTGTATTGCAGCAGCTTGCCCGCACTTCCCCCTCTGTCGTGGATCGGATCAGCGAGCTCCTGACTGGCGTATTGCCTCATAAAGTAAGCGTTCGGCCTCTCCAGCTTGGACAGAAACTCACCCTCGAATTCAAACAGGAGTGGGGAGAAAACCAAGCAGTCATGTTCGATGCTTCCAGCATGTCGGATGGCACTCTGAGAGTCCTGGGTATACTGCTGGCGGTGTTTCAGGAGACCGCGCCCTCTCTTACTCTTATCGAAGAGCCGGAGGCCACCGTTCACCCAGGGACTCTCAGTCTGATCTCAGATCTCTTGAAGATCGCCAGTGACAAAACGCAGGTCATAGTCACAACCCACAGCCCTGAGCTGCTCGACGCGAAGTGGATCGAGGATCGTCACCTGCGGGTCGTGGAGTGGAAAGAGGGTGAGTCCCACGTCAGCGGAATCGCGACCGGAGCTCGCCGAGCCCTCCAAGAGCACCTCATGGGGGCCGGAGAGCTGTTTCGATCCAGCGCTCTAGACTCTCCTCCCCTGCCACGCGACACGCAGGAGCCCAGTCTTTTCGAGGATGTTGATTGAGAGTCCAGTCCATTGTCGAAGGGGAGGGCGAAGAGCAGGCGCTTCCCGAGCTCCTGCGTCGCCTGCAGATCCTGAGCGGAGCATTCGAGCTCACCTTCAACCGGCCGTTCCGGCGAAGGAGTCTCCCGGGGAGGGGGATGGGGTGGTCGGGCATAGGCGCTAACTTTGCTTCGTGTAGGGGCGGGTCTGG
>JBAPYB010000531.1:0-57446 GCA_049284515.1 Thermoanaerobaculia bacterium
CCTCGCGGTGTGATGGCCAGGTCCCCCACGTTTCGATGACCATTTCGTAGAGGAGTAGGCCGAACCGGCGCATGGCATCGTTGGCGCGAGCGTCCGGGAAGAGCACGAGGAAGACCTCGCGGAAGGCGGGGAAGTCCTCGAATCGTTCCGGTTCGATGACAGGCGGGGAGACGGCGGGGCCGTCCAGCGGGGGTGGTGACGGGGTAGACTTGGGCAGCTTGGGCATGGGGCTTGCTCCTGTGCTCGGGTCAGGTCCCGGTGCGAGAGGTCTAGGCTCGCCCGGGGCCGTCTGCTGTAGAATGAGGAGAGACGGTCTCCCCCCTTCAGGGAGACACCCTACAGCGGAAGCAAGGCGGCAGATACGGACCTGTACCACCTACATCCTATTAGGACACCACCCGTACCCTTACGGAGTCGCTCCGTGCCTGTATGGAATGGCTCCGTACCCTTACGGAGTCGCTCCGGAACCTTCCGTCGCCCTTTAGTTTTAGTTACGCCGAGCGCTCCGCCTTCTCCAGATCGGCGATCACCTGCCGCGCCAGCTCCACCGTCGCCGCCTGGCGCTCCGCGGCATCGCAGAAGAGGCGCAGCGCCGCCAGCGCTTCCCGCTCGATCTTCTTGGCGTCGAAGATCCACTTCATGCCCAGGGCAAGCTGCGCCACCTCGACGTTCCGGCCGGCTTGGAGCCAGATCACGGCCAGGTCGAGCGCGGAGAGGGCCGCTTCATAGGGGAGCCGGCGGTCCGTGAAGTCGTTGCTCACTTTCTCCAGCCTGGCGATCGCCTCCTGGTCCCGGCCGTGTCCGGCGGCCACCTTCGCCTGCAACCAGCCGAGCCGGACGAGGTCCAGCTCGTTGCCCTGCTCCGCCGCCATCCGGGTCACCCCGGGGAGCCGCTTCGCCGCCTCGGCCCACCGCTCCAGGTGGCAGAGCTCATCGGTTCGATTGAAGCGCAGCGCGAAGAGCAGGTGAGGATCGCCCGAGGCTTCGACGAAGGGAGCCGCTTCCGCCAGCACCGCGAGCGCCCCCTCGTAGTCGCCCATGACATTGAGGAGACGCTCCTTAATCAAAAGGATACGGGCAGTCGCCACTGGATCATCGCCGCTGGCAGCGCGGGCCCGGTCGAGCAGCGCCGAAGCTTCTGGAAAGCGTCTCTCAGCCCGCCGCAGGGAGGCTTCGAGGTCGAGCAGCCGCCACTCCGGCAGCAGCTCGGAATCCGAATCATTCCCCAGCCGGAGACTCCAGGACCGGACGAAGGCTTCATCGGCCGCGTCGAAGTCCGTCGCCACCCTGTGCGCGTTTCCGATGAAACCCCAGCAGTAACTTTGGGCTCGGGAGCGCCGGTCCTCCGGCGCTTGGCTGGCGAGGAACAGCGCAAGCTCCGCCAGCTCCAGCGCCTCCTCCACTTTGTGGGCCGCGGAACGCACGCTCGCTTCGCAGGCCTGCGCCGCCAGGGCCGCGCTGCGGCCAGGCCGGAGAGCGAGGGTGAGCAGCCGCCGGCGGTCGGGAATCGGGAAGCGCTCCAGCGCCGTCCAGACTTCCTCCGCCTCGCGGCGCGCTTCCTCCGGCGGCTGAGGCTGCGACTGCGCCAGGCTCTCCTCCACCAGGTAGGGGGTCACCGCCAGCAGAGCCGGCTCCAGGACCTCCAGGCCGAGCGGCTCGGCGCTCGCGAGCCCGCGCCGGCGAGCCGAGGCGAGGATGGCGGCGTAGACGCGGCGGAGCGCCACCACGAACCACCATTCCACCCGCGCCACCGCGGCCATCCGGCGCAGCACGTCCTCCGGAACGGGATCGTCCTTCTCATAGCGGGAAATCTGGGCCTGGTCCACCCGGCACGCCTTCCCGAACTCCGCCTGCGACAGGCCGGCATGATCGCGCAGAAAGCGCACCACCAACCGCAAGACTCTCGGATCCCCCCGCTTCGCCATCGCCGTTTTCCCCTCTTCTGGACATAGGTTATGTTTGTTTGGTCCACTTTTCCCGGAAGAGCTGCCCGCGCGGCCAATGGCGACCGCGGCGGAGCGCTCTTCAGGGAGCCCTCATGATAACCAGGTCTTTCCGCCGGAAGACGATTTATCTCCTGCTGGTCGCCATCTTTGCCACGCCGTGGGTCTGTGCCGCCGCGCCTCGGGCCCCAGAGGGTCCGGCGCCGGTGCGGGCTCTCGAGCCGGCCCGAGTCGACCTCCTCAACCAGATCTGGACGACCCTGCGGAGCCTCTGGAGCAAGGAGGGCTGTGGCATCGACCCAAACGGCCGTTGCTCGACCAGCCCGGCTCTGCAGCCGCCTCCGACGATCCAAACGGACACGGGTTGTGGCATCGACCCGGATGGCCGTTGCCATTCGTAGCCCCTCAAGCTCGGCCTCTTCCCCTGCCGAAGGACGGGGCCGAGCGTTCCGCCTTCTCGATCTCGGCGATGGCCCGCTGCGCCAGCTCCACGGTGGCCGTCTCCTGCCGTGCGGCTTCACAGAAAAGCGCGAGCGCTTCGAGCGCCTCGCGTTCGATCCCTTTGGCATCAAAGATCCACTTCATGGCGACCGCGAGCTGCGCCACCTCCCCATGGCGTCCGGCCTTCAGCCAGAGGACGGCCAGATCGAGGGAGGAGAGGGCCGCCTCGTAGGGTAGCTCGTGGGCCGCGAAGCCCTCACTCACCTGCTCCAGGCGGGAGATCGCTTCTTCAGCCCGTCCCTGGCCGGCCTCCACCTTCGCCCGCAACCAGACCGCGCGATTCAGCTCCAGCTCATTGCCACGTTCGGCCGCCATCTCGGAAACCCAAGGCAGGAGCTTCGCTGCCTGCCCCCATTGTCCAAGGCGGCACAGGAGGTCGGTCCGATTGAAGCGGAGAGCAAAGAGCAGATTGGGATCTCCCACAGCCTCGACGAGGGTTTCTGCCTCCACCAAAGCCTGCAGCGCGGCCTTGAAATCGCCCCTCCGGTTGAAGAGGCGCTCCTTGTTCAAGAGGACACGGGCCACCGCCACGGCATTTTCGCCGCCGGCAGCCCGGGCCTGGTCGAGCAGCGCCAGAGCTTCGGTAAATTGGTGCTGCGCCCGCCGCAGCGACGCTTCGAGATCGAGCAGCCGCCACTCCGGGAGCAGCTCGGGCTCGGTTCCGGCTCCGCCGCGCCATAGCTCCCACGCCCGGACGAACGCCTCGCCGGCAGAGTCAAAATCGGTCGCCACCCGGCGGGCGTTGCCGATGTGTGCCCAGGAAAAACTTTGAGCCCGCAAACCCGCTTCGCCGGGCACCCGCTCGGCGATGTAGAGGGCCAGCTCCGCCCGCTCCATCGCGAGCTCGACCTTGTGGGCCGCCGCCCGCACGCTCGCCTCGCACACCTGCGCCACCAAGGCCACGGTGCGAAATTCGGGAAACGCCGCGACCAGCTCGCGCCGCACCTCGGGACTGGCCGGCTTCAGCCGCTCCCAGGCTGCCTCGGCCTCGCGCCGCGCCATCCCCAGCTTTTCCTGTCGTTTGCGGCGGATCAGCTCGTCGCAGGTGACCTCGGCGGCGGTCCATCCGGAGGCAAGGGAGGCGCGGACGATCCTGCGGCGCTCTTCCTGGGTGAGGGCCAGGGTGGAAGCCGGCTCTTCCGGCAGCACCTGGAAGATCAGGCGGTGGGCGAATACCAGCACGTCGACGGCCTCCGGCGGATAGTCGAGAGGCGCGAGGACGGACTCCAGGTTCTCGCGGGAGATGTCCCCCCGCTCGTAGCGCGAGAGCAGGGAGTCGTCCGCAATTCGCAGGGCTTTGGCCAGCTTCGGCTTGGACCAGCCGCGGGCGAGGCGCAGCCAGATCAGCGCCAGGGCCAGAGGAGAGGGGATCTTGTCCAGCAAGGTCTGCAAGGTCATGCCTCCGCACCTCCTTCTCTGAAGGTTGTTGCCGCAGAGGCCTTTTTAGGGACAACTCGGAAGAAGGACCTTTCTCCGCATAGGGCAAGAAAAATCGTGCCCGCCCGTGCCGTCCGCCGGGCCGATTCGTTACGCTCTCCCTGTGCAGACGCCAATTGGAAGAATGGAGGCTCTCTGATGACGGAGGGTTTTGCCGGCAACCTCCTGGGCGCGATCGTCGCGCAGGCGCAGATCCGAATCCTCGTCGCGGTGCTGAAGATGGTTCGCGACATGATGCGAGCGGTCCTTGCGGCCCTTCCGCTCACCGCTCAGGAACGCGATCCGCTGGTCGACCTCGACGCCGATCCAGGAATCACGAGCGAGCTCCGGCGGGTCCTCGAAAGCGTTCTCGCGGATTGTCTCGAGCCGGCGATTCAAGCTCTCAGCGCGGTCGCCGAGCTCAGGACGGGAAAACCGGTTTCCTCAGGACAGGACTGAAGGGACCCGCTCCATGGCGAGCCGCGGCGGCCTTTCAATCCGTGCGGTGAAGAGGCGGCTGCGAGCCCTGCGGCAGGCCGTCGACCGGCTGGACCAGGAGCTGACGGATCTGGCCCGCGACATGCCGAGCCCCAGCGCCGAAGACTTCGCGGCCCTGTTGAGCCGCGAGGCGCCCTTGACGCTGGAGGCCGCGCTCCTGGGCTGGGCGGACCATGGCCATTTCCACCTGGCGGAAGCGAGCGGAGCCTTGTCGCTGGCCCTTGCGACGAAGCCCGGCAGCCTGGGCACCTGGATTCGCCCCGACCTCCGCCAGGCGCTCGCCAACGTCTTCGCCAGCCGCGCACCTCAAACCTCCAGCCGGTCCCCCGGCCGGGCCACCAGGGCGTAGAGCGTCGGCATCAGGAAGAAGCCGCTGAGAGCAGGCCAGCGGCGGTTTCTATGTCCACTCCGCAGGAAGTCGGATTTTGGATGACGGGCGCGCTCTGCAAACCTGAGCGCGGCGATTAAGATCCCCGGATGACAAAGCTCAGCGTCAACCTCAACAAGGTGGCCCTCGTCCGCAACTCCCGGGGAGGAGAGACGCCGAGCTTGGTGGAGGCCGCGCGGATCGCGGTGGAGGCGGGGTGCTCCGGCCTCACCCTGCACCCGCGGGCTGACGCCAGACACGCCACCCTGGAAGACATCCTCGCCCTGGCTCGCTATGAGCCGGTCGCCAGCGGCAGGATCGAGCTCAACGTCGAGGGCGACGCCCGGGAGGAATTGCTAACCGTCGTCGCCAAGACTGGCGCCACCCAGTTCACCCTGGTCCCGGTGACGCCCGGGGAGCGGACGTCGCACCGCGGCTGGAGACGGGAAGACGGCGTCGACGCCGCGCGCCGCGTGGTCGATCGTCTGGCGCCGCACACTCGCGTCAGCCTGTTCATCGACGCGGACCCCGGCGCAGTCGAATGGGCGGTCGCGGCGGGTGTGGCGGCGGTCGAGATCTACACCGGTCCCTGGGCCGAGGCCTACGGCACCGAGGCCGCGGAGCCTTTACTGGCCGCGATCCAGGCGACGGCCGAGACCGCGCGCCGGCACGGGCTGCGCGTCCACGCCGGGCACGACCTCAACTTGCAGAACCTGGAGACCCTGGTCCGCCGGATTCACCCCGACGAAGTGTCGATCGGCCACGCGCTGATCAGCGAGGCCCTGCTCGAAGGCCTCCAAGGGATCACCGCCGCGTACGAACGGGTTCTGCGTCAGGCCTTCCCTGCCTGAGCCAGTGGACCGACTGCCGCGGCTGGGATCGCTCCGCTCTCCAGATCGACGGTCACGCGCCGCGCGAGTTCCACCGTCGCCGCCTGGCGCTTCGCGTCAGCGCAGAAGAGGCGCAGCGCCGCTTACTGGCCGAGATCAGGTGGAGACGGCCCTTTTCCCCCTCCGTGTGACTACACAAGACGGGCCATCGGCGTGTCTTCCTCCTTGAACAGACTCGGGAGGGGAGAAATGATCGCGCAAGACAAGGCCGTTGCAAGGTGCCACTGGCATTCTCTGGTGGAGCCGGTGGGGAACTGCACCGCCTGTGGGCGAGCCGGGTGTGGCACGTGTCTGGTCCAAGAGACCGGCGGTTACCGGTGCCAGGAGTGCATCAAGAGAGGCCGGCAGATCGTCCAGCCGACACCCATCCAGCCACAGCCTCCACCGCCCGCGGCTCCGGGGCATGCTTTCGCCATGGCGTCATTGCCGCCTGCCCTAACCCCAATAAGTCCCCCACCTGTCCAGCCCGTCTCATCACAGTCGGCGCTCGGAAGATTTGTCACGAAAGACGCCAAGATCCTTGTATCTCTGGCCATATTTCTGGCCGGCGTTGCGCTCTCTTTCTTCGTGGTGGTCCAGAATGCTCCTAAACAGACCTTGAGCCAGCACATCGCGTTTGGCTACGTGCCATGGGCTCTGTTCTGGGGAGCACCGGCGTGTTGGAGGCTGGGCCGCAAGCTTGTGTTCGGGCTGGCGTCCTTCGGTTGCCCTGGAATGGGACTCGGATTTGCCGTCGCTTGGATCGCCGGATGGTTCTACTGCCTGTGTGGTGGCGGCATCTATCAATTCGCCAAACATTGGTGGTTCGTGAGACAGCGGACCGCTAGGCTGGGGTGATTGGTCCATGGAATATCAGGACTTCGTTGTCAGCATCGAGCGGGATGGGCCGGGAGCCTACCGCAAGCGGGTGCTGGAGTCGCCGGCGGGGCAGGGGAGTGATCCCTTCGAACCGCCCTTCCCGCTGGAAGGACTGTCGAGTCTCCTGGGCACTCTGGGACTCGACGTGCAGTCCGGACGTGGACTCAGGGAGATAGGAACCGCTCTGTATCAGGCGCTCTTCTCCGGCCAGGTCGGGGCCCTGTACGCCGAGAGCCGCGGCCGAGCGGAGGGCACCGGCTGTGGCCTGCGGATCAAGCTCCGGTTCGATTCCGGCGCCTCCGGGATGTCCTGGGTGCCGGTTCTGCCCTGGGAGCTGATCTACCGGCCCGACACGGAGGAATTTCTGGGCTCGGACCTGCTGAGCCCGATCGTACGCCACCTGGAGGTCCCGCGCTCCTCCGCCCTACCCATCTTCCAAGCTCCCTTACGGATCCTCGTGGCCCTTGCCAGCCCACAAGGCGCCGACACCCTGGACCTTGAGGAAGAGCGGCGCAGGCTCGAAAAAGCACTGGACGGCCGGCAAGGGGAGATCGAGCCTGACTTCCTGGAGCACGCAACTCTGGACGGCATCCGCACAAAGCTCCGCTCGAGAAGCTTTCACGTGCTCCACTTCATGGGGCATGGGGAGTGGAACCCCACGACCGCCGAGGGAAGCCTCCTTCTTGAAACCGCAGACCGCAACCGCGACCTGGTAGGCGGGGCGCTCCTGGCCGACGTAATCAAGGGCACGTCCATGCCCGTCCTCGTGGTCCTGAATGCCTGTAACACGGCGCGGTCTGCGGGCTTCGAGGGTGCGAGCCCGTTCGGCGGAGTCGCTGCGGCCCTGGTCCGCAAAGGGGTCCCGGCAGTGGTCGCCATGCAGTTCCCAGTTACCGACGACGCGGCACTGCCTTTCGCTGGCGCGCTCTACTCCCGGATCGCCGCTGGAGACCCGGTGGACACCGCGGTCACCGAGGGGAGAATGGCAATTCGCACGTCCCTGCGCGACTCCATGGAGTGGGCGACCCCGGTGCTTTTCATGCGCACCCCGGACGGTCGGCTGTTCGAGAGCCGCTCCAAAGAGCGCCAGGAGTCTCCCCATCCTCCCCCAGCAACCGAGCCTTCCCGTGAGCGCGGCCTCCGGATCGGGACGATCCACGCGACCCAGGTGAACTATACGGAGGGAGACATCCACCAGAACAACAGCTTCCAGGCGGAACTCCCGAAGAGGTGACCATGCCCAACCTTACCCTGGAGCAGAAGCTCGTCAAGCCAGCTCTCGACGCTAAGCCGGTCCCGGATCACGAACTCGTCGTCTTCCGCAATCTGGGAGGAGGAGGCCTGCGTTTCCGCACCCTTCTGGGACCGGAAGACAAACTCGGGCTCGTCGACAAGATCCGTCTGGGCTCCAACGTCACGGTCTACGCCGTGAACCGCGACAAGAACCTCCGTCACAAGACATCAGTCGCAGGGCTGAAGAGCGCCGACCACGTGGGACCGTTCACCCTCGATTTCACGCTGGCCTTTCGCATCGCCGATTCACAAATCCTGGTGGAAAAACTTGAGAGCGATCCGCTAGAGCGTCTGACGAGAGAGGTCCGGGAGGTGCTCGGCCGCGTGGCGTCGCGTATGGACTGGGCCGCCATCCAGGCATCAGTCGATGATTTCGAGAAACAGCTCCTCTCGACAATAGTGATGGACGAATCAGGCCGGCGGGTGGAAAGTCTGGCTCTTCTTCAGCGATTTGCCACAGAGCTCGGCATTGAGCTCATGGGCATCCAGGTCTCCAGACAACTCCCTGCCGAAGTCGGAAAAGCGACGCGAGTCCTTTTGCAGCAGCGGGAGCAGCGAATCATCGACGCGGCCATGCAAGAGACCGCACTCAGGAATGAGCAGTTCCAGGCTCAGCGGGAGGAATTCCAGGCCTGGCAGGCCAATACTCTCGGCAACATCCAGAGATTGGGGGTCATCAGCACAAGCGCCACCAACAATCTGGCCAAGGTGCTGGAGCAGATCGCGGACAAAGTGGACACTGCACCAGCCCTGCGAAGCGTAATGAACGAGCTGATCGCCATGCGGGACGAGATCGCCATGATCTCATCTGTGGGCGGCGGCAACGGCAAGGGCGGCGCAAAGGAAATAAAGACGTTTGGAGTTGCCCCCGAGCCCGGCCTCCTGGGAGCGGCGCCGACCGCGGGCCTGGCAAGGCTCCTCGCTCGACTCGCAGCCCTGCCTCTGGAGGTGGCGGATCGCGATCGGCTCAACGCCAGCCTGTTTCATCTAGCCGGCGAGTTCTCCAATCAGAACGAGTCGCACCCGGGAGCGATCGACGAATGCTTCCGCAGCCTTGGGGACCAAATGCCTCGCCTGGTCCAGGCCGTCCAGACCGCGGATCAACGCGATCTTCTGATCTGCCTCCAGGACCCTGATTGGCTGCGGGCCGAGCTGAAGCAGGGGTAGGCCATGGAACCGCTGGAGCCTTCCCCGGCTACTCCTCCCGCGCCGGTCCCTCCTTCGGCACCAGAGGCCGTCGTGCCGCCTCCCCCACCGGATCTACAGGAGGGGAGGTATCCCACCTCAGATTCCGGCAACCTCGGTGGCCGTATCGAGCAAATCCTGGGCCGGACTGTCAACGTCGCCGAAACGGTCAACCAATACGATGTGAGCATCTTCGGGAGGGAGAACTCACGGCCTCAGGAGCTTTCTCCACGCCATTTCCAGGTTTGGGATCAGCAACAGCTCGCCAGCTTCGCCGATGAGGCCGTGTACGACGACGGAGAGGTCGGCCGCCTGGAGGAGATCCTTTTCGAACGCCGCCTCCTGGTGATCACGGGAGAGGAAGAGATGGGGAAAGGGGCACTGGCTCTGTTCCTCGCCGCCCGGATCCGCAGCGATGTGGGCTGTAACGAGGTTCTCTATTCGCCCGGCTTGGGCGACGACGTGGCCGTGAGCCTGGACAGGCTAAGCGAAAAAGGAGGACGGTGCGCCGGCCGGCTGCTGATCTTCCGCGACGCCTTTGCTTCGCAGAACGAAGGCCTCCTAAGCATACCCCGAGAGCTCGACGCGAGCCAGCTCGGGCGCCTGCAGCAGCGACTTGAGGCCAGCGGCACCCTCCTGATTCTGACCAGCGACCGTGCCCGTCTTCCTGGTGCCGATTCCGAACCACGCCTTCGGAGTCTGGGCATTCTGGGGGAGGTTCAAGGACCCGGCCGTGATCTCCTCCTTAGGGACCTTCATCGCCGTGCGGAGCGCCTGGGCTTGGAGCGAGGAGCCCGCGACGAGGTGAGCCGAGTCGTGATTGAGCACGACCGGCGAATTGTGGACGAGCTCCGTACCGTACCTAGGATCGATCGCTTCGTACGCTTCTATCTCATGGAAGTTGCGACGGCGGACCTCCCGCTGGAGGAGGCCATTGGCCGGGTCCGCAACCGGGAGACCTGGCTCTTGTCAGAGCTGTCCAAGGATCCCGAGATCTGGGCCTTAGCCCTCGCCCTCGTGTTGGCCCAGCCTCTGCCAAGCCCGGACGGGGTGCCTTGGTACCCGTTCTATCTCCTCTGGCGGGAGATCGTGGCCCACTTCCGTAAGGAGCTACGCCTCGCCAGAGAGCCCCGAGAGAGCGAAAGTTTGATCGTCGGCCGTGAGCTCCTGGAGAGGGTGAGGGCCCGTGTGAGGCGTGTATCCCCGGGCACGGATATGGTCCAGTTTCAGAGCTCGGTCGATCCCGCAGCGCTCTGGGAAGCTCTCCTAGGTCCAGGGCGGTCACTGGCAAGCTCAATGGTCCCTTTGCTTCAGCGCCTCGCCAAAGATGGGGGGTTCGCCGTGCGTGAAACCGCGGCCCGGGCATTGGGGCGGATCGGCCGCGTGGACCCGCTGAACCTAGTCTTCCCACTGCTCCACCAGTGGTCGGAGCCGGACGCGCCCAACCGGCACAGCGCCGCTCTCGGCCACATGTTGCAGGGAATATTTGGAGGGCGGGACCCGGAGTACCGGGAACTCTGTCTGCGCCAACTCCGATATACCTCGCTATGGCGCTCAGGCAAGGATGTCTGGCCTGGCGCCGTGGCTCTACGGGAGATCGGCCGCCTCGACCTAGCCCTGGCTGTCCGCGAGTTGGTGGACATACTGGGCCGCGGGCTTCGGGATCGTCCAGGCCACGTGAGCCGGCTTGACCGTGAGTTCCTTCGGGATTACGAGAAGCAGCGAAGATCTGAAGAGAAGGAAGAAGGTCATGCTCGCGAGGAGGATCGGATTCGGGAGGCCCTCAAGCTCGTCACGCCCGTGATGTTCAGCGGCGAGGAGGAGTTGCACGCCCTCGCCGCGGTTCAGTTCTCCCTGGTGGGGCTCTGCCTCTCCGGTAGCCCGATCCGCGTCCTGGTAGAGCTGGGCCGCCGTCTTCGGGAGAGAGCCGAAGGAAAGCTGCTCCCGCTCTTCACCCTCCTGTTTCTGCGGACCGGAGGGATCGCCGACCTCCTGGAGAGAAACAAGACTTCCGTGCCTGTGGCCGAAGCGGAAGAGGGGAAGGCCGCGGTAACCGTCTCCATTAATGATCTCTTGTTCTTTGCCTCGTTCGAGGACGGTGCGATGGAGAGACTTTTCGAGGTTCTGGCTACCGTCTTCCGGGGAACAGACGAGTTCCCGGGCCTGATCGCCCGCAACTTCAAGGCAAAGTTCGCATTGCTGCTCAAGTCCCTGGCCAGAGACGCTGTTCAGATCCCCGACGTGCAGAATACCTGCGCCGTGCTCTTCGCCTCGTTGCTCGGCTCCGAGGACCGGGACCTTAAGGAGATGGTCTTCCAGATGCTCAAGCGGGATGCCGATTTTATGAAGGAAGGGTCGAAGATGGCCGAGCTGGCTCGGCAGGCTCTGATCCCGCAGAAGCCCTACAGGACACTTCCGGCTGCTTGAGCCGAAGCAAGGCGGAAAGTCGGCTCTCGGCTCAACCCGCCATAAACAATCTTTCGGCCTCAGTGTCTATCGAAAAGAACGCCAATTGGACGACCTGAACCATGACAAGACACATCCTCCAGGGCCCTCGACCCTCCGTTCAGTCACGGGCTGGAGCCTCGGTGCCGCAAAGTTCCCCGACCACGCGGGCTCAACTCGAATCACGGCTCCGCCACAAGCGCTCGTCAGGGTATCTCGAAGCCATCCGGCGCCTGGATGCCGGAACCCACGTGGCCGATCGGGGAGCCCTGCAATCCCTCCTCGAAGAGATCAGCCGAGAGTTCCCGGACCTCTCCCTGGACCAACGTCCGCTCGGGATCGTGTCCACCTGCCATCTCGGAGCTCCCTATCAGGTCCATGTCTGCGATCTGGGAGGAGAGATCGTCGAGCACTATGAGACGTTCCGCCCCATGCCGGCGCCGTTCGAGGGAGCCCGCGCCCTCGCCCTTCATCCTTCGTACGCTTTCATCGAGGTCTATGCAGACGGCTGCCGCGCTGTGAGCGCGGATGGCGCCGTCGCCTGGATTGGAGATCCCGCATGAGCCAAGTGATTTCCGTCGACCTGTCACCCGTGATCCGGCGGCTCGAGGTGGTGAACGACAACGTTGCCCGAGTCAACCAGCAGGTTCTCGCGGTCTCACAGCAGGGCGAGCAGACCCGGAGCCGGCTGGAGCAGCTCTACCAGGAGTTCATCACCTACGTCACCGCCGATGCCCTTCGCAGCGAGCTGCAACTCGCCGAGACCCGGCTGGTCAAGGTGAGGCAGGAGCTCGATCAGCGCTTCGGCCACTATTCCGACGTCCGTCGGCGGGTGACGGGAATCCTGCAGGCCACAGACGTGGCGATCGTGCGCCAGGAGACCATGCGTACCGCGACAGAAGAGCTCATGCTGGCGGCGCCGCGCTACTGGCTCGCGCCCGGCTTGGTCGCCCTCACCGCCTGGATCGCCGACAACAAGCCCCTGGCCGAGCGCGCCCTCGGCGAGGCCCTGAATCGCGACAGCAACAAGACGGCCCTCTTCTTCGCGCTGGTCTGCCGGCGTGCAAAGCGCACGCGTGCCCTGCTCAATTGGCTCGGACGCTACTTCCTGCTCCAGAATCCGCAGACGCTCGACCGTGAGGTGATCGTGATGCTCGACGCCGTGGCGAGCGGCGTCTTTGGGAGCTCGGCCCAGGAGGTTTGCCTCCGGGTCAGCTCGGGCTGGATCCAGGAGTTGGAACAGGCCGGGAACTTCCTCGACGAGCAGCGCCGCCGCTGGTCCGAGGCTCTCGACGCCCGCACGCCCAAGGTCGGGGCCAGCGAGTTCCCGACCCTGCGCCAGCATAGCCTGACCTGGCCGCGGCTGGAGTCGGCTCTCGCCTCGGCGCGACGCAACGGCCAGGTCGCCAACTATTTCCACAAGCTCTTCGAGGGCGAGATTCCTGTTCCGCCGCAGTTGGAGACGGCAGTCGACGACCTACTCGACTCCCTGGTCACCAACTTTGACGACGAGGAGCTCCCGCTACGCAAGGAAGACCGCTTTCTCCAGCTCATCGTGCAGGAGCAGGGAAATCGAGACGCCGCGAGCCGCAGGATGGCGGCCGAGGATGAAGCCTTCGCCGAGACGATGCCCTTCTCTGCCCTTCTCACCAACGCGGCCATGCACCCGGAGGCCTCACAGGCGAGCCGAGCCACTCAGCGATATGCCGTAGGCGTCTCCAGGGAGTGGATCCTCATGGGCCACCGCGATCTCGTCGCGCGGGACCGTGCCGCCGTGCCCGCGGAGGTCGACCTTTCGATCGGCCCCTGGAGAGGTAAGAGCCGGGACGGTGCCAACGAGGCGGAGTTGGTGACGAGCCTGGACTCTTATTACCGGCTCCAGCAGGAGCAAGCCGTCCAAGCTGTGGGCCTGGGGGCCGCCTTCATCTTCGCGATCATCGGCGCGCTCTTCGGGGTCGTGGCCCTGCTTCAAAAGGGCTGGCTGTTCGGTTTTCTACTGCTGGCCGTGGCTGGCGGCCTGTTCTACATGGCGAAGAAGAACCAAGCGGCCGCCCGGGACAAGGCTCTCCAGCAGATTGGAGCCGAGCGGGAAAGCGCGCTGCGAATCCTCCGTGCCTGTCTTGCGGAGCTCGTGGATCTGCGCCGCATCTGGGCGAGCGCGGATACGGAGGCCGATGCCGTGGCCGACGTCCTTGAATTGATCCAATCCGACCAGCATCTCCTCCGCCGTCCGGAGGAGGCGCGATCCATTCTGAGCTGAAAACGAGGAGCCCTCACATGTCCCAACCTCTGCCACCCTTGGACTCACAGCCTGCCGATCGCGCGTCAGCTCCAGAGCCGGCAACCTTTTCTGCCCAGGCGCCTCAGTCCCCACTTGCCTCGCAGCTTCCAGACTGGGACCTGCTTCCGCCCACGAGCTTCGTCCGTCGGAGAAGGATCCCTTGAGCGCGCCGGTTCCACCGACGACCTACGCCGAATGGCAGGATCTCTTGGACCGCTTTCGCGCCGGCGATGACGGTGTGATCGTGGCTCTCGAAGGCGGCCATATCGAGTGGTCTCCGGGCATGGCCGAGCGCTGGACGTCCCGAATGAACGAAGTGCTCGCTGATCGCCTGCGGGCTCTCTCTTCTCAACTTCAAAAGGATCTCGACCGCGCCCGGGGAGACCGGCATGGGATCGAGTCAACTCTCATTCGCGCAGGCCGCGGCATCCATCCCCTGGCCCGCTTCTGCCGGCTGCCTTGCGCGCCGGCCGAGGTGCGCTCCCACCTGCTGGGCGAGCTCGAGCGTTGGTCGCGGCAGACCAGTGCATCTCTGGAATCGACCCTCCTCCGAGAACGTGGCGACCAGGGCGTCCTCCTGCGTTCGGTTCGTGCGGCTGCCGCGCGTCTAGAGATCCCGCCCGAGCCGATGTCGACGGCTTCAGCCCCATCCTGCGACGAGCCCTCGATCTCCGACCGCCGTCGCCGCATCCTGAGCTGAGCCATGCCAGACTTCACTAGTTGCCGCCAGGCTCTGCACCGTTATCTCAAGGCGCGGATTCCGTTCCTCTCGCTGCGCACCGAAGAGCGAGATCGCGCCCTGGAGCTGTTTCGTGGACTGTCCTCTGAATTGGGGATACCTATCTACTGTCACACCCTGTCCCAGGGCATGCGGGACCTTGCTACGAATCGCAGCGTCAACGAGGACCGGTCGGCGGCCGGAGCCCTGGACTTCGTAGGGCAGCAGCTCCTTCAGAGGCAGAACCTCACTTTCGTGCTCACCGAGGTGCAGGACCTCGAAGCCGACAACGCGCTCACCCGTCAGCTTCTGGACGTGGTGCATGAAGGAACGGCACGGGGCGGGACCGTGGTGGCCCTGACATCGGGGCCGGTTTGGCCGCGTCTTCAGCGCCAGGGCATGTCCCTGGCCCTCGATCTGCCGACCATTGACGAGATGCGCGAGATCATCGACGGTCAGCTCGCCGACTACCGCGGCACCCTCCTTATCGAGTGGGCTGACCCCGAGTTGAGCGAGGCGGCGACGATCCTTTCCGGAGTGAGCCGAGTCGAGGCAGAGAACGCAGTTGTGACGCTCTTGGCCAAGGGGGCGGTGACCCGGGGCGACCTGATTGAGCTCTCGCAGATCAAGGACCAGATCTTCTCTGACATCTCGGGCCTGGAGCGAGTCCAGGTCGCAAATCGCGATCTGAGCCTCGGAGGGCTCCAAGGGCTGCGAGCCTGGCTCGACAAGCAGCGGCCCCTGCTGACCATGGACCTGCGGGAGCGTGGACTCCGCCCTCCGCGGGGGGTGCTCTTGGTGGGGGTCCCTGGGTGCGGCAAGTCCCTCTCGGCCAAAGCCGTTGCCGGTAGCTGGAACCTTCCCCTGTACCGGTTGGACCTCGCCAACATCCACGGGCAATACCTCGGTCAGAGTGAGGCCCGCCTCAAGGAGTCGCTGGCCATGGCCGACCGGGTGGCTCCCTGCGTGCTCTGGATCGACGAGATCGAAAAGGGGCTCGCCGGTGCCGGTTCCTCAGGCGATGGTGGCACCTCGACACGCTTGGTAGGCCACTTCCTCTACTGGATGCAGGAAGGCCGGGCCCGTGTCTTCGTCGTGAGCACAGCCAACGACATCGGCAAGCTGCCACCTGAACTGTTCCGCCGCGGGCGCTTCGACGAAATCTTCTTCGTGGACCTCCCCGATCCTGGCGAGCGGCGGGAGATCCTTTCCCTCTATGCCAAGCGCTATCTACGGCGGAACCTGGAACGTGAGCTGCTCCTGGACGAGCTCGTCGATATGTCTGAAGGTTTCGCAGGGAGCGACCTCGAGGCTTCCGTGGCAGAAGTCGCCAAGGAGGCCATGCTCAAAGGAGATGAGGCTGTCGACGACGACTACTGGCGCAAGGTCTTTCGCAATACCGTTCCGCTTTCGAAGACGAACCCGGAAGCGATCGACGCAATCCGTGCTTGGGGGCGGGAGCGCGCGGTTCCAGCATCAGGCCAGCTAGCCGCCGCGGAGGTCGGGCAGACGAAAACACGCCGGTCGGTGTTGGTCTGAGCTACTTCGAGACCACGCTCAAACCTCCAGCCGGTCCCCCGGCCGGGCCACCAGGGCGTAGAGCGCCGGCATCAGGAAGACGCTGATCAGCAGGCGGGAGAAGAGGCCGCCGACGATCACCAGGGCGAAGGGGCGCTGCGAGTCGGAGCCGATGCCGGTCGAGAAGGCGGCGGGCAACAGGCCGAAGGCCGCCACCAGCGCCGTCATCATGATCGGCCGCAGGCGCAGGATCGCCGCCGTACGGGTCGCCTCTGCGATGCCCATGCCGCCTCCTCGCAGCTCATTGGCGTAGGAGATGTAGATCACCGCCGTCTGCACCGAGACGCCGAACAGCGCCAGGAAGCCGATGCCCGACGAGACGGAGAACGGCGTGCCCGAAAGCCGCAGGGCGATCAAGCCGCCGATGGGACCGGAGAGCAGCACCGCCAGCACCGTGATGAAAGGAAACTTGAAGTTGTTGTAGAGCAGGAAAAGGATGAGGAAGATCAAAAAGATCGTCAACGGCAGGATGATGCGGAGCTGCTGGCGCGACGCCGTATATTCCTCGTACTCGCCGCCCCAGACGGCCTCGTAGCCGATGGGAAGCTTCACTTTCGCATCGATCTGCTTCCTGGCGTCCTCGACCGCGCTCGCCAGGTCCCGCCCCACGACCGAATATTGGATGCCGATATACCGTGAGCTGTTCTCGCGGTAGATGAAGGAGGCGCCGTTTTCCTCCTGGATCCGCGCCAGCTCCTTGAGCGGCACCTGCTGGCCTCCCGGCGTCGCGACGAGGATGTTGCCGATCGCCTCCGGCGATTGCCGGAACTGCGGCTGCAGGCGCACCACCAGGTCGAAAAGCTTTTCGCCCTGCACCACCTGGGTCGCCGCGGTGCCGCCGACCGCGGCCTCGATGAGGCCGTTGACGTCCGCCACGTTCAAGCCGTAGCGCGCGATCTTGCCGCGGTCGACGTCCACGATCAAGCTGGGCTGGCCGAGCTGCTTGACCACCGTCACCTCGGCGATGCCGGGCACCTTTTCGAGCACCTCCTTGATCTCCCGCCCCTTGGCTTCCAGCACGTTCAGGTCGGGACCGAAAACCTTGACAGCCAACGCGCTCTTCAAGCCCGTCTCCGCCTCGTCCACCGCGTCCTCGGCCGGTTGCGTGTAGTTGAAGACGATGCCCGGAAAGGCCTTGAGCCTGGCGCGGATTGCCGCGATGAGCTCGGGCTTCGTGCGGTAGGGACCCTTCCACTCGCCGTAGGGCTTCAGGCCGACGAAGAACTCGTCGTTGAAGAAACCCGTCGGGTCCGTGCCGTCGTCCGGACGGCCGAGCTCGGAAGTCACCACGGTGACCTCGGGAAAGGAGCGCAGGATCGCCCGCACCTGGGGCGAGATCTTCGCCGCCTCCTCGAAGGAGATGGTGGAGGGCATGGTGGCGCGGACCCACAGCGCGCCCTCGTCGAGATGCGGCATGAACTCGGCGCCGATCCCTGGGACCAGCAGGAGAGAGCCGACGAGAAGCAGGGCCGAGACGGCGGTGGTGGCCCACGGATGGCGAAGGCAGGCGTCGAGCCCCCGGGTGTACGCGGATTTGATCGCTTCGAAGAGGACGTTGCGCCGCTCGCGCACACCTTTCCTCAGCACCACGGCGCAGAGGACGGGCAGCAGCGTCAGGGTGAGGACGAGCGAGCCGAGCAGGGCGAAAATGGTGGTGTCCGCCATCGGTTTGAACAGCTCGCCCGAGGGTCCGGAGAGCGCGTAGATGGGCAGGAATCCCGCCATGATGACCGCCACCGCGTAGACGATCGGCCGGTCGACCTCGCTGGCCGCCTCGAGGATCACCTCGTGGATCTTGAACGGCTTGCCCTCCCGCAACGCCAGTTGGCGGAAGATGTTCTCCACCATCACCACCGCGCCGTCGACCAGGATGCCGAAGTCGATGGCACCGATCGACAGCAGGTTGGCGGGAACGTGCTTCAGGTCGAGACAGACGAACGCAAAGAGCAGGGCGCCCGGAATGGTGGCGGCGACGATGAGGCCGGAGCGCAGATCGTAGAGGAAGAAAATGAGGATGACGGCGACCAGGATCATGCCGCGCAAAAGGTTGTCCTCGACGGTGCGGGTGGTGAGCGCGATCAGGTCGCGGCGGTCATAGAAGGGATGGATCTTGACGTCCGGCGGCAGGATCGACTGGTTGAGCTCCCGGGTCTTCCGCTCGATATCCTGCAGCACGACCTGGGCCTGCTCGCCCGTGCGCATCAAGAGGACGCCCTCGACGGCCTCGTCTCGATTATTGGAGCGATCACTGAAGCCGAACTGGCCGAGCCGCGGGGCCTCGCCGAGAACCACCTGGCCGACGTCCTTGACCAGCACGGGAATGCCGTTGTGAACGGCGAGGACGACGTTGCCGATGTCCTCGGGCGTCGTCAGGCGGCCCAGCCCGCGCACGTAGTAGAACTGCCCCCCCTGGGAGTAGAAGCCGCCGCCCGCGTTGCTGTTGTTGGCGCCGAGAGCGGCGACCACGGTGGGCACCGACAACCCCGCGCCGGCGATCTTCGCCGGGTCGAGGAGCACCTGGTACTGCATGGTGGGGCCGCCGAGGCCGGAGTCGTCCGCCACGCCGGGCACCGACTTGTAGCGCCGCTCGACGATCCAGTCCTCGATCGTCTTGAGCTCGGTAGGTGTGCGGTCCGGGCTGTCCAATACATACCGGTAGATCAATCCCGAGGGGGAGAAAAGCGGCGAAACGGAGGGTGAGACGCCGTCCGGCAGCGCGACGTCCGGCAGCCGCTCGAACACCTGCTGGCGGGCGAAGTAGCGGTCCGTGCCGTGCGCGAAGGTGATGCGGACGGAGGAGAGGCCGTAGAGCGAGATGGAACGCACCACGGTCAGCCCCGGCAGGCCGTTCATCTCGACCTCGACGGGCACGGTGATCAGGCGCTCGACCTCCTCCGCCGCGTGCCCCTGCCACTGGGTGACGATCTCGACCAGGGGCGGCGACAGGTCGGGATAGGCGTCGACCGGCAGCCGCTTGAAGGACCAGATGCCGGCGCCGGTCAGCACCAGCGCCGCGAGGATCAGAAGGAAGCGCTGGCGCAAGGCCACGGCCACGATGCGGTGGATGATCGACGGCGCCTGCGGAGAAACCGTTTCGGAACCGTTCATGAGCCCCCCGCGGTCTGCAGGAACAGCCCGCCCTCCGCGACGACGGTCTCCCCCGCCGTCAGGCCGGAGGTGATCTCCTGCCGGTCTCCCATCCGGGAACCGATCTCCACGCGGCGGCGCGGGAAGGTTCCGTCCGCCATGGCGACGAACACGAACGGCAGGTTCTCGTCGTCGCGCAGAATGGCGGAAACGGGCACCAGCAAACCCTTTCTCTCGCGGCTCGACTGGATCTCGACGCGCACGTAGAGATCCCGCTTCAAAGCCTCCCGGGGGTTCGGCGCCACGATACGCACGGCGATCGCCCGCGTCGTGGGATCGACGAGGGCGGAGATGTAATCCACTTTTCCCACGACCGGAACACCCGGTCCGCCGGGTCCGCCGGTCAGCACCCGGGCGGTGTCGCCGGGCGCCACGAACGGCAGGTCGGTCTCGAAGATGTTCGCCATCACCCACACCGTCGAGAGGTCGGCCACCGTGAAGCAGGGCGTCGTCCCCGCCTGGAGGAGCTGCCCGGGAGTGATCAGTTTTTCCACCACCGTGCCGGCGAGCGGCGAGCGGATGAGGCCGCCGGTCGCGTAGGAGGTTTGATTCCGTTGGATGGCCTGCAAGGTCTTGTCGTCGACTCCGAGGTCGCGCAGTTGTTGCAGGGCGGCGTCGCGGTCGGCCTCGGCGGAGACGGCGTCGGTCTCGGCCTGCTCCACGTCGCGCCGGGCGATGGCGTCGTTCTTCCAGAGCTGCTGGTCGAGGTCGGCGACCCGGCGGGCGTTCTTTGCCAGCGCCTCGGCCTTGCGCAGCGCGCTGACGTCGGCGGCGAAATCGGGCGAGGCCACGGTGGCCAGGGGCTGGCCGCGGCCGACGCGGGCTCCGACCTCGACCTGGATGCGGGCCACGGGACCCGAGATCGGCGCCAGCACCTGGGTGGCCCGGTTCTGGTCGAAGGCGACGGCGCCGGTGGCCTCGATGGTGCGCCGGAACGAGGTGAGCGCCACTTTTTCCAGCCGGATCTTCCGGCGTTGCGCCGGATCGAGCGTGAGGTCTTTTGCCTTCGCCGCCGCCGCGGACTCCGGAGCCGGCGGATCGGCAGCCTTCTTGGGGCCCGAACAGGCCGACAGGAGCGAAAGGGCGACGGCGGCCACGCCGGCCAATATCGACGATCGGAGGCGGTCTCTCATGGATGGGCTCCTGAGGATGCGGAGGACACCGCGGCGGGAAGCGGAGCGCCCACCGCGAGCTCGAGGGCGGCCTGGGCGTCGTTGGCGGCGGCGAGGGCGTCGGCGTACTGCTTTTCGGCGTCGAGCAGGGTCCGCTTGGCGTCGAGCAATTCCAGGGCGGAAGCGCCGCCGAGGCCGTAGCTGACGGAAGCCACCCGGTAGACCTCGCGTGCCTCCGGCAGCAGCTCGTCGCGCAGGAAGACGGCCTGGCGCAATGCCGTGGAGGCGTTGGCGTAGGAGGTGCGCACGTCGAGGCTGATCTGGGCCGTGACGTCCGCGACGTTGGCGGCCAGCTCCTGCTCGCGGTGGATCGCCGAGGCGACCTCGCCCTGCAGGTGCTGGCGGAAGAAGATGGGGAACCCGAGCCCGATGCCCGTGGTGTAGGTCGTGGGGCTCCCCTCGACGGCGTTGCGGCTGAAGGTGAGGTTGATGTCCGGCGCCCAGAACCTGCGGGCCAGCCGGGTGGCGGCAGCCGCTCCCTGGCGCTGGATCTCCAGGCTCTTCAGCTCGGGCCGCGAGCCTTGGGCGAGCTTCTCGAGCGCTTCGAGCTCGGCGATCGAGGCCGGCACCTCCAGGCTGTCCGTGGTCTCGATGGGCGCGCCGCCCGAGCGCCCGAGGAGCCGGTTGAGATTGGCCTGGGCGGTGAGCAGCGAGCGCTCGTTGGCGATCAGGTCGTTGTCGGCCTGCGAGACGTCCACCTGCGCCTTGACGACGTCCACCTTGGGGACCGTGCCGGCGAGGAAACGGGCCCTGGTCTTGGCCAGGAAGTCGAGGGCCAGCTCCTTGCCCTGCTTCAGGTCCATGGCATGGCGCAGGGCCACGAGGATGCCGTCGTAGGCCTGCGCCGTCTGCGAGGCCACTTGTTGCTGGAGCTGCGCCAAGGTGAATTCGGCGGCCTTGAGGTCCGCTTTCGCCACCTCGCCGCGCAGCTTCGTCTTGCCGGGGAAGGGAAAGGTGACGCCGAAGCCGACGTCGTTCGAGTTGTTCGAATTCGGATTGAGGGGCTTGCTCTGGCCCGCGACGTCCACGGCCAGGGTGGGATCGGGGAACGCCGTGGCCGTCACCACCGCCGCCCGCGCCTGCTCGACCTGCTCTTTGGAGGCCAGCAGGCCCGGATTGCGGGCGAGCGCCTCGGCGATCGCCTGGCGGCGCGACAGTCGCAGCACCGCCGGAGACGGGGTCTGGCCCGAGACGGGCCCCGAGAGCAGCCAGGCCGCGCCGCCCAAAGCAGCGAGAAGTACGATACGCAATCGATTCAAGGAGCCCTCCTGGAGCTCTCTCCGCGGTTTCAGCGTGAAACCGGGGCGACGATGGCCGGCTTGGGAGGACTACAGGACAGGCGGGGCGCGGCTGTGGAGGTTTTCGCCGGGGAGAGCCCGGATTGCGGCTTGGACCGGCAGGAGCTGCGCGGCCACTCGAGCGTTGGGAGCGAACACCGAAAGGCTTGGCGAAAGGACCGCCGCGAGGCCTGAGACCATGCACACCGGGCATTCGTCGGTGCTCCCGGTGGATGCCCGCTCCGGCGTGTGCAACGCCGCCGGGGTGGGTCCCTGGAGGGTCAGCATCCCCAGCAGGTTGCAACGGGGGTGGAGCAGGGGCGCCGTGGCGAGCAACTGGACCACCGTGAAGGCGGTGGCCAGGAGCAGGGTGCCGAGAGGCCGGAGGCGGTGCATGATCGTAGTAGGTGCCGCTTTGGCACGCACACGGATCGTAACACGATCTCTCTCCCAGATACTCCTACTTCCGCATCGAGAGCCCGGCCATCCGCCGTGCAGCTCCCTTTTCCCCATGAGAATTGTAGAATGTGGCCCACGGAACCGTAGAAGAGAGGCCGCCCCCTCTCGAGGAGGAGGTGAACCCGCCTGGCAAAGGGACAGGTCCACCAGCGAAAAGGGGCGGCCTCGCTTCTGCGGTTCCGAGCTGTCTCCGGTTGCAAGCGTCGTAGCCCAACGACGCAGACCTGCCGGATACGGCCTGCAACTCTCTTGGCGCAATCACCTTCGCCACGCCGACGATCACAACGGATCGCCGCGTCAGGGAAGCGGGGACTGCTGGGAAATGTGAAGGGTAAGGATCAGGGCGCCGGCGGACCACGGGCAACGTCGGGAGCGGCGCGACGCTCGCGCAGGATAGGAGCGGCGTCGGGACCCCGGTAACTGCCCAACGTGGGTGTCGCAAGCCGCGAAACGAGGCGGAGATGGGCACCGGAGATTCGTAGTTGGTGCAGGCAGAAGGGGCAGTCCGGCCGCTGGCCCTCCTCGAACTGTTCGTAGTGAGCGGGAGCGTTGGGATGCTTCGCCGACAGAGAATAGGTTCCATCGGCGGGCGCGCCTGCGAACTCGTGCGACTCATCCGCCAGGTGCATGTCGAGAGCACCTACCAGAACCACAGCCGCCAGGACCAGGACCCAGGGGGTCCGCCTTGTGAGCATGGCCCGGAAGCGTACCAGATTTGCCGCGCAAGAGTCCACATTACCTCCAGGGCTCACTTTGTCCTGCTCCGAGCACTCTTGGTTGATGGACGGCTTCTGGCGTAGGAGGCGCGGCAGCCGGCCCTCATTCACTGGCTTTCCTGAGGAGAGAGATTCGATGAAACGCTTGATTTCAGGCGCGCGCCTGCGCCAGTCGGCACACGTCCGCGCGGCCGCCCTACTCATCGCCGGCTTCGCCCTGTTCGCCGCAGCCTCCGCCGGCGCCGCGCCCCAAGCCGACTGGCCGACCTTCAAAGAGCAGATGCAGAGAGACCGCGTCCTTCCCGGCAGCAACCTGGAGAAGCTGATCGCCGAGAACCAGGACTTCGGCCTCCTGCGGCCCGAGGAAGCCAAGGACTCCCTCAGGATTCCGCTTTGGCTGCGGGTCCTGTGGCACAAGAACCATCCGGATGACCAGTATTCTCCGAAGGACCCCACCGGCGGCTACCCGCTGGTCCTGAACGAGGTCCACGAGTGGATGCTCAGCCATCAGGATCTGAGGCCCGGCACGCGGGAGCCGTCAGGCCTGCCCTCGAAGACGGCCAGCGAGACCGGCGAGGAGCGGATCTCCGGCGCCCAGACCTCGCCGCGCAGCGAGTCGGCGATTCGAGTCAACTACTGGAATCCCCAGAAAGTCATCGGCGCCTCGAACAACATCAGCTCCAGCGGCCGGCAGGCGATGTTCTTCTCCTCGAATGCCGGCGTGTCCTGGGGGCAGACGCTGCTGCCCCTGGTCACCGGCGACTCCTTCATGTCCGACCCGACGGTGGAGTGGACCTCCGACGGCACCGCCTGGTCGACGACGATCGGCATCAATGCGGCGGCGACCGTCCTCACCATGCGCTCCTACAAGTCGACGGACAGCGGCGCCACCTGGACTTTCGACGCCACCTTCTCCGGCGGCCTGACCAACAACGACAAACAGATGATGTGGACGGATCACAGCGCCACGTCGCCGTTCAAGGACAACATCTACGTCATCTGGCACCCCGGCCTTCCGGCCGTGGTGGCGCGGCGCACCGGCCCGACCGGCTCCTGGCAGACGCCGGTCCAGATCAGCCACGGAGAGACCACCGGCACGGCCATCGGCGGCGACATCAAGACCAACGCCAACGGCGACGTCTTCGGCTTCTACCCGGACACCGGCAGCCGCGGCTTCTACGTCGCGAAGTCCACCAATGGCGGCGTGTCTTTCGCCACGCCGGTGAAAATTGCCCAGGGCTTCGGCTCGTTCGAGGTCTCCATTCCGGCCGACGCCAGCCGCCAGGCCCTCATTTACACCACCGGCGGCGCCTTCAGCGACGGCACCAGGAACAATGTCTACGCCGCCTGGAACGACCTCAGCGGCGACTCCGGCTGCACCAGCGGCGGCGGTCCCGGCACGAACGCGGCCTCCACCTGCAAGACCCGCATCTTCTTCTCGCGTTCCACCAACGGCGGCACGACCTGGTCGGCGCCGGTGAAGATCAACAATCAGTCCGGGCTCAACGACCAGTTTTTCCCCTGGCTGGTGGTGGACCCGACGAGCGCCAGGATCTCGCTGGTCTATTACGACACCGTTGGCGATTCGACTCGCAAATCGGTCAACCTCTACTACCAGTCCTCGACCGATGACGGCTTGACCTGGAGCGCGCCGTTCAAGGTGACGACCGCGTCGACCAACGAGACGACCGCGGGCGCCGACAGCGGCAACCAGTACGGCGACTACATCAACGTCGACGGTATCTCGGGCACCTTCTACCCCTCATGGACCGACCGCCGTAGCGGCGCGTCCGAGGAGATCTGGACTGCGGCGATCCTCGACAGCAGCGCCAGCCCCGACTTCGCGATCTCGGTGTCGCCGACCTCCTCCACGATCCAGCAGGGCGGCTCAGGATCGGCCACCGCCACGACGACGATCTCGGGCGGCTTCAACGCCGCCGTCGCGCTCTCAGCCTCCGGCCAACCCTCCGGCGTCACCGTCGGCTTCAGCCCAACCTCCATCGCGGCGCCCGGCTCGGGCAGCTCGACGGTTTCGATCACCGTCGCCTCGACCACGGCCGTGGGAACCTATCCCATTACCATCACGGGAACGAGCGGCAGCACGGTCCACTCCACCACCTACACGCTCACCGTCTCCAGCGCTCCGGTGCCCGATTTCGCGATCTCGGTGTCGCCGACCTCGGCGACGATCCAGCAGGGCGGCTCCGGGTCGGCCACCGCCACGACGACGATCTCGGGAGGCTTCAACGCCGCCATCGCGCTCACGGCCAGCGGCCAGCCCACCGGCGTCACCGTCGGCTTCAGCCCGACCTCCATCGCGGCGCCCGGCTCCGGCAGCTCGACGGTTTCGATCACCGTCGCCTCCAGCACGGCCGTGGGAACCTATCCCATCACCATCACGGGAACGAGCGGCAGCACGGTCCACTCAACCACTTACACCCTCACCGTCTCCAGCAGCGCGGCCCAGCAACTGCTCGGCAATCCGGGATTCGAGAACGGCACGACCGCGACTCCCTGGGTGCCCACGGCGGGCGTCATCAACAATTCGTCGAGCGAGCCGCCGCACAGCGGAAGTTGGGACGCCTGGATGGACGGCTACGGCACCACTCACACCGACACCCTCTACCAGCAGGTGACGATCCCGTCGACGGCGACCACGGCGACGCTCACTTTCTGGCTCCACATCGACACGGCGGAAACCACCACCACGACCGCGTACGACACCTTGCAGGTGCAGATCCGCAACTCCTCCAACACGGTGCTCGCGACGCTCGCCACCTACTCCAACCTGAACAAGAACACCGGCTACGCGCAGAAGAGCTTCAACCTGATCGCGTACAAGGGACAGACGATCCGGGTCTACCTGCTCGCCTCGGAAGACGTCTCGCTGCAAACCTCGTTCGTGGTCGATGACTTCGCACTGAACGTGCAGTAGAAACCCCGCAGCACCTCTCAACGGCGCCCTCTCGCTCCTTCTCGGAGAGGGCGCCTTCTTTTTGACTCCTCAGCCCCGAGACCTTGCACTGAACGTGCAGCAGAAAACCCGTTCGGACCGCAGGAGAGAGACCGCCCCTCTCGAGGAGGAGGCGAACCTGCGGCAAAAGGACAGGTCCGCCAGCGAAAGAGACGGCCTCACTTCTGCGGTCCGAAGGGTCATTCGACAGCCTTAGAAGACGTAACGGATACGTCCGGCGATTGTCCTCGGCGGAATCACGTGAGTGCCGCCGAAGACCGACTGGAAGTTGTAGAGGCCCTGCTTGTCGGCGATGTTCAGGACATCGAGCTGCACCTCGAAGGGCAGGCCGTACTTCTGGAGCCGAGCGCCCAGCGAAGCGTTCCAGATGGTCCGGGGGCGGATGCGCTGGGGTACTTCATCGAAGCGGATGAAGGGGGCCGCGTAGGCGGTGTCCGGGCTGGAGAGGACGTCCTCGATCGTGCCGGCGTCGGTCACCAACCCCGAGTCGTAGCGCTGGGTGACGCCCATCCAGAACCCGGTTTGCTGGACGTCCCAGAAGACGCCGAGTTGCTCCTGGAGGTCCTGGTCGTGGTCGATCAGGAAGGATCCGCCGGCAAGGGTGTCGAGCGCGCCGGCGTCAAGGAAGAGGCCGCCCACGAACGGGTTCTCATACAGGGCATGGACGTGGCCGATCGAGAGGTAGCCGCGCAGGCCGTTCCAGGGTCCGCCGTCCACCCTGACGTTCCAGCCGTTCAGGTCCCCACCCTTGAAGTTGAGGGGGAAGACGATGCCGGTGTTGAAGAACTGGTCCTGATCGGCCGCGTTCACCACCTTTCGCTTCCAGTACGAAAGGTCGAGCCGCAGGGCGGAGCCGAGACCCTGCTGGACACCGAAGTTGTAGGAGTTGTGCCGCTCGGAGACGTTGAAGAGTTGCCCTCCGCCGAGCTGGCTGTTGCCCTGCAATTGGGGAGGCACGAGCGCCGCCGCCGCGGCCGAGGAGGATAGCAGGATGTTTTCGTACTCCGGGGTGATGAACATCCGGTCGTAGGCGGCGCGGAGAACGGTCTTCGTGGCCGGAACGTAGTACGCGAGGCCCAGGCGCGGCTGGAGCAACTTCTCCGTCTCGAAAAGGTTGTTGTGGTCGTAGCGCAGGCCGGCGTTGACCGTCAGATTCTGCCAGCGCAGGCTGTCCTGCACATAGCCCGCATAATACTGACCGGTCCGTTCGCCGTTGAAGTTGAAGAGGGTGCCGCCCCGGGTCAGGTCATAGGGAGCGACGTTGGGGTTGTAACCATCCGACTCGGGATCGTTCAACCCCGGATCGGTGATGCCGAAGGTGAAGGACTCGCGGATCGGGAAGCGCTTGGCCTGCACGCCCGCTTTGAGCTCGTTGTTTCCCACCAGCTTCGAGAGCGACAGGTTCGTCCCCTGATTCTGGAGCGAGCGGTCCTGATCGGCGATGACCGGCGTATCGTTCGGCGAGCCGGTCAGGTGGAGCGTGTTGTCTCGCGCGTAGACCTGGGCGTCGAGCACCCATCCGGCGGCGGCCACGTGCTGGTAGCCGAGGTTCAGGTTCCAGTCCTGCGAGGCCACCTGCTGGTTCTGCCCGGCTGCCTCCTGTGAGGGGAGATTGGTCACGTCGCGGTCCGTCTTGCCGCCGCTCCCGGTCAGCCGGAAGGAGTCGGAGCCCGAGGGCGAGAGCCCGTCCCAGCGGCCGAAGAGGCGGCGGGTGTCGCCGTGATTGTGGAAGTTGTCGAAGGAGACCGGATCGAGGAAACGATCGGACTTCGAGGCGTCGAGGTCCAGGAAGAGACCGGACCGTTGCCCGCCCCAACCCACGGCGGCCGACCCTTCCAGAGTGGAGAACCGAGCCGCGCCCACCCCCACGTCGCCGTGAAAGCCGTCGTGCCCCAGCGCGGAACGGGTGGTCAGGTTGATGACGCCGAAGGCCTTCTCTCCATACTCGGCGGGCACGCCGCCGGTGACGATCTCGATTCCCTCGGCGATCGCCGGGTTGAGCGAGTTGGAGAAGGTGACGCCCACCTGGTCGCCGATCGGCTGGCCGTCGATCACCAGGAGCTGCTGCGAGTGGCCGCCTTGGAAGTGATAACGGCCGTTTTCGTCCTGGCTGAAGCCGGGCGCGGAGAGCACGATGGCCTCGAAGGCGCGCGAGGCCACCGGCGCGGCAAAGCGGCGCACGAGCGATTTGTCGACGTCGACGTGGGACGAGGAGTCATCGGTCTCCAGGGCGACGTTTTCCTTCTCCGCAGTCACCGTGGTGGAGCCGGAAAAAGTCGGCGTCATCTCGACCTTCGGCTCCAGCGGCACGCTGCCGCGGACGTCGACGTCCGCGTGGAAGTCGGCGAAGCCGTCCAGCGTAGCCCGCAGGTGATAAGGATTATTGGGAACGTTGTAGAAGATGAAGGAGCCGTCCGCGCCCGAGACGGTCTGCTGCGAGGAGCCGGAAAGATCGTTGGCGAGCGTCACCGTGACGCCGGGCAGCGCCGCGCCGGCGGGATCCACGACCTTGCCGCGGATCTGCCCCGCCCCAACGGCGGCAGGCAGGACGAAGATGGAAAGGACCAAGGCGAGCAGGGCTCCGCCTGTACAACGACGTTGCACGTTCATCGGACCTCCAGGAAAGGCCAAAGCCTTGTCTCCCGGCCGCCGGTTCGCGGCAGCCAGGGCAATGTTTCGTTCGTGGAGCCCGCGCGGAGAAACCGCACAGAGGCTCGCCGCTTCAAGCGAAGCGGGGCTTCGTGTCGCGAACGGAACGGGAGGTCAGGCGGACGGCGGACCGCGGGCGCCGCGAGGAGCGGCGCACCGCTCGCGCAGGAGCGGAGTGGAGAGGAGCCCGCGGAAGCCCGCCAGAGACGGAGCATGGAGATGCGCCGCCGCCGCGGGGTAGGCGCCGCCCGTCCGCAGTTGGTGCAGGCAGCAGGGGCAGACCGGCCGCTGGCCGGCCTCGTACTGCTCGAAGTGGACCGGGGCGTTCGGATGCTTCGCGGATTGGGAGTAACTTCCCTCGTCCGCGGCGCCCAGGACGTCGTGCAGCTCTCCCGCCGGGTGAAGGTCGAGGACACCCAGCAGCAGGACGGCCGTCAGAGCGAGGACCCAAGGGGTCCGTCTCGTGAGCATGGCCAAAGAGTGTAGCAGACTCTCCGCGCCTCTTGAGCCGCCGTCTACCAAGCTACCCGGCGAAGCTCGGGAACATAGTCGAAGTGGTCGTCCCGGCTGACGACCGGCAGGTGATGTTGCCGCGCCAAGGCAGCGATCCAGATGTCGTTCTCTGGAATCGGCCGGCCGTTCTTACGGAGCTCGTCCCGCACTTCTGCATAGGTCTCGGCAGTGGTCTCGTCGACCGGCAAGACGAAAGATTCTCGACTCAGATTCGCCAGGAGCTTCTCCAATTCGACTCGCAGGCGAGAGCCAAGGAGCCCATAGCGATACTCGCCGATGACAATTACGGGCAGGTGATGCCGCTGGTCTCGGCCCAGCACTTTACCCAGTGCCGAATCCCCAACAAAAAGAGCAGAAACCGCATTGGTGTCGAGGATCACCGCCAGGTATCCGGCTCAATCTGCTCGAATTCTTCGGCGATCACCGCGTCGACCGCCTCCACGTCCTCTCGTTTTGCCTGGCCGAAGACGCTCCGCCAGCCTCGTACCGACACTCCGGCAGGTTGTCGCTCCAAGTGCTCCTGGAGCGCCGACGTTACGAACTCTTTGAGGCTTTCCCCGCGTGTCGCCGCCGTGGCCTTGGTTCGCCTGAAGAGGTCATCCGGAATCTCAAGGGTGGTCTTCATGAGCCCATCTTCCCATATTTACGGGAGGACGTCAAACTCCCATCCCGCTCTCATCGCACTCCAACCGGGCCGGAGCTCTCCAGCCGGAAGGACACTGGAGAAGTGCTAATATTCACCCGGGACTAATTCGATCAGCGAGAGAAAATCCGTTCAGTCCCTCTGGAGGTCCGGTCTATGAAGAGAACGTTCCTTGCCTGCCTCACACTCCCGGCGATACTGGCCGCGGCCTTGCCGGCGGCGGCGGGAAACCTCTACGTCCCACTGCTCGACCGCGACGGCGCCAGCGGCAGCCACCAGCGCACGGAGGCCTGGATCGCCAACCCATCCAGCCAGGCGCGGAGCTTCAAGCCGACCTTCCTGCCCGCCGGCGCCAGCGGCGCCCCCCTCTCCGGCACCGGCACCGCGGCCACGGTCCTCACCGGCCGCACCGGCAAGCTCATCGGCCTGACCACGCCCGGGCAGCCCGGCCTGCTGGAGATCGCCGCCGACACCGACATTCAGGTCGAGGCCCGCCTCGCCAACACGGTGGGGGCCGGCCCGACGACCTACACGCAGGTGCCCGTCATCACCTCGGCCAACGTGGTCCCGGCCGGCGCCAAGGCCAACCTGCTGGGCCTCAGCCGGTCGAGCGGCGGCATCTACACCGACCTGGGAGTGGTGAACCTGGACAAAACGGCCGCCGCCACCTGCTCCGTCTCCGTCTTCCGCGCCGACGGCAGCCAGATCGCCGGCACCGCCACGATCACCGTCGACGCGCTCTCGCTGCGCCACTTCAGCGATGCCCTGGGCCTGCTCGGCGAGACCGACGTGGTGGATGCCCGCGCCCAGGTCACCTGCGACAAGGCGTTCTACGCTCACGGGGCGGTGTTCAATCCGGCAACCGGCGTCCTCCTCTTCACCACCCCTACGGGCTCCGGCGCCTCGACCCTCGGCACCGGCAGCACGCCACCGCCCCCGGGCAACGCCATCGTCTTCACTCTGAATGGGCTGTTCCACACGCCCAGCGTCGGCCATGAAATCAAGCAGCTCGTCGTGCAGGTGCAGCAGGCCCTCTCCCTGCGCAGCATGACCATCGACTGGGACGTCACCCCGGCCGCCTTCACCGCCGGGCACGAATCCGAGAACCACAGCCTGATCTGGGTCTACCGCGGCAAGAACCGGTCCAACACCATCGCCAACATGAACACCTTCGGGCCGCCGGTCAGCACCATCAAGAACTCCTCGAACGTGGACCTCGCGCCGCCGGCCATCACCGTGCAGCAAACGGCGCTGGCGTTGCAACAGGGCACGCTTTACCACATCCACTACGTCTACGACGCCGAGCATGCCACGATCACCACCACGGTCTCGACCGGCGGCGTGACGGCGGCGGTCATGACCCAGAATGCGACCGCCAGGAACAACGTCCTGACCATTCCCGCCATCGGCTTCAACGTCCAGTTCGGCAACACCGCCGCCCAAGCCACCAGCCACGAATGGCCGACCTACGGCTGGCAGTACGCCAACCTGCAGATCACGATGGTGCCGTACTAGATGACGAACCTCGAAGCCTTTCCTGGCGGCGATCTGGTCCAGGAAGGGATTGCCGATCTCGCGCGAGGCGTCGAGTCGATCCCCTCGCTTCTGGTCTCGATCGGCGCTCCTCGTCTACGCCGGATTGGCCTGCCGATCCCCGACACCGTGATCGGCTCTCCGGAGCATCGCCTCTACGAGAAGCTGGCGGAATCCGATTCGGACTCCGCCCACTCCCGGTACAACGCCCTGGTGAGGCGGCTCGTCAGCTTCGAGAACGCGGCGGAATGCGGCGGCCTCTAGACGCGGAGCGGATCCGCCGCTTCATGCAGGAGCTCGGGGAGGAGGCGGAGCAGAACGTCCGCCTTTACTTCACCGGCGGGGCGACAGCCGTTCTCCTCGGCTGGCGGTCCGGCACCGTCGACGTCGACGTCAAGCTGGAGCCCGAGACCGACCGGCTCTTCCGCGCCCTGCCGCGCATCAAGGACAAGCTGGAGGTCAACGTCGAGCTGGCCTCTCCCGATCAGTTCATCCCCGAGCTTTCCGGCTGGCGGGACCGCAGCGCTTTCATCGGACGAGAAGGCCGGCTTTCCTTCTATCACTATGACTTCTACGCCCAGGCGCTGTCGAAAATCCAGCGGGGCCATTCCCAGGACCGCACCGACGTCCGCCAGATGATCGACCGGGGATTGATCGACCGGCAGGAGCTCCGCCGACGCTTCGAAGAAATCGAGCCCCAACTGTATCGCTATCCCGCGATCGACCCGCCCGCTTTCCGGCGCGCGCTCGAGCAGGCGCTGCGATGAGCTTCGCTGAACGGCTCGATCTCTCGCCCTGCGTCGTCGTGGTGAAGACCCCGGTCGTCGACCGCAGGGGAGAGCCGGCGCGCCTGGCCCAGGCCGGGCAGGGCAGCGCCCAGCAACTCCTGGCGGCGGCGCAGACGCACGAGCAGACGCTCGCCGAGGTCGTCAGGGTCCTGGCCGAGCGCGGCATCGCCAGCCGCCAGGAGCGGGTCGACTCGCTCGGCGCACCGGCGCAGCGGGCGATCGCCGCGGCGCGGCTGGTCGTCTCCGTGGGCGGCGATGGCACCCTTTTGACGGCCTCGCACTGGGTGCGCGACGGCTTTCTGCTGGGCGTCAACTCCGCCCCCGGCGACAGCGTGGGCTACTTCTCATTGGCGAGGCGGGAAACCTTTGCAGCGACTCTCGACCGCATCTTGCAGGGCGCGTTGCGCCCCCTCTCCGTGGCCCGGCTCGGCGTGACGCTCGACGGCCGGCTGCTTCCCGAGCCGGCGCTCAACGACATCATGGCGGTCCACGAGCACCCTGCCGCCACCAGCCGCTACCTGCTGCGGCTGGCGGAGAAAGAGGAAGAGCACCGCAGCTCCGGCCTGTGGATCGCGGGGCCGGCCGGCTCGACGGCCGGCATCGCCTCGGCTGGCGGCCGGCGCATGCCGTTGCTCTCGCGGCGCATCCAGTTCCGCGCCCGCGAGCTCTACCGCGCGCCGGGGCGAACCTATGAGATGGCGAGCGGCTTCGTCGCCCCAGGCGAATCGCTCCTCGTCGAATCCCGAATGGAACAGGGCTGGCTCTTCCTCGACGGTGCCCGCACCAGCTACCGCTTCCCCTTCGGCGCCAAAGCCGAGGTGCGCCTCTCGCCAGAGCCCCTGCACCTCTTCACCGATCCTTCCCGCTGGGCCGCCCCGCCGCCCCGGGAACTTCTTGCGAACAAGCTCACTCTGTGCGATGCTAGTCAGGGGTAATTGCTCAGGCTCTAGGGAGGTTGACGAGGTTGACCTTGAACCGCCCACCGACGCCGAAGTCCTGCTGCATATCGGCCACCTGCCGCGGGCCGCCCGCGACCTGCGCGGGGTGTGACGACCACTATCGAGAAGTCAAGTAATCTAACCTCAACACGAAAAAAAGGAGCTGAGGATGAGATTCGTACGATTCACTCTCGTTATGGCAATCGTTGCCCTGGCCACCCTGGGGATCGCAAGCACGGCGTTGGCTCAGGTCGGCAGTGTCGATCCTGCGGTCTGCGCGCTGAACGCCTGGTCGCCCGAGATGTTCTCCTTCTACGGTGACAAGGCCACGATCCTCGCCAAGTTCCAAGCCCTCGACCGCAACCTCCTCAATCACCGGACCTTCGCCTTCATCGTCGAGACCAACAAGGGAGCCAAGCTGACCTTCTTCGAGCTCCAGGGGAAGCTCACCGAAGGAACGACCATGGACCTGGCGAGCACCACCGGGAAGACGTTCAGCGACCTTTCCCAACAGGTCACGGCTGCGCTCCTCAACAACACCGGCTCGAAGTGCGCCGGCATGATGACCAAGGACCTGCTGGCAAGCTACACCAAGGGACAGATGAACCACTCCGTGATTCAGCGGCCCGCGACGGCGGGTGAGGCCTTCCAGTATGCGCTCGCCCAAGCCGACGGCGAGTACATGCAGGCCACCTTCATCCTGCTCTGCTAGCTTGACCACGGCGCGGCCGGATGCCGAGTCATCCGACCGCGCGTAGAGTCATCGGAGCGCTGACGCTGCTTCGCCGGGCGAAGCGCGTTGGCGCTTCGTTGTCTCTGTTCTAAAATGACGACCGTGCTGCCTCTCGACTTGCCGACCCACCAGACATTCGAGTTCGTGAAGCGCTTTTTGTCCGGCTCCCGGCGGGTTCTGGAGGTCGGTTGTGGGGATGGCCGGCTCGCCGTGAAGCTTCGGGAGACGGGGCACGAGATCGTTGGAGTCGAGCTTTCGGCGGAGGCTGTGCGCTCTGCGCGTGCGGCCGGTTTGGACGTACGGCAGGCCGATTTCCTGAGCTTCGAAGAGGAGCCGTTCGATGCGATCCTCTTCACTCGATCGCTGCACCATGTCGCCCGTTTGACCGCGGCGGTGACCCGGGCCTGGGAGCTGCTGAAGCCCGCGGGGCTCCTCTTGGCCGAGGAGTTTGCCGTCGAGGAGGCGGATCCCCCGACGGCGGCCTGGTTCTACCAGGTCCAGGCATCCCTCGCGGCCGCGCAAGCGCTCCTCCAGGCTCCCTCCCCTGGGCCGGCCGATCCCCTGGCCCGCTGGGAGCTCGACCATCTCCATACCCCTCCGCTCGCGCACGGCAGGGCCATGTTGTCGGCGGTCGCGGATCGCTTCGACTTCCTGTCGGTGGAGCGGGCCAGCTATCTGTACCGTACCTTCTGCGGGAAGCTCCGCGGGGACGCTGAAGGCTGGCGCCTGGCGAACCAGATCTTCGAAACCGAGGAGCGACTCGTCGGAGAGGGAGCCTTGCGTCCGGTCGGCCTGCGCTTCGTGGCCAGGAGAATCCCCTAGTTTTTCGCCGCCGGTTTCTCGGCGAGGCTGGCGAGCGCCCGCTTGGTCGCCTTGACCACTTCCTGAGCGGGCAGGATGACCCCGCGGCCGACGTCCTGCATGCGCGACGACCAGTTCATCATCTCCAGCGAGACCCCGGAGCGCTCGGTGGCTCCGTGCTCGTCGGGGAGTTGCAGCACGAGCAGGCCCACCACCTGGCCGTCCGCCATCAGGACCGGTATTCCGAGGCTCGTGTCGAAGCGATCCGTCGGAATGAAGAGCGCGCGAGGTTTCTGCGTGATGCTGCTGATCTTCGCCTCCAGGAGGGAAGGCATGCGGTCGAAAAACTTGTCCAGGCGCCGGATCGCGTAAATGGCGTCGCCGATGTGGGGAGCGGCGCCACGCGCGAAATCGATATAGGCGAACGACTGGCCGGCACTGT
This sequence comes from Thermoanaerobaculia bacterium, assembly GCA_049284515.1. Taxonomy (GTDB): domain Bacteria; phylum Acidobacteriota; class Thermoanaerobaculia; order Multivoradales; family UBA5704; genus DATARR01. The sequence continues at coordinate 34,759 of JBAPYB010000531.1, forward strand.
TCTCGATCTGGAGCCAGGCGAGGTCGAGATCCGTGTCACGGACCAGGATCTTGGCGGTCAGCGGCTTCGTCGGGTCGGCGGCCAGGACCCTGATCTGCGTCGGCGTCACCGTCAAGTCGGCTTGCGCTCCCATGCGGCCCATGAGGCGCTGCATCATCCCCGTGTAGCCGTTGATCTGGGTGTTCGAACAGAGGATCAATCCTTTCGGATCGACGACGGTGCAGACCGTTTCGGTCTCGAACTCCTGCGCATCGCCCAGGATCTGTCCCATGGCGCCGGGAATCTTGACCTGGAGGACGAGTTGGACGGTTACCAGGGCCGCGGCGTTCTGGTCGACGAGCTTGCTGAGATCGGCGACGTCACCCCAGAGCGGCGTCGTTGCCGTCAAGGCGAGGGCGATGGCGAGATGGAGCCGGCGGACAGGTCTGGCAGTCATGAGCGTTCACTCCGCGGGTACGGCGTCATTGAGTCCCCAGGTAGGCTCGAGGTAAAGCAAGTGGGTTCTGGCTCCCCGGAGCACGATGATCGGGAGGCGCTGGGGGTGTTTTGCCAGGCTCGACAGGGCGGCATGGAGGCTCGGCAGATCGCGAATCTCGTGGCCGTCGACCTTCTCGATGAGATCGCTCCCACGCAAGCCGGCGAGCGCGGCCGTGCCTGCAGGCTCGACCCGTTCCACGATGACGCCGCGGACGTCTTTGGCCCAGTGGCTCTCATCGCTGTCGAAAAAGGTCATTTCGCGCGCCGTCAGGCCGAGATCGCCGATGACCTCCTGGTGGGCCTCCGGCGGAGTGATCAGATTGAGCTCGAGCCCGACCGTCCGCTCCTCGACCTTGCCGTCGCGCAGCAGGCTCAGGCTGACGGTCTGGCCGACGTCCAGGCTGCGGATTTTCCGCTCCAGCAGATTGGCGTCCTCGAGATCGCGCGGGATCAATCGCTCACCGCCGACGGCGAGGACGACGTCGCCGACGCGAAGGCCCGCCGCGGCGCCCGCGGTGGCGGGATAGACGCGCGTAATGCGGTAACCGCGAGTGTCCGGGCTCCCGAGCGCTTCGCCGAGATCCCCCAGCACGGGCTGGGTCGCGATGCCCATCCAGGGCTTGAGGATCTCCCGCGCCCTCCCGGCTTCCGCGGGGTTGCGCGACTTGAGCAGCGTCAGGTAACTCTTGCCCCGGCGCTCGAACGCCACGAGAACCCCGCTCTGCGGGCTCGCCTTCTCGACTTTCTGGTACTCGGTGGTCAGGCCCTCGAGACTGTGGATGCCGGTGCCGGCGACGGCCTGCAGCAGGTCACCCGGCGCCAGGGAGGGCTGGGCGAGATAGGCGGGGCTGCCGCTGCGGACGCCGGTCACCAGCACCCCCGTCGTGGCCGTCACGGCTCCCTGCTCACGGGCGATCTTGGGGGTCACCTGCTGGGCGGTGAGCCCCCAGACGGGGAAGACCCCTTCGTCCCCGCGGTCTTTCACCAGCTTTTCCGTCACCACCTGCGCCTTGTGAACCTTCCCGTCCCGACTGTAGGTCACCTGCAAGACGCTGCCGATGGGCGAATCCGCAATGCGGCTCACCAGCGGCGGCACCTCCTCCGGAAACTGGATTTTGACCGCCGCTCCATTCAGGCTCAGGAGGACGTCCCCGACCTGAATGCCCGCCCGGGCCGCGGGGCTGTCCGCCACCACCGAATCGACGAGGACGCCGTCGGCCACGCCGGCGTCGGCGGTCGGGCGGAAGCTCGCGCCGGTCCAGCTCCGCGGCACCTCGCCGTGCTTGATCAGGTCCGCAGAGACACGGCGCGCCAGGCTGCTCGGGATGGCAAAGCCGATCGCAGCGCCTCCCATCTCGTTGATGCCGACGATGTCGCCGTCGAGATCGACGAGCGGCCCCCCGCTGTTGCCGGGATTGATCAGGGCGTCGTGCTGGATCCAGAGCGTGAAGAGACCGGTGTTCTGCCCGGGCTCCAGCTCCATCTCGTCCCCGGAGAGAAGCTCCGGGGGCAGGACCCGCGCTGCGTTGGACACGATACCGAGGGTGACGGAACGCGAGAGAGAATAGGGAGAGCCCATGGCCATGACGTAGTCCCCGATCTCCAGCGTGCCGGAGTCTCCGAACCGCGCCACCGGCAGGCTCCGACCCCCATCTGAAAGCTCCGCCAGGTTGATCTTGAGCACCGCCAGGTCGGTCAACGGATCCTCCCCCACCATCGTGGCGCTCACCTTCTGCCGGTCTCCCAGGGTACAGCGGAACTGCACGCCCCGCTGCACGACGTGCTCGTTGGTCAGGACGTGTCCTTCAGCGCTGATGAGAGTGCCGCTGCCCTGGCGCCGCACCCGAATCTCCTGGCCGTCCTCGTAGCGCACCGCCACCACGTCGATGTGGACCAGCGACGGAAAGACACGGTCTCGTGCCGCCGCCATCATCCGCCGCACACCCTGGCGAACCTCCTCGGCCCCGAGCCGCGAGGCGTCGCCGGCCGCCGGAGCCTGGGAGGCGAAGGTGGGAACCCCCAACGTCCAAAGGAGCAAGAACACGTTGCACACCAGGGTCATCCATCGTCTTCCCGGCATCGCTTACCTCCTGCGGTGCTTCCAAAGAGGGGGGCCACCGCGGATAGTCTGCGGGACTGAGAGTGCGAAAGCAAGCATGTCAGGCAACCTCTTGCAGAAGGGGCTCGACTCGTGTAATCCTACGCGGACTGTTCAGGCGCTGGCCTACGCGAATTGCTCAGGCTCTGGGGAGGTTTACCTTTGAACCGTCCACCCTCGAGGTCCGGCTGCATACTGGCTCCCTGCCGCGGGCCACCGGCAATCCTGCGCAGTCTCACGACCGGTAGCGAGTATCAAGAAGGCTAACCTCAAACAAAAAGGAGCTGAGGATGAAACTCGTACGGTTCACTCTTATTATGGCAATCGTTTTCATGGCCACTCTCGGGATCTCTGGCATGGCATGGGCCGCGGCGGCCTCGGACAGCAAAGGTGCCGCGACAGTCGAGCCCGGCAGCGCGATCGATCCAGCGGCTTGCGCGCTGAACTCCTGGTCGCCCGAGATGTTCTCCTTCTACGGTGACAAAGCCACGATCCTCGCCAAGTTCCAGGCCCTCGATCGCAACCTCCTCAATCACCGGACCTTCGTCTTCATCGTCGAGACCAACAAGGGAGCCAAGCTGACCTTCTTCGAGCTCCAGGGCAAGCTCACCGAGGGAACGACCATGGACCTGGCGAGCACCACTGGCAAGACGTTCAGCGACTTTTCCAACCAGGTCACGTCCGCGATGCTCAGCAACACCGGCACGAAGTGCGCCGGCATGATGACCAAGGACCTGTTGGCAAGCTACACCAAGGGGCAGATGAGCCACTCCGTGATTCAGCGGCCCGCCACGGCGGGCGAGGCCTTCCAGTATGCGCTCGCCCAGGCCGATGGCGAGTACATGCAGGCCACCTTCATCCTGCTCTGCTAGCTTGACCACGGCGCGGCTGGATGCCGGGCATCCGGCTGCGCCTGAGGCACCGGAGCGCTGACGCCTCCTCACCGGGCGAAAGGCGCTTCGGTGCATCCGTCCGCCAACCATGTGGAAAGACGCTCGTCTCGGCATTCGTCGCTGGCTCAAGAGGCCGCTTTCCACCCTGGTGGCACTGGGGATGCTGGCCCTGGGGATCGGCATCTCGGCGTCGGTGCTGAGCCTCGTCCGGGCGGTGCTGCTACGGCCCCTTCCCTTCAAGGACCCCTCGCACCTCGTCCAGGTCGCTTCCCTCAACCAGGGCGAGAAGAATCACGCCTGGCCCGTTTCGTACCCGGACTTCCTGGACTGGCGGGCGCGCAGCCGGACTCTCTCGGATCTCGCCGCAGTCACCGAGGAGCTGCTGCTGAAAGTCGCGGGACCGGAGGGTCCCGAGCTGATCAGCGGCGAAATGGTTTCTGCCAGCTACTTCCCGCTGCTCGGCGTGAAGCCGGTCCTCGGACGCACCTTCCTGGCGAACGAGGATGCTACGCCCGGCGGCAACAACGTGGCGGTTCTCGGCTACGAGCTGTGGCGCCAGCGGTTTCACGGCGATCCGGCGGTCCTGGGGAAGTCGTTCGAGCTGAATGAAACCTCGTATGCCGTCGTCGGAGTCCTGCCGGCAGGGTTTCACGGCATGAGCGACAGGGCGCAAGTCTGGCTCCCCATTTCGATGGCGACGACGCTTCAATCGCGGGCTCTCGACTCGCGCAAGTACCGCTGGCTCTCCGTCGTCGGCCGCCTCCGGACGGGGCTCTCGCTCCAGAGCGCCCGCCAGGAGATGGCTGGCCTTGCAGCCCAACTGGCGCGGGAATACCCGGATACGAACGGTGAGATCGAAGCCATGGTCGAGCCTCTGGCCTCGGCCTGGTTTGGTGCCGTGCGCCCCCTCCTCTTGTTGCTTCTCGGCGGCTCGGTTCTCGTCCTCCTTATCGTCTATGGCAACCTTTCCACGCTGTGGGTCGCGGAAGGCATCGCGCGCAAGCCCGAGCTCTCCCTGCGCTCCGCTCTGGGGGCGGGTCCCCGGCGGCTGGTGGGCCAGACCCTGATGGAAACCTTATTGATGACCCTCACCGGGACGGCCCTGGGGTTGTTGGCCTCCACGGTGGGAACCCCGGCTCTCGTGCGGACGACCGGCATCGCCTTTCGCAGCTTCGTCCACGTCGGGATCGACGCTTTCGTCGCCGCAGCGATCCTCGCGCTCGCCCTCGGGCTCGGAATTGCCTTCGGGAGCATCCCGGCGCTGGCCGGCCTTCGCGCCGGCCTTGGATCGGTGTCCCGGGGAGCCGGGCAGACGGCGACCGTGGGACGGGGCAGCCATTGGTTGCAGAGCCTCCTGATCGTTTACGAGGTGGCGCTGGCCACCATCCTGCTCCTCGCGGCCGGCACGATCGCCGCCGACTTCCGCCAGCGAAGCCGGATCGACCTCGGCTTCCGCACCGATCATCTGCTGACCTTGAGGACGAGCCTGCAAGGTCAGGCCTACGCCCGGGACGAGCGGGTGCACGCGATGGTCCTCCACGCGATGGACCGGCTGCGCTCGGTGCCGGGCGTGAGCGACGTGACGTTCGCGGGGCCGGCGATCCCGACCGATCCCTGGCACGCCTTCCACATCACTCTCGAAAACCGGCCGGAGCTGGAGGCCGTCGGCGGCGGTCCCTTGATCTTGCGCCATCACGTCAGCCCGGGGTATTTCCACACCCTCGGAGCCCCGGTGTTGAAAGGGCGTGAATTCTCCCTCGACGACCACGCCGGGTCGATCCCGGTCGTGTTGATCAGCCAGGCGATGAACGAGCGGTACTGGTTGCGGGAAAACCCTGTCGGGAAAAGGCTCAAGCTGGGAGCTGCAGACTCGAAGTTTCCCTGGCTGACGGTGGTCGGAGTGGTGGGAGACGTCAAGCATGAAGGCCGGGGAGGCGGGGCACGGCCGGGTCCTGATCTCTACCTTCCAATCCTGCAGTCGGTGGCTCGCACCCCTCCCGTCTTGAACCTCGTCCTGCGCTGCTCGGTGCCACCCGAGAGCCTGGCTCCGGCGGTCCTGCGGGAGCTTCGCCGCGCCGCTCCGGGCTTGCCGGCCTACGACGTGAAGACGATGGACGAGCGTTTGGCGGCACAGCTCTCTGAAACCAGGATCCTCAGCGGCCTGATGATTGGCTCAGCGCTCGTGGCCTTGCTGCTCTCCATGATCGGCGTGTACGGCGTCATCTCCTATGTGGTCGGCCAGCGCACCCGCGAGATCGGAATCCGCATGGCCTTCGGTGCGACCGGCAAAGAACTGACCTACCTCCTGGTTGGGCAAGGCCTCCGGCTGGCGCTGATCGGGGCCGGCACGGGCGTCCTGGCCGCGCTCGCGCTGAACCGGCTTGCCAAGGGATTCCTCCATGACGTCGCGCCCCTCGCACCCGCGATCGTCATCGCCATGCCTCTCCTGATGATCTGCCTGGCCGGGTTGACCTGCTACCTTCCCGTGCACAGAGCGCTCAGGGAAAAATCATTGGCCGCGCTCGCTCGCGGCATCTGGATGCAGGCTCAATGACGCAGGATCAGCGCGCCCTCCTTCTGCGGTATAATTCGTCTCAGGATTTTCGAAGGGAGCGGATCATGGAGCGAACAGGCCGAGGGAGAACCTCGTTTGCGGCGGCGTGGGGCCTCGGCCTGGCGCTCCTCGGGGGCGGCTTCGCGGGTCTGGCGCCGGCCCGGGCGGACGTCGTCCATCCCCTCCCCTACGACCTGCTCTACGTGCGGGCGCCCTATTTCGGCGCCGGCCCGGGGGTGGCGAACAGCGTCTGGCCGGACACGGTGCGGCCTCTGACGCCCGATCCCGGGGCCCAGCTCGTGCGGCTGCGGAGCAACGGCGTCCGCGAGGTGCTCTTCCCTCTCGACCGCTACCGCTCGCTGATCGACACGCCCGCGCACACGCCGCTCGCGGCCGGGTCGGTGGCCGATCTCAACGTCTCCTTCGACGGCCAGTGGGTGCTCTTCACCTGGTATCACGACCTCACGCGGGTGAACCCGCAGCGGGGGGACGGGCCGTTCCTTTCGCTCGCCGGCGCGGACCTCTACAAGCTCAACCTGGCAACGGGCCAGTTGGTCCGCCTCACCCGCCAGCTCCTCACCCCCAACACCGGCAACGGCGCCCGTTTCACGCCCGGCGGCGACGCCAGCAATTATCCGCGGATCGGCGTCTTCAACACCGGCGGCACCTGGGCGGGCGGCGGCCGCATCGTCTTCACCTCCAATCGCAATGATTTCGTGCCGCCCAAGGAGCTCGGCAGCGGCCAGCGGACGCTGCAGCTCTTCGCCATGGACGAGGACGGCGGCAACGTCGAGCAGATCGGCCACCTCAATCTCGCCATGGCCCTCCATCCCCAGGCGCTGCTCGACGGCCGCATCGCCTTCTCGAGCTGGGAGGAGCACGGGCTGCGCGATCCCCGCCAGTTCCCCCTCTGGGTGATCGGGCCGGACGGCCGCGGCTGGATGAGCCTCTCCGGATTCTCCGAGGACTCGCTCGTCCACCACTTCGTGACCCAGATGCCGGGCGGCGACCTCGTGGTCACCCGCTATTACAACCTCAACAACAACGGTTTCGGCGACCTCGTCCGCTATCCGCTCGATCCGCCGGGGCCGGACTTCGGCAGCCCGGACGCCACGTTTTCCGGGGGTGGCGGCGGCGACGGGAAAATCCCTTTCGAACGCACGGGGCAGGTGCGGCTCACTCCCTTCACCACGCCGGACGACTTCCCCGCCCCCTGCCCGGGCTGGGAGGACGACGCCTATGGCGCCTCCGGCATCGAACGCCCGGCCCCCTGCTCCGGCGCGGACCGCCGGGGCAAATTCACCCATCCGGCGGCGGCGCCCAGCGCGTCCGGCGATCCCGCCAAGGCGGACCTCCTCGCCGTCTACGCGCCGGGACCCGCCAATCACAACGGCATCTACGCCTCGCTGGGCACGGCCTTCCCCCGCTATCACGCGGAGATCGTCCTGCTTCCCGACGGCGCGCCCATCCCCGTGCCGCCCTCAGGCCAGCCGGGCCGGCCGCCGCAGCTCGTCACCGTCGTCGCCGAGGACGGCTTCAACCTCCAATGGCCGCGGCCGGTGGTGACCTGGCGCCAGCTCTACGGCGTCGACGGCCCGGCCGCCCGCCCGGAGCTGACGGACGACGCCATCCGCGCCGACCGCCTGACGCCGGGCGAGCCCTTCGGCCTGCTGGGCAGCTCCTCCCTCCTGTGGCGCGACACGGCGCCCTCGCTCGGCCAGTATTGGGACGACCGCGACCCCTTCAACACCGGCGATTTCGCCCCCTACCGCTGGGTCCGCCAGGGGACGGACGCAGGGATCTATCACGACGACGACGTGTGGGCCGTGCGGCTCCTCCTCCAGCTCCCGGCGACCGACCGGAGCTATCCGGACAACCGCCGCAACTTCTACGTCGTGGGGGGAGAGCGCATGCGCATCCTGGGGGAGATCCCGGTGCGCAAGCCCGGAGCGCCCCAAGTCCTGCGGCCGGACGGCTCGTTCGAGCAGGACACCAGCTTCCTCGCCAAGATTCCGGCCGACGTGTCCGTCACCTTCCAGGCCCTGGACCGCCGGGGCATGGTGCTCAACATGGCCGAGACCTGGCACCAGGTGCGCCCCGGCGAAGCGCGCTACAACTGCGGCGGCTGCCACGCCCACAGCAAACAGCCGCTGGCCTTCGAGACCACGGCGGCGGACCTGCCCGGCTATGCCATTCCGGACCTCGCCCACACCACGCCGCTGCTGACCTTCACGGATACCCCGGCGGGTATCCAGCCCGCGGTGCGCACCATCGCCGCGCACCAGGTCACCTTCGAGTGGCACCGGGATGTCGAGCCGATCCTCGAAAGGCGCTGCGCCTCCTGCCACGGCGGCGCGAGCCCGGCCGGGGGGCTCCCCCTCGCCCAGACCACGGCGCCGGTCCAGCGCGACGGCGTTTCCTGGCCGGGGGCCTACTACCGCCTCGTGCTGGACGCCAACGCCGAGCTCTCGCCCCGGCCGCCGGGCGATTCAACGCAGTGGTATCCGCCGCAGCTCACCCGCTATCTGCGGGGTTTTCAATCGCGGCAGAGCCTGCTGACCTGGAAGGTCTGGGGCGAGCGCCTGGACGGCCGCACCAACGAGACGCGGACGGACGACCTCGACTTCGCCGTCTCCGCCGCGCACCCCGCCGGCGGCGTGCCGGGGATGACCTTCGACGAGAAGATGACCCTCGCCCGCTGGATCGACCTCGGCGCCCCCATCGACCTCGGCACCCCGTGGGGATTCCTGGAAGACGACCTGCGGCCGACCCTGGTGGTGCGCCCCTCCGCCCTGCAGGCGAGGACTGCGAAAACGCTCGACTACCTGGAGATCTCAGCCTTCGATGCCGAGAGCGGAGTGGTCGCCGGCAGCCTCACCGTGACCTGCAACCGCAAGCTCGGCGCCTTCCGCGCCGGCGCCAACCTCGCCGCCGGAAAAGTGATCGATCCCCAGGGCTCCGTCCTCCGCCTGCTCCTGCCGCGGCGGGTGTTGCTCACGGAAAAACCTATTTTCACCGTGAGCGTTCGGGATACGGCGGGGCATACGACGCAGGTCGTGCGGGGGTATGGGCCGCCCCGTTAGGAGCGAAATCTTCCAACCGTTGTTGCCGCCCGAGGAAGTGGCGGGAAGGACCCCCATGATGAGCCGACTGGTATGGATGACGCGAGTCACGGCTGCCCTGGTGGCAGGAGCGAGTCTCCTCGGGACCGCTGCCGGCCAGCAGCTCCCGCCGGAGCGCGTGGAGCAGAAACGAAAGCTGCTCAAGGATCAGTGCGGAGAGCGCCTCTCGGCAGCGACGCGCGAGGCGATGGCGAAGACGGCAATCGTTGACGCGCACAGCCACACCTTCAGCCTGGCGTTCCTACCTGTCGAAGGCATCCTCTACCGCTTCCGAGTGCCGGCCGGGGCGGCGGCGGCGCTCGCCGCACTCCTGGAGCGGCTGACGGATACGTCCCCGCTTGACCAGTTTTCGGCCGGGAGCCTCGAGGACCCTCTTGCCGCACTGGTCGGGCGGCTCAAGCCGGCAGACCTCCAGGAGCTGGAACGCTACGAGGGCGTTTTGCGCAAGGCACAGGCTCGCAACACGCGCCCGCAAGAGCGGGGCTTTGCCGAGAGTCTTGAGGACGCAGCGCAACGCGACCCGGCTCTCGGGCCGCTTCGCCCTGACGACCGGCGGCGCGTGGTCCTGCTCCTCGAGCTGCTCGACCAGGCAGGCCGCGGCGAGGACAGCGCCGGCGCGCGGGCTGAAATCGCAGAGCTGAGACGTGCCAAGGCGAGCCCGGAGAGTCTTGGCGGCCGGGCCTCCGGGTTCCTGCGCATGGCGGCGCTGCTGACGCAACGCGAGGATCGTATTGCTGCCCGGCTCGCCGCAGATTTCCCCGCAGTGGACCTCTTCGTACATCACATGATGGACCTTGATCACGTCTACGCTGGGAGCTCCAAATTCGGTCTCCAGGCGCGGCTGAAACGGGCCGAGACGCTCGACGCGCTGGCTGGCGGCCGCCTGCGCTTCGGGGTCGCCTATGATCCTTTCCGGCCGAAGGATGCGCTCGACAGCGTGAAAGAGGCCATCCAAGGCGGCGCGGTGTCGATCAAGCTCTACCCACCCAGCGGCTACCGCCCCAGCGAGACTGTCGTGCCCTGGCGGCCGGGATATTTCACGAGCCGATTCCCCTTCGTCTACCTGCCGCTATCATCACGTTTTCACCAGCGCAGGCAATGGGATTCCCGATACGGAGGCGGAATTCGCGTGATCCGCGACCGGATCGAGCAGCTCGTCAGCTTGGCGCTTGGGACGAACGTGCCGATCTTCTCTCACCACACGCCGCAGGGGTTCGAGGCCATGGCCTCTGAGGGTAAGGGGCGCGACGGATACGGCTCTATGATGGCAGACCCGATTTACTGGAAGAAAGTTCTGGAGAAGCATCCGCAACTCCGCCTGATCCTCGCCCACTCCGGAGGAGGCGACGCCTGGTTCGGCGGCCGTGCATGGAGCGGCTCCTTCGGTGAGCACGCCTACCAACTCTGCACTTCCTATCCGAACGTCTACTGCGACTTCGGCTATTCGCCCGAAGTCCTGACTACGCAGGGGCGACAGGCCTTCCGCAAGCGGCTTGAAGAGCTTGCGGCGAGTTGCGCCGGCGGCGGGTGCGGCGTTGGCGGCAAGCCGCCCTACGACATTCGTGACAAGATCCTCTATGGCTCCGACTGGTACATGGTGACACAGGAGAACAAGTACCAGGACTTCCTGTGCAGCTTCGGCGAGGTATTCTCCGGCGGCATCCTCGAAAGCTCCGCCGCCAAATTCTTCGGCGACAATGCCAGGCGAGCCTTCCCGCTTGGGAAGTAAGGAAACCTGGGTAGGACACACAGGAGCGAAATCCGGCCCGGAGGTGTGAAACTATCGCTGTCATGGCGAGGTTCTTCAACACGGCGGGGCCGTGCCGTCCCGAGCTCCACTACATGCTGCCACCCGAGCGCCGGCTGCCCGGGTTTCGTCAACTGATCGAGCATCAGACCTACTTCGTCGTGCATGCTCCCCGGCAGACCGGCAAGACCACCTGTTTCCGTGCCCTCGCCCAATCGCTCACCGCCGAGGGGAGCTACGCCGCACTCCTCACCTCCTGCGAGGTGGGACAGGCCGCCCGCGGCGACGTCGAGCGCGGCATCGCGGCGGTGCTCGACGTCCTGCGCATCTCCGCGGAGAACCATCTCCCCCTGGAGCTGCTCCCTCCGAAGGCCGACCCTGCCACCCCCGCGGAGTCGCGCCTGCTAGACCTCCTCACCCGCTGGTCCCGGCAGTGCCCGCGGCCGGTGGTGCTTTTTCTCGACGAAATCGACGCGCTGGTGGACGACGTCCTGATCTCGGTCCTCCGCCAGCTTCGCTCCGGCTACGGCGACCGGCCTCGCGCCTTCCCCCAGACCGTGGCCCTCATCGGCCTGCGGGACGTGCGCGACTACCGGCTGAAGGTGCGCCCCGAGGTTCAGAGCCTGGGCACCTCCTCGCCCTTCAACATCAAGGTCGAATCGCTCACCCTCCCCAACTTCACGCAGGACGAGGTGGCCGAGCTCTACGGGCAGCACACAGCCGACACAGGCCAGCCTTTCACTGCCGAGGCCGGCTCCCGCGCCTTCGAGCTGACGCGTGGCCAGCCCTGGCTGGTCAACGCCCTCGCGCGCCAGGCGGTCGAGGTGCTGGTGCCCGACCGCGCCGTCCCGGTTGATGCCGCTACGATCGAGTCCGCCAAGGAGCGGCTGATCCTGCGGCAGGACACCCACCTCGACTCCCTGGTCGAGCGCTTGCGCGAGCCGCGGGTGCGGCGGGTGATCGAGCCGCTCCTCGCAGGCAATACGCTACCCCCCGACCTCTTGGACGACGATCTTCGTTTCACGATCGACCTGGGGCTCGTGGTGACCACGCCGCAGGGTCTGGAAATCGCCAACCCGATGTACCGCGAGGTCATCCCGCGCGCGCTGAGCTCTCTCTTGGAACAGACGCTCCCCCTGCCGCGGCCCTCCTACGTCGCTCCGGACGGCGGGCTGCGCTTCAACCTCCTCCTCGACGACTTCCGCGTTTTCTGGTGCGAGAACGCCGAGCAATACCTGGCCCAGGCTCCCTATAGCGAGGCGGCGGCGCAGCTCGTTTTCATGGCCTTTCTCCAGAAAGTGGTCAACGGCGGCGGCTTCATTGACCGCGAGTACGCGGTAGGGAGCGGCCGGATCGACCTCTGCATCCGCTGGCCGCGCCCGGGACGGATCGAGCGCTGGGCCGTCGAGCTCAAGGTCTGGCGCGACGGCCGGCCCGATCCCGTCCCGCAGGGCCTGAAGCAGCTTGGAAGCTACCTCGATCGCCTCGGTCTCGATCGCGGCACCTTGATCGTCTTCGACGGCCGGAGCGCGACAAAACCGCTGCCGGAGCGGTGTTCGGTTGAAGAGGTGACTGCGGAGGAAAAACGGATCGACGTAAACCGGCTGTGAACGCGGCCCCGTGCTGACTTGGCGCCGGCTCTACGGCGTCGATGGCCCGGCCGCCTGGCCGGAGCTGACGGACGCGCCAATCGCCTTCGTGGGGGGAGAGCGCATGCGCATCCTGGGGAAATCCCGGTGCGCAAGCCCGGAGCGCGTTAGGCGGGTTGGCGGCAGCCCGCGACCCAGAAAACCAGCTTGCTGGTATAATGACGACATGAAGACGACGCTCGATCTGCCCGATGACCTCGTGCGCGAAGTCAAAGTCCGGGCTGCCGAGGAGAACCGAAAGCTCAAGGACTTGATGGCCGACCTCCTGAGGCGCGGGCTCGTTCAGAAACGCGGCGCGCCTGCGACGGCCCGCAGACGCCTCAAGCTGCCGCTCATCGAGTGCGCTCACGAGGCCCGACCTGGCGAGGAGATGACCCCCGAGCGGGTGGCGGAGGTGCTGCTCGAAGAGGAAGCCAGGGTGCATCGTGATGCTCTGCGATAGCTGACTTGGCGCCGGCTCTATGGCGTCGATGGCCCGGCCGCCTGGCCGGAGTTGACGGACGAGGCCAACCGCGCCAATCACCTGACGCCGGGTGAGCCTGTCAGCCGGCCACTTGGTAGATGACAGGCCGGTAGCGCGGCGCGGGGACAGTTTTACCGGTCTCCCGGGCCACTTCCAGCCAGGCTTCCTTAGCTTGTTCAAGCTCTGCCAAAGCCTCCGCCGGAGTCGCTCCGAAGGCGGAACACGCCTCAAGGTCCGGGATATCTGCGATATACCCACCGTCCTCGTTGCTATAGAAGATGTTGATGTGGTAATCGGTCACGGACCGTCCTTTAGGTGAAGGTTATAGCGCTCAACCAGTCCAAGCACCTGCCGGATCTGGTAAGCTTTTGCTTGTCCACCCACTTCCTGAAGGTTGACCTGGTCCGGCATCTCCGGGTGAATGAAAATATGGTGACTGCCCCTCACCCGCGAGAGCTGAAAACCGAGTCCCTCCATCAGCTCAAGCATATCCCTAAAGGCGACATTTTGGAATGCCCCGCTCGCGATCTTCTGGAGTAGTAACCGGCGCCTCATCGATCCTCCCGGACGGAGTTGCGTGATCCAGTGGGGGCGGCATGACCACCCCTTTTTCTGGTGATCAACACAATGTGGGTTTCAATCCACGGCTAAAGGAGGAGGCTCCTCGCCGATTCGCCTCATGCTACACTAGCGGACACATTGTGGGAAGATCTGAACTTATGCCACCCATCCTCTTCGCCCATTCCCTCGCAGGACACCGCGAATCCGAATGGGAGGAGCTGGAAGCTCACCTCAACGCCGTCGCCGTTCGGGCTGGGGAGTTCGCGGCAGCCTTTGACGCCGGGGAGTGGGGGCGGCTCGCGGGGCTCTGGCATGACCTGGGAAAGGCCCAGAAGAAGTTTCAAGAGAGGCTGCGCGGCAGCGGCGAATCGGTCGAGCACGCCGGTGTGGGCGCCGCTCTCGCTCATTCCAAGGACAGAGTCGCGGGGCTGCCTCTCGCCTTCGCCATCGCCGGCCATCATGCAGGGCTCGCGGACCTCGCGTCGTCCGTCGAGGGCGGTCCCAAGCCGCTCCAATTGCGCCTGAAGGAGAATGGGCCTCTCCTGAGCGAGGTGAGGCAGGCCCTTCCCGCGAATCTCCTCGCCGCTCCCCTTCCCCCGTTGCCTGAGCGCATCATCGCCGATCCCGACCGGAACGCGCGTCTCCGTAGCCTGGAGCTCTGGACGCGCTTCCTGTTTTCCTCCCTGGTGGACGCGGACTTCCTTGCGACGGAGAAGTTTTACTCGCCGGAGCGGCGCACCCAGGTCGAGGACTGCGACGACATCCCGACGCTCCGGCAGCGTCTCGACGATTACCTCGCCGGGCTCGCGGCAGATTTGTCCGAGGAAAGGCGGATTTCCCTCGTCAATCGGAAGCGGGCCGAGGTGCTCGCCGCGTGCCGGGAAAAAGCCGAGGACGAGCGAGGCGTCTTCAGCTTGTCGGTCCCCACTGGCGGCGGAAAGACGCTGTCGGCCATGGCCTTTGCTCTCCGCCACGCCGAGCGCTGGAAGCTGCGGCGGGTCATCGTGGCCATCCCGTTCACCACCATCATCGAGCAGAACGCCGAGGTCTACGCCGACGCCCTCGGCAAGCGCAACGTGCTGGAGCACCACTCGGCCCTCGATCCTCTGGCGGCCGAGGAACGCAACCGCGAAGCCGAGCTTTGCCGCCGCCTCGCCGCGGAAAATTGGGACGCTCCCATCGTCGTCACCACCAACGTCCAGCTCTTCGAGTCACTATTCGCCAACTCGCCCTCCCGTTGCCGCAAGCTGCACCGCATTGCCCGCAGCGTCATCGTGCTCGACGAGGCCCAGACGCTGCCCATTCCCTATCTCCTGACCGTGCTTGAAGCCCTGCGCGAGCTGGTCGCGAGCTATGGCTGCTCGGTGGTGCTCACCACTGCAACGCAGCCGGCCCTCGCCCGGCGGGACAACCTGCCCCAAGGGTTCGCAGTCGTACATGAGATCGTCCCCGCACCGACCGAGCTGGCCCGTGACCTCAAGCGAGTCCGCCCGGCGTGGCCGGCTCCCGGCGAGCCCCCTCTGCCCTACGCCGAGTTGGCTCGCCGTCTGCTCTCCCGCGAGCGGGTCCTCGCCGTGGTCCACCTGCGCCGGGACGCCCGCACGCTGGCCGAGCTTCTTCCGTTGGAAGGGTCCTTCCATCTCTCCGCCTTGATGTGCCCGGCCCACCGCTCCGCCAAGCTCGCGGAGATCCGCGAGCGGCTGAAAACCGACACGCCGTGCCGGCTGGTCTCGACCCAGCTCATTGAAGCGGGCGTGGACGTCGATTTCCCCGTCGTCTACCGCTGCCTCGGAGGCCTCGACAGCCTGGCTCAGGCCGCAGGGCGCTGCAATCGCGAGGGGCGGCTCCTCCCTGAGCTGGGTGAGGTCGTCTTCTTCCGTGCCGAGACGAAACCACCACCCGGCATTCTTCGCAAGGGGCTGGAAGTGGTGGAGGAGATGCTGGTCGAGCGCGGCGGCACGGTCGACCTCGACGATCCTGAGACGTATGAGCTCTACTTCCGCAAGCTGTACTTCCGTTGCGAGAAGGACCCGGAAGGCATCCAGGCGCTGCGCGAGGGGCTGTGCTTCGCCAGTATCGCCCGGAAGCTCCGTCTGATCGAAGACGCCTCCGAGGCCATCGTCGTTCCGCATGGCAAGGCGGAGGAACGGCTCGCCGTCCTGCGCCGGCAGGGTCCCGACCGCCTCCTTCTACGCTCCTTGCAGCCATTTACTATCAACATTCGGCGACAAACCGTGTCCAAGCTCATGAACGCCGGAGCTCTCGAGGCCGTCGTGGACGGAGTCAACGCCCTGGCTCCTGCGTTCTGGCATCTCTATGACGACCGCCTGGGGCTGGTCGTCGACGACGAGCCTCGGCCCGACCCCGAGAAGCTCATCGTCTGAATCTTCCGAGGAGGAAAACGCATGATGCCTCGAAGTCCCTCCCTCCGCCTGCGAGCCCGAGGTCCGCTCGCCTGCTTCACCCGGCCGGAGCTCAAGGTCGAGCGAGTCTCCTATCCGGTCATGACTCCCTCGGCCGCCCGCGGCCTGCTCGAAGCCATTGTGTGGAAACCGGCCATCGTCTGGCGAATCGAGCGCATCCACGTGCTCGCGCCCATCCGATTCGTGGCGTTCCGGCGCAATGAGGTCAGCACGCGCGCAGCGGCACCCGCCGCGGCCGTCGTGCGCGATGGGGGTGCCGTGCTCCCCTATTTCGCCGACGACGACCGCGCCCAGCGCAACACCCTGGCTCTGCGGAAGGTGGATTACCTGATCGAGGCTCACTTCGAGATGACCGGGCGGGCCGGACCGCTTGACAACGTTGCCAAGTTCGTCGAGATCTTCGAGCGCAGACTCGCCAAGGGGCAGTGCTTCCACCAGCCCTATCTCGGCTGCCGCGAGCTCGCCGCCGAGGTCCTGCCGGCCGATGACGCTCCGCCCGCCCAGGACGTCACCCAGGACCTCGGGCTGATGCTTTGGGACGTCGAGTACTCGCCGAAGCGCAACCGGCCGATCTTCTTCCAGGCGCGCCTCGAGCGCGGCGTGCTCGAAGTGCCCGCGGAGCCGGAGGCCCCCGCCTCCGTGGTGCGAGGTGCGGCGTGATCCTCCAAGCGCTCTATCAACTCGCCGAGAGCGATCACCTGATGGAAGATCCGGATTTCGAATGGAAACCGCTCGCCTGGCTGATCACCCTCACGGCGGACGGCACTGCGCTCGGCATCACCGGTACCCACACCATCCCGGCCTCCGAAGAGGGGAAAAAGAAACCGCGCCCCAGACCGGCCAACTATGAGGTGCCCCGCGAAGCCGGCCGCACCAGCGGGGATCGCGCTTTCTTCCTCTTCGACAAAGCCGAGTATGCCCTCGGCCTCGATCCAGAGACCGATCCCGCCAAGCGCCGCGAGCCCGGGAAGCTCGCCGCCCGTCTCGCTCTCTTCCGCCAGCGCGCCGAGGAATGCCTGGCGGCGACCGGAGACGAGGGAGTGCGTGCCGTCTGCCGTTTCCTCGACCGGCTCGGCCGGGGGGAAATCGCCGTCGTCCTTCCTGAAGGTTGCGCCGGCAACGATCTCTTCGGCTTCGTCTACGCTCCCGACGTCGATCGCCTCGTCACCTCGCGGCCCAAGGTGACAGAGCATTGGCGATCCCTTCGCGCGTTGCCGGCGGAAGACGCAGGGCCGCTCCAGCTTTGCCTCGTCTCGGGGCGCAAGGCGCCGAGGGCCGCCACGGTGCCGCTGATCAAAAACGTTCCCGGCGGGTCCACCAGCGGCGTCGCCCTGGTCTCGTTCAACAGCAACGCTTTCGAATCCTACGGCTGGTCGGGCAACGACAACGCTCACATTTCCCGCGAGGCGGCAGAAGCCTGCTCCACGGCTCTCAACCGCCTGCTCCACCCGGCGTTCCCCGACCCCAGCCAGCCGGGGCAGACACTCCCCTCGCGTCACCTGCGGCTGAGCGCCGATACGGCAGTCTGCTTCTGGACGCCCACACCCGATGACGACTTCGCCAGCGCGATCATCGCGCTACTCGAAGGCAATGCCGAGACGGTGCGCGAGCTCTATCGCTCGCTGTGGAGCGGCAAGCCCGTCGAGATCGAAGATCCTTCGGCCTTCTACGCTCTTACGCTCTCGGGCTCCCAGGGACGGCTGATCCCGCGCGACTGGCTGGAGACCCACGTCCACGACGTGGCGGTGCATCTGGCCGAGCACTTCCGCGATCTCGCGATCGTGCGCAATACGCCGCCACCCAAAGACCGGCCGCTCCCTCAGACCCTCGCCCTGCGCGTCCTACTGCGCTCTCTCGCTGTCCGCGGTGACGACAAGAGCATACCCGCCGCTCTCGCCGGCCAACTCGTGAACGCGGCGCTCACCGGTGTTTCCTATCCTTTCTCCATCCTGCAACGCGCCCTGGAGCGTGCCCGTGCCGAGATCGGTCGCACCGAGTGGGCCGATCTCGAACGGCGCGATGCCCGTGCCGCCCTGATCAAAGCCGTGCTCAACCGGCGCCGGCGCTTCCAACAGGCCACAGCTCCTTATCCGGAGGTTACCGAAGCCATGGATCCGAACAACACCCAACCCGGTTACCTGCTGGGACGGCTGATGGCGCTCCTCGAGCGTACCCAGCAGCTCGCCCTCGGCAGCGAGGTCAATGCCACGGTCGTCGATCGCTTCTTCAGCGCCGCCTCGGCCACGCCGCGCGTCGTCTTCATTCGGCTGCTCAAGAATTTCCGCCATCACGTTCGCAAGGCCAAGGACGATCCGCGCATGGCCGGAAACGCCGTCCTCATCGAGCGGGACGTGGACCGCATCGTCCACGATCTCGGTGGGAGCGGTGACCGCGCCGAGAACTTCCCGCCCTCTCTCCCGCTCGAAGAGCAGGGGCTCTTCATCCTCGGCTACCACCACCAGCGCCACGAGCTGTTCCTTGCCAAAGAAGAACGCACGCGCCGCCGCCAGGAGCGGGAATCCCTTTCCGAAACGACCGGGGCCGAGCCCCAGAACTGATTCCAGGAGAATTGCTCGATGACTACCACGACCGCCAGCCCCGTCGTCGCCCACCGCTACGACTTCGTCCTCCTCTACGACGTCGCCCAAGGCAATCCCAATGGCGACCCCGATGCCGGAAACGCGCCTCGCGTCGATCCCGAGACCGGTCACGGCCTCGTCAGCGACGTCGCCCTGAAGCGGAAAATCCGCAACTACGTCTCCCTGGCCAAGACCGACCTTCACGGCGGCGGTCCCGAGCCCGGCTATGACATCTACGTCAAGCAGCACGGCGTGCTGGAGCAGCTCCACCGCCAGGCCTACGAGACTCTGGGCCTCAAGACCGAAGAAAAATCCAAAGACGCCAAAGCCTCCAACGTCGAGAAGGCCCGCGCCTGGATGTGCCAGACCTACTTCGACATCCGCACCTTCGGCGCCGTGTTGACGCTCGAGATCAACTGCGGCCAGGTGCGCGGCCCCGTACAGGTCACGTTCTCGCGCTCCCTCGATCCCATCATGCCGCTCGAGCAATCGATCACCCGCAAGGCCGTGGCCACCCAGCGCGAGGCCGACGCGCAGATCGAAAAGAGCGGTCAAGTGGTGGGGACCATGGGCCGCAAGGAGATCGTGCCCTACGGACTCTACCGTGCCCACGGCTTCATCTCCCCGCATCTCGCCGCCGACACGGGCTTCACCGAAGAGGACCTCGAGATCGTCTGGCAGGCCCTGCTCAACATGTTCGAGCACGACCGCTCGGCGACCCGCGGCGAAATGGCGACCCGCAAGCTGATCGTCTTCGAGCACGAGAGCCTCTTGGGCAACGCTCCCGCGCACGCCCTCTTCGGCCGCGTCCATGCCGACCTGCGAGACAAAACCAAGCCGCCGCGCAGCTACGACGACTACGAAATCACCCTGGACCGTGAAGGCCTGCCCAAGGGAGTGACCTTGCACGAGAAACTTTGACGACTGGCATCCAGGCGGCGAAGCAACCCATGTATACCGAAGACGACCTCCTGCCGCTCTCGGCCTTGCAGCATCTTTTATTCTGCGAGCGGCAGGCGGCGTTGATCCATCTGGAGCAGTTGTGGGCGGAGAACCGGCTCACGGTGGAAGGCAAGCAGCTCCATGAACGGGTGGACCATGCGCCGGGGGAGAGCCGCGGCGAGGTGCGAGTCGCCCGCGCTCTCCCCCTGCGCAGCCTGCGGCTCGGCCTCTCGGGACGGGCAGACCTCGTCGAGCTCCACCGGGTTTCCGATGATGCCGCCGGTGTCGCGGACGTGACTGGCACCCCGGGAGCCGTCGTGCCTGGTTTTTCCGGGACCTGGCGCCTCTTCCCCGTCGAATACAAGCGGGGCCGGCCCAAGCCTCACCACGCCGACGAGGTCCAGCTCTGCGCCCAGGCCCTGTGCCTGGAGGAGATGCTCGGCACGGCCGTGCCGGCCGGCGCCCTCTTCTACGGCCAGACCCGCCGCCGGCACGACGTCCTCCTTGGCGACGACCTCCGCCGCGAGACGGAAGACGCCGCGGCCCGCCTCCACCGTCTGCTCGCCTCCGGCGTCACTCCCGCCCCGGTGCGCGAGCCAAAATGTGATCAATGCTCCCTGATCGACCTCTGCTTGCCCGACGCGCCCGCCCATTCCGCCCGCCGCTTCCTCGACCGTCTGCTCCGGCAGGCCGGCAACGACAGCGAAGCGGCCGAGGAGACCGCATGAAACGCCATCTGAACACCCTCTACGTCACGACACAGGGCACCTACCTGGCGAAAGAGGGCGAGGCCGTCGTCGTTCGCCTCGACGCGCTCGTCGTCCTGCGAGTGCCCATCCACACCCTCGGCGGCATCGTGTGCTTCGGCCAGATCGGCTTCAGCCCATTCCTTCTCGGCCTGTGCGGCGAGCGAGGCGTGGCCGTATCGTTCCTCACGGAAAACGGCCGCTTCCTCGCCCGCGTTCAGGGGCCGGTCTCGGGCAACGTCCTGCTCCGCCGCGAGCAATATCGCCGGGCCGACGACCCCGCCGCTTCGGCCGCCGTGGCCCGCAGCGTCATCGCCGCCAAAATCGCCAACAGCCGGACGGTGATCCTTCGCGCCCTGCGGGACCGTCCCGAGTCGGCCGGTGCCGAAAGGTTGAGAGCCGCCGCGGCCCAGCTTGCCCAACATCTCGCCAGTCTCAAGGAAGGACTTCCCCTCGATATTCTGCGGGGCCTCGAAGGTCTCGCGGCTCGCATCTACTTCGACGTCTTCGACGACCTGATCGTCCAACAAAAAGACGGCTTCTTCTTTCGCGAGCGTAGCCGCCGGCCGCCTGTCGACAACGTCAACGCCCTCCTCTCCTTCGTCTATACGCTCCTGCGGCACGACGTGGAGGCTGCCCTGGAGTCCGTGGGCCTCGACCCGGCCGCCGGCTTCCTGCATCGCGACCGTCCCGGCCGTGCCAGCCTGGCCCTCGACCTCATGGAAGAGCTGCGCGCCTTCTTCGCCGACCGCCTGGCCCTCTCCCTCGTCAACCTGCAACAGATTCGCGCCGGCGGCTTCCGCACCGGCGAGTCGGGCGGCGTGGTCATGGACGACGAAACGCGAAAAGCCGTCCTGGTGGCCTATCAGAAGAGAAAGCAGGAAGAGATCGTCCATCCCTTCCTCGGCGAAAAGACGACCGTGGGACTCCTCCCGCACCTCCAGGCCGCGCTGCTCGCCCGCCACCTGCGCGGCGACCTGGACGGCTATCCCCCCTTTCTCTGGAAGTGAGTCCTCCGGAGTGGCGACATGATGGTCCTGGTCAGCTACGACGTCTCGACGGTCAACGCCGCCGGCCGCCGGCGCCTGCGGCGCGTGGCCAAGATCTGCCTCGACTATGGCCAGCGCGTGCAGAACTCCGTCTTCGAGTGCCTCGTCGATCCCACCCAGTGGACCCAGCTCCGGCACCGTCTCCTCCAGGAGTACAATGCCGAGGAGGACAGCCTCCGCTTCTACCAGCTCGGCAGCCACTGGAAAGGCCGCATCGAGCACTTTGGAATCAAGACCGTGCTGGACCTCGACGGGCCGATCGTCGTCTGAGCCCGCGGCCTAACCCTTTTTCCCGCGGACCGTGTCTTAAAGATAAGAGAGGCGGATGAGACCGGCCGCCGCGTCGGCCGGGGTCTCGGGAGGTCCGGATGGCGGTTTCAGGGAGTTGGTTCATCACACCGCACGCGGTGGAGAAGTACATCCAGCGCTTCGCGCCTCGATTCACCTACGAAGAGGCTTTGGGAGCGTTGATCCGCGAATCGACCCACGCGCGCCGTGTCAAGGTCCTGCCGACCGGTCTTGTTCTCTACCGCGGCCCTAAGCCGCGCCGTCTGCGCTTCTTCCTGCAAGAGAACGTCGAGGCTCCCGCCCTCCCGGTTTTGGTGACTGTCCTCGGCCGTAGTGAGCAAGTCCAGTAATTCCAGCGCGAACCCAAAGCGGCCGGACCCTCCCCTCCAGGGCTTCGCGCTACTCCTAACCCCTTGCGAGAGTGACCTTTCGGTCAAAGCGCTGCGCTTTTACCGCTCCCATACCTTCCCGGCCAAGGGAGGTTCGCGGAAGTCGGCTTGCAGCCTCTTGAAGTAAAAGGGCTTATAATGGCCGGCGTCGCCTCCCGCGCGGAGGCGTGGATTGAAACAGCGGGCGGGCGACGCTCATTTCAACCACCCCGGTCGCCTCCCGCGCGGAGGCGTGGATTGAAACCGGAGGCCCTCCGCATGCGTCTGTGCCAGCTCCCGTCGCCTCCCGCGCGGAGGCGTGGATTGAAACCTTCTCACGAATCTCGGTCAGGGCTTCCAGCCGCGTCGCCTCCCGCGCGGAGGCGTGGATTGAAACGCGCACCATGATCGGATAGGCACGCCGCTTAGGTCGCCTCCCGCGCGGAGGCGTGGATTGAAACATCGCCCGGATGTCTTCCAGGCGGGCAGGTGTCAGTCGCCTCCCGCGCGGAGGCGTGGATTGAAACGCCGCTGGGCGGCCGGGGGTTCAGCCCGCCGTTGAGGTCGCCTCCCGCGCGGAGGCGTGGATTGAAACCGGGCTCCGTGATCGATCACGAGCCGGCCGCCGGCGTCGCCTCCCGCGCGGAGGCGTGGATTGAAACGTCGACATCCTCAAGGTCGCCGAGCCCGTCGATGTCGCCTCCCGCGCGGAGGCGTGGATTGAAACAC
>JBAPYB010000532.1:0-21162 GCA_049284515.1 Thermoanaerobaculia bacterium
CCCTATGTGCTGCAAGCCGCGCTCGCCGCCTGCCACGCCCGCGCGCGCCAGGCCGCCGAGACCGACTGGCTGCGCATCACCGCGCTCTATGACCGGCTGCGCGTCGTGGCGCCCTCGCCCGTGGTCGATCTCAATCGCGCAATCGCCCACAGCATGGCCTTCGGGCCCGAAGCGGGCCTCCGACTGGTGGACGAGATCGGCGACGACGACGCCCTCCGCCACTATGCGCCCTTGCCGGCGGCAAGGGGCGACTGTCTGTTCCGGGCCGACCTCGTATGCCGCGCGGTTCATCTAGCTTGGTCTACGGCCCGCCCGGGAACGCCGCCGTATCCCCCGCGCTCGCGAACTGCCCGGCGGGATTGTGGTACGTCTTGTGGCTCCCGGTCGCCGTGTCGGTGAGGGTGATCGTGTAGTCGACGTTCGAGAGGGCCCCGAAGAAGAACCACCATTTGCCGTTGAAGGCCCGGCCGTCCAGGACCTTGGCGACGACTTCGACGTTGGCGGGGTCGAAGAACCAGAAGGTCCCCGTATCGCCCGTCAGCGGCGCGGCCTGGCCCGCTCCCGTCCTCCCCGTGAAGTCCTTCCAGGCGATCTCGACGCGGAACCGGCCGCTGTTGAGGCAGAGCGCCGTGGGTCCGGCGACGCAGGCGGCTTTGCCCGTCCAGGAGCCATGGGCAGGCAGGGACGCAAACTTCGCGGCGGCTGTCGAGACGACGGACGACGCGCCGCCGGGAAGGGCCTGGGTGTCGCCGGCGCTGGCGAAGGTGCCGGAGGGGTTGTGGTAGGTCTTGACCGCTCCCGTCGCCGTGTCGGTCACCGTGAGGGTGTATTCGACGTTCGACAGCGCGCCGTAGTAGACCCAGAAGTTGCCGTTCACGGCCCGGCCATCCAACACCTTGAGGACGACCTCGAGATTGGAGGAATTGAAGAACCAGAAGGCGCCCGTGTCGCCGGTGAGCGGCAGGGTCTGGCCCACGCCGGTGCGGCCTGTGAAGTCCTTCCACGTAGCCTCAACCTTGAACCGGCCGCCGTTGAGGCAGAGCGTCGTGGATCCGGGCTGGCAGGCCGTTCCGTTGAGGCTGGTCTTCCAGAAGCGCAACAGCGTGCGCAGGGCCTCGGGCGGATTGGTGGGCGCCGGGCGGCCCTGCTGGTCGTGGCTGTTCAGTCCGTGGCAGGAGGTGCAGACGCGGATTTCCCCGGGCTGGAAGCTCAGCCAGTAGCGCTCGCGCACCACGCCCTGGCCGGTGGGATTGGTGAGCTGCCAGGTGAGCGCCGCTGGGCCGGGACGAACGCCGCGAGCGAGCCGTCCGATGCCAGGCCGACGCTTCCCGCCGGCCCGGTCGAGGCGGGGTTGTGAACTTTCGGGTCGTGCAGCGTCTGCGCCAGCACCCGCCGTCCGGGGCGGGGATCGTCGACGCCGCCCAGGCCGCGCAGCAGGTCGCCCTGGAAGATCTGCAAGTGGCTCACCTGGTAGAGCGTGCCGGCCGTGCCCGTGGTGCGCGCGCCGCCGCCCGCCACCTGGAGGTTGAACGGCTGCTGGTGGTCCGCCGCGTCGCGCGTGGTCACGTTGCGGCTCACCATCACGGCGAGGCCGTTGGCGCGCAGCCAGGAGCGGAAGGCCCCGGGATCGACCCCTTCCTGCGCGAAGATCCCCTGCTCGGGCGCATCGAAAGCGGCGGTCCGCACGGGCGGCGCCGGCCGCGCCCGCACCTCCACGGGATCGAGCTCCCAGAGCTCGCCCGAATACGTCACCATTTCGTCCGGGTCCCAATAGGAAACGGTCTTCTGGATACCGGCGGTGAGAGGCTCGCCGGCCGTGAAGAAGCCGCTCGCGTCCTGATTCAATCGCTTGAGCCGGAAGGCGTAGCGCGATCCCGGCGACTGGCGGGTGCCGGTGTTGGTGTCGGCACGGGTCTCAGGGGTGTGGACGGCGATGAGGGTGCCGTCCGCCAGCGGCAGCGGATTGCGATAGTGCCCCGTGCTGCCGGCCGCGGGCGTGCCGCCTTCGTCGGTGACCTCCACCGTGTTCGGATGCGTGACGTAGGTGACGGCCGTGTGGTCAGCCGTCAGGCCGGCCGGCGCGTTGAGCGCCACGATGCGGCCGGAGGCGTGCGTCTGGAACTCGGGAGCGTCCACCCCGAAATAGCGTCCGGGCGTGCGCGGATCTTCCTGGATCTGGAGCAGGTTCTCGATCGAATTCGGATTGAACCGGCCGCTGTCAGCGGCGATGAACTCTTCGATCTGATCGTCGTCGTGGCGGTCGCGGTTGAAATACTCGTGCAACTCGTGGCGGCCGATGTGATTGAGGGTCTCGTGCTCGGTGCCGTCGGGATTGATCTGCCAGGGGAAAAAGTGATTGAAGCTGTGCCCTTCAAACGGCGTGCCGGCCAGCAGGTCCTGGCGTTCGGAGCGCGGCTCGGGGAAGATCTCGGCCCGGCTCGTCAACCGCGCGGCGCCGACGCTCTCATCGGAATAATTGAACGTGCCGTAGCCGGCGCCGTCGAGCACGTCCGAGTCCGCCTGCTGATCGCGCTGGAGATGATCCCACCGCGTGTAGACGACGCGGCCGAAGCTGTCGACGAGGGGCCGGAAGACGCCGGACGGCGCATGATCGAGCAGCCGCAGGTCGCCGGTCGCCGGATCGAGGCTCCACAGGCCGCTGGTGCTGGGGGCTTCCTCGTACTCGTCGAGCTGGGGGTAGAGCTGGGGCGAGCCGTCGCGCGGCCGGTCGGAGCTGAAGAGGATGCGGCCGTCCGGCGCATAGAGCGGGCTGACGTTGTTGGCATTCGCCGGCTGGTTGGGAACGCGGGTGACGACCGCGTGGCCGCCCTCCGCGAGGCCGGTGATCTCGTAGATCTGCCAGTAGGTGGTGACCCACTGATATTGCTGGGTGGTGGCGCCGACCACCATGCTGAACAGCGCCTTCGAGCCGCTCCAGTGGACGCTGGGCTCGCGCACGGCGATGGAGCCGGCGCCCTGGAAGCCGTCGTTGCCGAAACCCGCCTCGCGGGTGAGATTGCGCAGCGCGCCGCTGGGATAGAGGATGTAGAGATCGCCGCCGCGCCCCGCGCTGTCCACCTCGGCCCGGTGATTGCCGAAGACCGAGCCGACCGTCGTGTAGTCATCCGGAATGGGGACCTGGGTCACGAACAGGATCGGGTTCGCCAGAGCCTTCGCGCCGATCTTCGGCGGCAACGTCCCCGGACTGGGCGCCCCAGCGCGAGGCGCCGCGGCGACCACGAGAGGGACCACGGCGAGCGCCGCCGCGATCCAACGGGCCGAACGGGCCCGGAAAACTCCGGTCAACAGAGGCATCGGGTCTCCCTTCGGGATAGACAGTGATGCATATCTTAGCATGCCTGACCGCCGGGGGCCTTGACCGTCACCCTTACCAGAACTACAATTCGGTAAGGAGGCTTTATGACGAAGTCCACCCTGACAGTCAAGTACCAGACGACGGTTCCCAAGGAAGTCCGGGAGAAGCTGCACGCCGGGCCCAGTGACGTTCTGCAGTGGGAGTTGGCCGGCGATCACGCGCGGGTCACGGTTGCACCTTCAGACTTCCTGAATCTCCAGGGGAGGTTCAAGGTCGGCCCCGGTGATCCCGTCGAGGATGTCCGCAGAGCGCGAGAGCTCATGGGCACCGAGGATCTATGAAGGAAGTCCTCGTCGATACCAACGTGCTGGTCTCCTTCCTCACCGACAGAAACAAGGACCAGCAGGAGAGAGCCGCTGCTCTCCTCCTGGGCGCCCGAGAGCGAGAGCACTCCTTCCTCCTTCACAGCAGCGCCATTACGGAAGCGATCTACGTCCTACGCAACCTGTACAAGATCGACCCGCAGCAAATCGCCGCCTCCATCCGTCAGTTGCTGGCGTTGCCTGGCGTCGTCTCTGTCGCGGACCTTTCCTGGAGTCTCGTTTTCGAGCGTTGGCCAGACGTGATCCCCAACCTTGGCGACGCGATTCTCGCCGCCGTTGCAGCTCAAGAGCGCTGCGACGCCGTCGCCACTTTTGACGGGAACCTCCGAAAGAAGCTGGCGAAGCAAGGCTCACCTTCGTACTGGTCCGACTGACTCGGCGCCGCGCAAAAACCTGCCGCCCAAGCAACGATCATGAACCAAGCAACGGATGCCCCTCTCTCGATCCACCAACTCGAAGAGGTTTTACGGCGGATTCTGGGGCAAGAGCACGCTCTGCCCGAAGACTGGGAGCCACACGCCACGACCTACGATCTGCCCCGCTTCTATTCCGAAGCGGAATTCCTGACCCGCTTTCAGGCCGCCGCCCGGCAGATGCTGACGCAGGAAATCCACGACCCGCCGCGCTTGCGGGCCCTGCTGGCGGGCTGCGGCCATCCCTATGACTATGCCCGCCTGGGGCATCCCCTCTCGACGGTGTATGAGCTCTACCTGCGCCACCTGACCGGAGCCGGGCGCGTCGTGGCGTTCGCCTCGCGGACCAAGGCCTTTCTGGCGCCGATCGAAGCCCGGCGAACGGAGCATTCGCCGGTGCGGCTCTACGCCGCGAGCCGCCTGCCTTTGTCGGCGGCCCGGCAAGCCGCCCTGCGCGAGCAGCAGGTCGAGATTTACGAAAACTGGACTGGCCCGCTGCCCGAGGCGACGCCCGGCACTCTGACGATCTACGTCAGCGACGAGCCGCCGGCGAAAGACACACTGGAGCAGATTCAGGCCGATGCGGTTGCCTGCCCCGTCGACGAGGGCGGCGTCCTGTTGATCAGGCAGGGCGCGCCGCTGGAACCGCAGAAGATTCAATTGATTCGCAAACGGACGGTGGCCGCCTTGCTGGCCGCCAACGCCAAAACCGAGCTGCAACGCTTGGCGGGGCTGCCGGTGCCGCCAGCCCCGCCGGCCGTCAGTGAGGCCGATTGTGACGCGCTGTTGCGCGGAATCTTTCCGCAAATGCGCGCCAGCGCCTGTTTTTGCACGGGCCTGGCGGCCGAGGCCGCCGTCTTCAGCGCCACGGCCGCGGAGCTCGCCGATCAGGCCGCCGTCACCTTGTTCTATGCCGCGAACTGCTATGGGGGCACGCACCAGCTCATTGACGAGATCCTGCGGCTGGACGGGCTGATCACGCCCAGGCCCTTGGCCGTGCTGGACCCGAACGCCCCGGAGGGGCAGAAAGAAGTCACCCTGGTGGACCGCGTGATCGAAGCCCTGCCGGCACTCCAGGGCGGACCGGCCTGCCTGTTTCTGGAAACCCCCACCAATCCCGAGTTGCAGGTCCACGACTTCGCCCGGCTGATGAGTGCCCTGCGCAAGTATCAGGCCGATACCGGCCACCCGATTGCTGTGCTGGTCGACACCACCATGGCCCCGCTGTATCCGCTGTTCGCCAAGGATTTCGCCCAGGACTGGCCGTTTCTGATCGTCAAGAGCGGCTCGAAATACCTGACCAAAGGCAAGGCCACCCTGGGCCTCGCCCTATGCTCGGACAACGCCCTGGCCCAGCGGATTCTGGACAAGGCCCGGGACTATGGCCGCGATGCCGACAGCTTCGCCAAATCGTCCCAGCTACGGGCCCTGGCCGAAGGCCTGGCGGACCTCGAGCCCCGGATGGCGTGGATTGCGGACAATACCACCCGGCTGGCCCGCCGGATCAAGGAGGAATTGGAGACGCGGGTCCACGACGGCGTCATCGTACACAGCATGTCGGATGGAGATCTCGCCGGCGGGCTGGCCAGCGGAATTCTGTCGTTTTTTCTGCCGCCGGCGCCGACCCGGCATCCAGATCTGGTCGATGAGTTCGTCGAGTATCTGCTGGCCCACGCCCCAGAGCTGGTCAAGAATCGGGTCAGCTACGGGCAGTCCAGCGGCGACGGCCGTCAGGACTATTTTTACGTAATCAATCCCGACGAATCGACCCAGGGCGCCCTGCCCGAAGCCGTCAAAGCTGCCCAGAAAAGAAACAACGTGCAGATCTGCCGGATCTCGGTTCCCGAGCGAGCCGACGTCGAGGGATTGGTTCAAGTCATGAGAGGATTTTTTGATCTGAAGTACGGCCCAGTCGGCCAGGAGGTCGGGCAACGGAGGCCCTAGGCGAGGCCCAGCTCTTCGAGAGAGTGGGCAGAGAGAAGACGCTCGGCAAGCCGCGTTAGCAGATCCAGAGAATCGATCGCCTCGACCCGACGGCGAACAGTTTCTGACAAAGGCCCAAGCGCTTCCCGAGTTGGTGGAGCAGGACTTGCCTGACACCCCGCCGGCTGTTTATCGTCGATTGATCCCATAGGACAGTTTGGATCAGACTGCCTTGGTGATCTCCCCTTCCCCCTCCTCGCACCGGGGCTCCACCCAGACCTTGCCGTCGCGCGCCGTGAGCAGGTAGGCGGCTTCGGGGCCCCAGGTGCCGGCGGGGTAGAGGGGCAGGTCGGAGTGCCCCTGGTCGTCCCAGTAGTCGAGAATGGGCATGACGATCTTCCAGGCCTCTTCCACCTGATCGCGACGCATGAACTGCGAGGCATCACCGAGGATCACGTCGAGCAGCAGCGTCTCGTAGGCCTCGGGCTCGGGCATCTTGAACGCCTCTTTGTAGCGGAAGCAGGTCTCCACCGCGGCGAGGCGCATGTTCGAGCCCGGGCGCTTGGCCTGGAAGCGCAGGGCGATCGACTCCTGCGGCTGGATGCAGAGCAGCAGGCGGTTCGGCTCCATCTCGCCGATCGCCGAGGAGGGGAAGGCCTGGTGCGGCACCGGCCGGAACTGGATGCAGACCTCCGAGGCGTGCACCGGCATTCGCTTGCCCGTGCGCAGGTAGAAGGGCACGTCCTGCCAGCGCCAGTTGTCCACGAACAGCTTGAGGGCCACGAAGGTCTCGATCGTCGATTGGGCGTCGACGCCGGTCTCGCTGCGGTAGCCGGGCACCTTGTCGCCGTGGACCAGCCCCGGCCCGTACTGCCCCCGCTCGACGAAGCTGTGCACGTCCTCCGGCTTCAGGCGGCGGACGGCCCGCAGCACGTCCACCTTTTTGTTGCGCAGCTCGTCGGCGTCGAAGGAGACCGGCGGCTCCATGGCGATCAGGCAGAGGATCTGCGTCAGGTGGTTCTGCACCATGTCGCGCAAGGCGCCCGCGTGATCGTAGTAGCCGCCGCGGGTGCCCACGCCTTCCTCCTCGGCGACGGTGATCTGCACGGAATCGATGTAGCGGCGGTTCCACAACGGCTCGTAGACCGAGTTGGCGAAACGGAAGGCGAGGATGTTCTGCACCGGCTCCTTGCCCAGGTAGTGGTCGATGCGGAAGATCTGCGACTCGTCGAACAGGCGCCCCAGGAAGCCGTTGAGCTCCTGGGCGCTTTCGAGGTCGTGGCCGAAGGGCTTCTCGAAGACGAGGCGCGAGCGCTGCGCGTCGGCGAAGGCCCCGGAGTCGTGGAGCTGCTGGGCGATGAGCTGCATCACCGTGGGCGGCGTGGCGAGATAGAAGACGCGGATCGCGGGCTTGCCGGCCTGGGCGTCGAAGGCCGCGAGGTCGTCGGACAGCTTTTTGAAGGCCGTGGCGTCGGAGAAATCGGCCCGCAGGTACTCGACTTGGGCGGTGAACTTCTGCCAGGAGTCGTCTTCGGCCTTCCCCTGCCGGCTGAAGCGGTCCACGCCCTCGCGCAGGTGCTGGAGATAGACGCCTGAGTCCGTCTCCTTCATGTCGAGGGCGACGACCTTGAACGGCTCGGAGAGCGACTTGTCCAGCCAGAGGTTGTAGAGGGCCGGGAGCAGCTTGCGCCAGGCCAGGTCGCCGCCGCCGCCGAAGATCACGAAAGCCGTCGGACTGGTCGTCTTCCCCACGCTCGTTTCTCCTTCTCCGCTAAACGGAAAGCCCCAACGCCTCGAAAGCCGCCTTGGTGCCTTCGAGGTCGCGGTGCCAGATCTCGTGCATGCCCAGGCTACCGGCCACCTCGGCGAACATGTGCCGGTCGTCGACGTAGACCACCTCGTCCGGCTGGGCCTGGGCCACGTCGAGGGCGATGTGGAAGATGTCCTCGTCCGGCTTGCGGAAGTGGACGAAGCTCGAGACCACGAAGACGTCGACGAATTCCTTGAGGTTGAACCGCCGGATGCGGTCCTTGGTCAGCTCCCGCCCCTCGTTGCTCACCACCACCACCCGCAGGCCGTGCTTCGCCTTGAGCCGTTTGTACATCTCGATCATGTCGGGGAAGCAGCGGGCCTGCTCCAGCATGAAGTCCACGACCTGCTGCTCCGTGAAGGGGCGCGGCTGCCAGAAGACGACCCGCTCCAGGTAGACGGAGAGGCTGATCTTGCCGGCTTCGTAGGTGTCGTAGGTGAGGTGGTGGCGCTCGTCCATCTCCGCCGGGTCGACGGCGAAGTGGGAGGCCACGAGTTGGCGCAGCCCGCGGTCCCAGCCGTTGGTCAGCAGCACGCCGCCGAGGTCGGTGAAAAGATGTGTGATCCGAGTCATTGCGAGACTCCGGTCTCCTCCAGCCGGGCGACGGGCGCCGCCGCCAGCAGGCCGTCCAGGGCACTCTGGCCGGCGTCAGGGGTCAGAACGCCACGGGGCAGGTAGGCCACCATCCAGGCGCGGCGGTCTCCCTCCCGCACCTTGACCCGCTGGCTGTCCGTGATGGGAGTGCCGAAGGGTCCCTCGGCGTCGGCCAGCAGCGGCTTGCCTTCGAGGTTGAAAGGGCCGCGGAGCGAGTCATAGCTCTCGCCGGCCCGCCCGGCCCGCAGGACCACGGGCGGCGCGAAGCTCCCTTCCGCCACCACGCAGCAGGGGACGGCGAGATCCACCGAGAGGCAGTTGTTGAGGTCCACCAAGGGGTGGATCGCCGGCAGGTCCTCCCCCTTGAGCACCCGCCGCAGCAGGGCCTCGGAGGACGGCCGGTAGCGCGTGGGATCGCACCCCGAGGCACGGAACAGGCTGCGCAGCGCCGCCACCGTGGGATCGGAGGAGAGGCTCTCCGGCGCGAAGCGGGAACGAGCCCGTTCGCTCGACTCGCGGCGCAGGGCCGCGACGGCCGCCTCCTGGCCGGCGATGAATTCCAGGTGGACCCAGAAGAGGTCCCAACCGTCGAGGTCGTGACGAACGGCAAACGGCAGGGCTGCCATGAGCGGGGATCTTGACACAGGCGGCAGGCCGCCGCATCAGGTCCCCTTCAGAGGGTGTCTGGAAAGTGGTCGACGGCGTGGCCTACGTCGCCAGGGATTGAAATCACCTGGCTACCCTCGGTAGTCCCTGCGGGACACAGAAACGAATTTGCAGTCCCGGAGGGGACAAGCGTCAGTAGCCAAGGATTTCAATCCCTGGCGAGGCAGGCGTCATCGGCTACGACTTTGAGACATCCCCTCAGTGCGGGTGGAACCGGGCCTCGCAGCGCCGGATCAGCTCCATGGTCGAGGGCGTCTCAGCAGCGGCGCGGCGGGGGCGTCGCCACGGCTGGCTGTGCAGGCGCTGGCGGTGGCCGAAGATCTCGGCATCCGGCCGCAGGTCGGCGCCGTGATGGAGGTCTTGCAGATATTCCACCATCACGTCCACGGCCATCCTGCGGCGGGGCGCGCCGGGCTCCGGATGCCTCGGCGGCGGAGATTTCGAAGTTCGATCGAGCATGTCGGTTTCCCCGGCTCCGGGATGGTCCGAAGCGGGCCTCTTCCTTGTATACGGATCGGCCCCGCCGACCATCCAAGGAGCTCTCCTACCGTTAGAGCGCTCGAGATGCAAAAAGGTCTCGGGGTACACCCAGATACCGGGCGAAAAAACAACTTGCAACTCCTGTTCCTACATTGCGTCTTTACAGGCCGGCCCGCAGGACGACTTCCGTCCGGGCGTTCCAGGGATCGAACCAGACGACTCCATCGCCGCGCAGCGACCCCAGCTTCTGATCCGCTCCCGGGAAGGGCAGCGAGGTCAGGGCGAGCGTCGGTCCGGGTTGGGCCTCGCCCGTGGCGAGGTCGAGAGTCCAAAGCCGCCAGGGCTCGGTGCCGGCGGGACCGCGGGTCACCACCCGCACCCGCTGCGGGCTCGGCTGATCGGCCACCAGGACGGTGCGGACGCCCGGGAAATGGAAATGCCGCAGCTCGGCGCCGGTCGCCCCGTCCAGGATCTTGAGATCGCTGCCGTCCTGGAGCCTCGCGAGCAGGGCGATGCGCCCATCCGGCAGGAACGAGGCGCGATCTGCGTTGCCCCCGAGGTCTGCCACGAGCTTGCCGGTGGCGCCGTCCCGGAGCTGGAGGATCTTGCTGCCCCGTAGCAGCCCGCGGCCGGCGTTCGGGCCGACCGTCCAGGTGAGCCGGCCGTCCAACCGGTCCAGCTCTTCCTCGTGGGTCGTCACCTTGCCGGTGGCCACGTCGAGCTCGGAGACCAGGAGCGTGGCCTGGTGGCCGGGAGCCGGCCAGCGAGCGATGAGGTTATACCGCCGCACCCTGCCCGGCCCGGCAAAGACGAGCTCGTCCATCGGGCGATACTCGTTGCCGGACGGCACGGAGGCCAGCAGCCGACCGGTGTCGACCTCCGCCACGATCCAGCGGGCGTTCTGGACGGCGGAGACGTAGCGCCCATCCGGAGACAGGCCCAAGGCGTACACCATCCGCTTCAGGGGGACCTGCGTCGGCCGCGGCGAGGCGCCGGGCCGCCGGAGGTCCAAGGTCAAGAGCTCGAGGTCCTCCGGGCGGCCGCGATCCCGGGAGCGCTCCAACCACGCCGCCCGCGTGCCATCCGCCGAAAAGACCGCCAGCGGCGACGTGGGACCCCACAGCGTGACGCCGAAGTCGGCGCGGAAGAAGCGGCCGGAGCCGACGTCGAGCAGGAATCCGGGAACGTAACCGCCGCGATGCGCAGCCGGCCCGTACAAGGAAATCCAGGAGCCCACGGGACTTGCGGAGACACCTCCCACGCTCAACAGGTCCCGGGGCGAGGGAGACTCGA
The DNA here is from genome assembly GCA_049284515.1 of Thermoanaerobaculia bacterium. Classification (GTDB taxonomy): domain Bacteria; phylum Acidobacteriota; class Thermoanaerobaculia; order Multivoradales; family UBA5704; genus DATARR01. The sequence goes on from JBAPYB010000532.1 coordinate 10,879, forward strand.
ACCACCGGGTGTAGGCCGCGAGACCCAGGGCGGCCGGGAGCAGCGCGCTCCAGAGCACGACGGACAGAATGCGATGCCCGCGGCGCAGATCGGTGCGTCCGCGGCTCACCTGGGCGGCGCTGGCAGCCGCCAGGGCGGCGAGCGCCACGGCGGCGAGCGTGAAGTCGACGGTTTCGAGCACGGTGAACCGGTCGGGGCTCACTCTCAGGCCCTTCCAGGCCGCCAGACCCGCGCCGTCGCGGGTCAGCATCCCTAAGCAGGTCCAGCCGGTGGCCACCGTCACGACCAGGGCGGCAAGGTCGAGAAGCAGCCAGGGAGACCGGGACCGCAAGACCACGCCCGCGGCGTGCGAGACCAGGACCACCAGCACGAGAGCGCCCAGCCAGACCAGGGCGAGCCCGGCGAGGCCCAGGGTCGTCCCTCCGGTCGAAAACGAGCCCCAGTAGCCGCTGGGATCGGGAACGTTGCCCAGCAGCGAGACGGGCAGGAGCACGAGCAGTCCCGCGACGGCAGCCAGCGCCGCCGCCGCCGCCAGCTTGCCCGCCCAGATCGCCCCGGCCGTAAGCGGCCGTGCGAAGTAGAAGCCGAGCCGGCGCTCGCCGAGGTCGCGGGCGATCACCGAGCCGCCCAGCAGCGCCGCGAGGACGAAGCTGACGACGAGGGCGAGACCCAACGCGACGCCGCTCCGGATCACGGGCAGGGGCGAGGCGGGGATCCCCGGCAGCAGCGGCGCCGCCAGCGGCACGAGGCCCAGGACCAGGGCCGCCAGGGGGAGCAGCCGGCGCTCCACGATCTCGCGCTCGAAGACCGCGACGAAGCCTTTCATCGTGCCGCCTCCTCCGGCTCGCCCGTAAGAGCGATGAAGATCTCCTCCAAGGTGAGAGTCGAAACCTCCGGCCCCTCTGCCCCCGGGCAACCCCATCGCTCCTCGTCATAGTTCGCGACCACGGCCTCGATCCCCCAGCCGCGGGACGCCACCGCCAGCGGCGCCAGGGCCTCTAGCTGGGGCTGCCATTTTCCTAGAGCCCCCTCTCTCCCGGCGGACGGGGGGGAGGCTGGGAGAGAGGGGGTTGGGGGAGTGAGGGCAGGAAAGCTCAGCCGGCGGAAGCGGTGCTTGAGCGTCTCCATGTCCTCGTCGAGGACGAGCTTCCCCTGCCGCAGCACGGCCACCCGGTCGGCGATCCTTTCGGCTCCCGCCAGGTCGTGCGTGGCGATGAGCACCGTCGTGCCGCGGTCCGCCAGCTCCCCGATCAGCTCCTCGAAGACCGCCTTGCGGGCCACGGCGTCGAGGCCCAGCGTGGGGTCGTCCAGCACCAGGAGCTGCGGCGTGCCGGCCAGCGCCAGGGCGAGGGCCACCTGCCCCTTCTGCCCCTTCGACAGCCGGCCGAAGGGGACGTCTCCGGGAACTCCGAACCGCTTCAGCCGCGCCTCGACCCCCGCTGAATCCCAGGTCGGATAGAGCCGGGAGCAGAAGCGCGCGATCTGCCGCGCCGTCATGGCCGGGGGCATGTCGGGATCCTCCGGCACCACTCCCACGTTCGCCAGGATGGATGCCCGCTTCGTCCACACGTCGAGCCCGAGAAGGGAGGCACGGCCGGCGGCCGGGCGCTGCTCCCCCAGCAGGCAGCGGACCAGGGACGACTTGCCCGCGCCGTTGCGGCCGAGCAGGGCATAGACCGCCCCCTCGGCGACCGCGAGCGAAACGCCGTCCAGGGCCAGCCGCTCGCCGTAGCGGACCGTCAGCCCCTCGACCAGGACCGGAGGAGTCGAATCGGTCGGGCTCATCCTTGCTCTCCTTCGGGGCCTTCCGCCTTGCCGTTGCCGTCCTTCAGGCTCCGCCAGGCCGCATCGAGAACCGCCCCGGCCTCCTCGCGGCTGGCGCCCAAAGTCACGGCCACGGAGGCGTAGCGCACCGCCTCCTCGCGCAATCGATCGGAGCGCCCGGTGTCGGACATGAGAGGCGGCGCGGCGGCGACGAAGGTCCCCTCCCCGCGGCGGACGGTGAGGACGCCCGCATCCGTGAGTCGCTGATAGGCCTTGAAAACCGTGGCGGGATTGACCTGCAGATCGCGCGCAAGGTCGCGCACCGAAGGCACCGCCGACCCGGACGCCAAGGCGCCGCGAGCCACCAGATGCTGAACGCCCTCCTCGATCTGCCGCCAGATGGGCCGGGCGTCATGGGGATCGATGCGGAGGGGAGGGGGCATGGTCGCCTAGTGTACCACGCCAATAATACACCGAGGAGATCCTACCCCTGGTCTTCTATGGAAGCGCCAGCAAGGAGCGCTTCCGCCTGAATCGCGAACAAGTCCTCGATGTCGTCCTCTGCCGAGTCGGCAGCCAGCATGTCGTAGACCAGGCGGGAAGCTCGGTGGGTGAATTCATCCACATCGGCCCCGACTTCCTCGATGACGCGATTCGTCGCTGCCGTGATGGCTGTCTTCATGACGTTGCCTTGATGCGGCGGAACAGCTTGAGGACACCTTCGCAGACGACCGCAGAAGTCGGGCTCAGGCGGCAGCTCTAGAGTATTTCTTGTAGAGGAAGCTCTCCAGGTCGGCGCGTTCCTGGGCGTGCTCGATGGTGATCGTCACCAACTGGCCCTCCGCGTCAACCTCGATGAGGGTGTTCTCGTCGAGGTCGCGACTGTCGGCAACGTTCCCTTCTTTGAACGTGATCTGCAGCGTGTCGGTGTCCTCGAAGTACTCAACTCTCATCATCGTCCTCCTTGAACCGCCGATCGAAGAACGCGTTGTGAACGGTCTGCCGGTCTTCCAGGAGAATGACTCGGAGGTACCGGCCTTCAGCCTCGTCGATTTGGCCCCACAGGCGAATTCTACCATCCGCCTGGACGTGCTCACGAAGAGGGTTCCTCATCACGCGTTCGATCCATTCCTCTTGAATCTGTTGCCGGTCTGGCCGGTCGCGATTGTGGAGGAAGTACTCGGTGAACTTCATGGCAGGCCCCGTCAGGCTCCCAGCAGCTCCATCACCTTTCCCACCGCCTCCCCAGGCGGCACGAGATGCTTCTCGCGATCGCGGCGCAGCGAGACCTCGACCTTCCCCTCCGCCAGCGACTTCGCGCCCACGGTGACCCGCACGGGGATGCCGATCAGGTCGGCGTCCTTGAACTTGACGCCGGGGCGCTCGTCGCGGTCGTCGAAGAGGACGTCCACGCCCTTCTCCTGGAGCTTGGCGTAGAGGTCCTCGGCGGTGCGCTTGACCTCGGCGTCCTCGGGGTTGAGGGCGATGAGCAGCACCTCGAAGGGCGCCAGCGGACGGGGCCAGACGATGCCGTCCTTGTCGTGGTTCTGCTCGATGGCGGCGGCCACGGTGCGGCCGATCCCCAAGCCGTAGCAGCCCATGATCATCGGATGGTCGTTCCCCTCTTCGTCCGTGAAGTTGCAGCCCAGTTTCTCGGAGTACTTGGTGCCGAGCTTGAAGATGTGCCCCACCTCGATGCCGCGGAACAGCTCGAGGGTGCCGTCGCAGCGCGGGCAGGCATCGCCGCCGGTGACCAGCACCAGGTCGGTCCAGTCGTCGAGGTCCACGTCCCGGCCCCAGTTGACGTTGACGTAATGGGCGTCACCCTTGTTGGCGCCGGTGACGAAGTTGGTGAGGCCGCGGATCGACTCGTCGGCCACGATCCGGATGTCCCTGAGGCCCACAGGTCCGGCGAAGCCCACGGGCGCGTTCGTCGCCGCCCGCACCTTCTCCTCGCTCGCGAGCGTCAGGTGCTCGACGTCGAAGTGGTTGAGGAGCTTGACCTCGTTGATCTCCCGGTCGCCGCGGACCAGCGCCGCCACCAGCCCCTTCTCGGTCTCGTAGATCAGCGTCTTGACCAGCCGCTTGGGCGACACTTTGAGGAAGCGTGCCACGTCCTCGACGGTGTGCTTGCCCGGCGTCGCCACCTCCTGCATCTCCTGCGGCGGATGGGCCTCGGTGGCCGCGACGGGATCGACCTTCCGGGTCTCCGCCTTCTCCACGTTGGCCGCGTAGCCGCACGACGGGCAGCGGACGACGGCGCTCTCGCCCGTCTCGGCCACCACCATGAACTCGTGCGAGGCGGAGCCGCCGATGGTGCCGGTGTCCGCCTCGACCATGGTGTAGTCGAGCTGGCAGGCCTCGAAGATCTTGCAGTAGGCGGCGCGCATGGCCTCGTAGTCCGCGTCGAGCGCCTCGGGGGTGGCGCCGAAAGAGTAGGCGTCCTTCATCAGGAACTCGCGGCCGCGCATGAGGCCGAAGCGGGGCCGGATCTCGTCGCGGAACTTGGTCTGGATCTGGTACAGGTTGAACGGGAGCTGCCGGTAGCTCTTGACGTCCCGCCGCACCGTGTCGGTGATGACCTCTTCATGGGTGGGGCCGAAGACGAAGTCCCGCTCGTGGCGGTCCTTGATGCGCAGCAGCTCCTTGCCGTAGCGCTGCCAGCGGCCGGACTCCACCCACAGCTCCGCCGGCTGGATGGCGGGCATGGAGAGCTCGACGGCGCCGGCCGCGTTCATCTCGCGGCGCACGATGGCCATCAGCTTCTGCAGGCTGCGCCAGCCGAACGGCAGATAGGTGTAGATGCCGGCCGCAACCTTCTTGATGAGGCCCGCGCGCACCATGAGCTGATGGCTGATCACCTCGGCGTCGTTCGGCACCTCGCGGGTGGTGTACAGGTAAAAACGGCTCCAGCGCATCGGCTCCTCCGTTCGGGACCGGGATATGACAGCCCCCGAAGAGGCGGCATTGTACATGAGGCAAACTCTTCGGGGCGCTGAAGGAGGCGCCAACTCTTGGCTTAGAACGCCTGGGGCAGGGGATGGTATTCTCCTCTCCATGGATAGAGTCGTGCCCCACGAGATCGACAAGGTTCTCCTCAGACCCGGTCAATCCATCCTCTTTGAGGATCGGGACCACTTGTTGGAGACCCTCGACCGACTCGACGAGCAGGTTCCCGCGCGACATGAAGGAAGATCCAAGGATCATCGAGAGCACTTCTGCATGCTGCGTTACCTTCGTTTCGTCGCCGGAGAGGACCTCCTACCTCTCCCAATGACTCTGAGAAAGCCCTCCGCGGGACAAAACCCTCCAGGCTTCGTCCTCGAGTGGCCTGGTGGGAGGCAGGAGACTTTTGAGCTGACGGACGGCTCGACACAGGAGTACCAGAGGAGGCTCGCCGCGGCGAGCAGGACCGAAGACCACCTGGTCTTGCCCATCGACATCAACACATCAGAGAAGGAAGCGGCTCAGCTATGGGCGGAGATCCTCTTCTCGGCTTTCCTCCAAAAGGCTGAGGGGCTCAGGCGTGGCCGCTTCGATCTGGATCACCTCCTCATCTACGACTTGACGGGGCTCGGCCTCTTGCTCCCCCTGGAGCGGGGAGCACCGATCCTGAGGCAGAAGGTCCAGGAGTGGCATGTCAGGGAGGCGCCGGTGAATCGATTCGGACGCATCTCGATCCTTCGCGATCTGGCTCTCCTCCTTGACTTGGAAGGCGAAGGGAAAATTCTCCGGCGGGAATCGCCGTATTTCCAGCTCCCGGTCGTCCGTGCTCACGACGAAGAAGATCTGAGGAGGAGGCTCCGGGAGATCGACCGCTACTGCCGTCGGAATTCCATCCGCCACCTCAAGCTCTTCGGCTCCGTCCTGGGAGACAGGGGCGATGACTTTCGCGAAAACAGCGACTTGGACCTTCTCGTGGAGTTCGAGCCTGGGACACGCATCACTCTGTTGGACATGGCCCGTATGGAAAGGGAGCTCGGCCAGTTGATCGGATTCAAAGTAGACCTCCGTACGGCGGGCGACCTGAGCCGGTACTTCAGGCACGAGGTCCTGCAGGAGGCGGTGGAATGGGATGCTGCCTGAGGATGACAGGATCCGCCTACAGCACATGCTCGACGCTGCCAGGAAGGCGGTGCGCTTGGCTGCTGGACGTGATCGCTATGTGCTCGACGACGAGGACGATCCTCTCGCAGATGCTCTGGTTCATTTGATCTCTGTTATCGGCGAAGCCGCCAGCAAGGTGAGCTCCGGTACTCGCTCAGAGCTTGGCAGAATCCCCTGGCCTGATGTCATCGGCATGCGAAACCGGCTGATCCACGCCTACTTCGACATCAACCTGGACATCCTCTGGGCCACGGTTCAAGACAGCCTGCCCTCCCTTATTCGGTTGTTGGAGTCTGCTCTGACAGCAGACGAGGGAGCGTAAACGAGACGACAACCCATAGTGAGGGGCCACCCCGGCAGGGGCACGGACATCGGCTGATTCGGGGGTCTTTATCGAATGTCGCGCCAAGTCCGCGCGGTCACAAAACGAGCCAAGTGCCCCACGTTGTCTGTGGCTACGATACCGTCCACTTCCAGGGCTTGAGCGGACAGCCGATCTTGTTCGAGAGCCTCTTTCAGGAAGGCGAAGGTTTCGCGCTGCTCCTGTTCATCTCCCTCGAGCAAGACTCTGAGCGAGGCAAGCCTCTCCTCAATCCCTGGCCGGGCAGGATCCTCCGCAGTCTTCTTGGCAGTGCTCGTTGACCGTGTCATCGTCTGTAAATCCTACCACGCCCCATGGGCTTGCCCCCCGCCCCCTACTTCATCCGCCCCCCCCGGCGAGCCCGCTCGATGAGGCGCGTCGAATCCTTCATGCACTCCATCATCTTCTCTTGCAGGGCCTCGCCGTGCTCGCCCAGGGTGCGGGCGTGGGCCAGCACTCCCCGCGCCCGGTCCTCCTGGCCGTGGGCCAGGAGGGCCATTCCCAGATGGGTCAGGGTGGTGGACGAGACTCCGAGCTCGCTCGACTTGGCCAGGAAGTCGATCGCCTTGTCGAACTCCTTGCGCTTGTAGTGCACCCAGCCCAGCGCGGCGAGAGGGAACTGCTTGATCTCGTCCGGCGCCAGGTCCACCGAGCGGCGGGCGAAATCGAGGGCCTCGTCGAGATCCTCCTCCATCTCCGCCAGGTTGTAGGCCATCTCGTAGTAGGCGATGGACTTGGTGAAGTTCGAGTTGCCCTCGCCCAGCAGCCGCTCGCCGATGCGGTTGCCCTCGCGGAACTTCCCCTGGCTGCGCATCGCCTCGATCAGGGCGGCGTAGGCCGTGGCCTTCAGGGTCTCGCCGGGGTTGAGGTCCAGCACCTTGCGCGTCACCGCCTCGATCTCCTGGCTGCGGTTCATGTGCAGGCAGACGAGGGCATAGGACATCAGCAAGGTGGGATTCTCCGGATCGAGCGAGAGAGCCCGCCGGTAGCAGGTATGCGCCTGCTTCAGATTGTCCCGGGAGCGGAAGTCCTCGCCCTTGCGAAACCAGACCTCCGCGTCGCCGCCCACCTGGGGCAACGGGCCCCCGGCGGAGCCGGAGAGATAGCGCACCAGGTCCTGATACTGGAGCTTCTTGGGGTTGAGCCGCTGCGCCTGGCGGAAACAGTCGAGCGCCTTGCGCGTCCAGTGGCGGTCCAGGTAGGCGAGCCCCAGCAGGTGATGCGCCTCCTCGAAGGCCGGATCGTGCCGCACCGCCTCCTGGAGATAATGCATCGCCGAGGTGAGCTTGCCCATCTCGTAGAAACAGCTTCCCAGCAGGAACAGCGCCTGGGGCACCGGGTCCACCTCCACCGCCCGCTCAAGGAAGAGGACGGCCTTGGCCAGATTTCCCTGCCCGGCGTAGACGGCGCCCAGGCTGAAGTGCGGCAGGAAGCTGTCGGGATAGATCGCCACCGCCCGCTTCAGATCGTCCTCGGCCCGGCTGTGTTCCCCCCGCTCGTAGAGGATGACGCCGCTGTAGACCAGCCCCTCGTAATGGTCCGGCTTGACCTCCAGGACGCGGGAGAAGTAGACCAGGGCCTGCTCGGTGTCCCCCTCGTTGAAGTGGGTCTCGCCGAGGAAGTAGGCGAGCTCGTAGTTGTCGCGGTCGAGCTTGTGGGCCGCTTCCAGCGCCGCCACCGCACGCTCGATGTCGAAGGCGAACAGGGCGTATTCGGCGTCCTCCAGGTGCTGGAGGAAGATTTTCCGCTTGTCGCCATGATGGAGGGCGGCGATGCGCTCCTTGATGGCCAGGAAGCGCTCGCGCTTCTCCAGCGCCAGGAGCTGGTAGTCCATCTTGGACTCCCAGAGGTGGCTCCACTCGTCCCCCTCGATGACGTCCTTCGTCTCCAGCAGCTCGCGCAAAGCGGAGAGGCCGGTCTGATGGATGAGCATGTTCTTTTCCTGCTTGTGCAGGGCGCCCAGGAGCTGGCGGACGGTCTCGGCTGTGCGCTTGACCGCCTCCTCGAGAATGGAGATCCGCTCCAGCAGATGCTCGTCGAACGAAAAGCTCTCCTCGGCCGACTCCTCGTAGGAGTCGTCGTCCTCCCGCAGAGATCCCGAGAGCACCAGCAGCTTCTGGTGACAACGGACGCAATACTCGTGGTCGTCCCGGTTGGGCGCACCACAGACTTGGCAATACATTCTTCTTCCCCGTCCTCCTCAACCGTATTCGTAGAAGCCCTTGCCCGACTTGCGGCCCAGACGCCCGGCGTCAACCATCTTCACCAGCAGCGGACACGGCCGGTACTTGGGGTCGCCGAACCCCTCCTGGAGCACCCGCAGGATGTCGACACAGACATCCAGGCCGATGAGGTCGGCCAGAGCGAGCGGCCCCATGGGGTGGTTCATCCCGAGCTTCATAACCTCGTCGATGGCCTCCGCCTTCCCGACTCCCTCGTAGAGACAAAAAACAGCCTCGTTGATCATCGGCATGAGCACCCGGTTGGAGACGAAGCCCGGAGCGTCGTGGACCTCCACCGGCGTCTTGCCCATCCGCCGCGACGCCGCCTCCACCGCCTCCCACGTCTCCTGGCTGGTGGCGAGGCCGCGGATCACCTCCACGAGCTGCATCACCGGCACGGGATTCATGAAATGCATGCCGATCACCTGCGCCGGCCGCGAGGTGGCGGCGGCCAGCTTGGTGATCGAGATGGAGCTGGTGTTGGTGGCGAGGAGGGTGTGGCCCGGGCACAGCCGGTCGAGATCGGAGAGGACCTTGCGCTTGGCTTCGAGGCGCTCGACGATGGCCTCGACGACCAGGTCGGCGGCCGTGAGCGCCGCCAGCTCGCCGGCTGCCGTCAGGCGGCCCAGCGACTCGTCGCGCTGCTCGGCCGAGAGCTTCCCCTTGCCGACCAGGCGCTCCAGCCCCTTGCCGATCTGCGCCCGGCCGCGCTCCAGCGCCTCGGGCACCGCATCCACCAGGATCACCTGGTATCCGCTCTGCGCGGCCACCTGGGCGATGCCATGGCCCATCGTGCCCGCGCCAACCACACCGATCGTCTTGATGGGCTCCATCCGATGAACCTCTTCCTTCGCCGCAATTCGCCGCAAGAATCAGGCGGAAAGGAGAGCGTATGAGATCGGCACCGGAGGGTCAACCCGGGGGAGCTCGACGCCGCAGGGTGAAGGCGACAGGAGCCGGAACGGCGGCCGCCCCGCCGAGGCCCTCATCACCCCGGCCCTCTTCTCCCAGCCTCCCCCCCGTCCGCCGGGAGAAGAGGGAGAACAGCAAAGAACAACTCCTCCTTTGTTGGCCTTCCGGCTCCCCTCTCTCCCGGCCGGCGGGGGGGAGGCTGGGAGAGAGGGGCTGGGGGAGTGAGGGCCTCGAGGCGGCGGACAGTGGTCCGTCCACGAGATCGGTCGGCGTCACGATCGGTCTCGCGGCGGACCTCACTATCGCGACATCGCTCTCACAGCCCCGTGGCCAGCTTCATCGGCGCAGCGGCGAGGAAATCCTCCAGGTCCCGTCCCGCCTTGGCGGCCAGCGGGCTCCCCACCTTCTGATAGCACTCGTAGCGGTTGGCGAGGGACAGCTCGTCCCAGGGGACGTGGGGCTCCAGCGCCGCGAGCGCCTCGGCACAGCGCGCGGGGCCTTCCAACTCCCGGCTCAGCCAGACGCGGGTGAGCCGCCGCTCGCCGTCGAACATCCGCACGGCGAAGGGTTTCTCCAGGGCCGCGAAGAGCCGGGCGGCGAGGTTCCGGTCTCTCCGAGCCATGGGCAGAACGAGGAGGAACGCGCGGTCCAACAGGGGGCGGTAGACCCAGGGGTCCGCCCGGTAGGCCTGGAACGCCGCCAGCAAACGTTCGCCCGCGTCCTGAGGGCGCCCCGTCGCCAGCAGCCAGCGGGCCAGGACCAGATCGGCCTCGATCGGCTGCTCGCGAGCCAGCTCGGCGGCGATCGCCGGCGTACGGGAATCGGCGCCGTCGGCCAGGCAGGCGGCGGTGAACAGCAGGTCCGCGTGCGTGCGGGGCGGCTCCGGCTGCTCGAACCAGCGGGCGCAGGCCTCGGCGC
>JBAPYB010000533.1:0-13794 GCA_049284515.1 Thermoanaerobaculia bacterium
TCTCCGAATGGTGCGGTCCGACGTTCTCCGCCGCAAGCGAGTACGAGGTCCGCCTTGCGGGCGTCGGCGCTGACGTGGCGCTAGCGATCCGCGAACTCGCGGACCGCCTGGAAGTTGAGCTGGACTCGTGGCGCGGGAAGGTGTCGTGATGACCCGCCAGCGGCGGCTCGCCACCATCGGCACGTACGAACCGACATCCTACCGGGTCACGGTTCACGACAGCTTCCAGCAGTACAAGCTCCGCATGGCGGCGGTGCAAATTCAGAGCGGCCTGTCCGTGCCGGAGTTCCTCCTCTTCGCGGCGAGCTACACGATCGCACGCCACCCCAAGCTCCGCCACTTCGGGGCCATCTTCCGCAAAGGCGCCCGGCAGCTTGCCGCCGTCGCGTCCGTCCCAGAGGAGTCCTCCCCCTACTCCAGCCCGGAGTTGCAGCGGGACCGCCGTATGGAGACGGCCCTATGCCACTTCTGCACGTGGGCTGGTCCCAGGCTCATCCGCGAAAGGGCTCCGGAGTGAACGTCGCCACCTTCAGCGTACGGGCGAGCATGCCGCAGTCCATCGCCTGGAAGCGGGCCGCGGAGTCTGAAGGCTTCCCCTCGTGTGGAGCTTGGCTCGCCCGGGCCGCTGACGCCTATCTCCGGGTCCGGGCGAAGGCCGGGATTCCCTTGCCGCTCGCGTGGCGCCTGGGGCGGTTCCGGGTGAAGCTTGAGGACGGCACGGAGCCGGAGCTGCGGGGTTGGGTGTCCCCTCCCTTCGGCATCTTCCACGGTACCAACGCCGGGCCGATCCCGGCCGGCTCTACGCACCTGCACACGCTGGTATACCTGTCCGCCCGGCGGATCGTGGCGACGTTCAAGACCACCCGCCAGTGCAAGGCGCTCGCCGCCGAGCTGGCAGGCGTTTGGGCACGTAGCGGCGGGGAGGTAGAGGACATCCGGGCGGGACCGCTCATAGAGCGCCACGAGCGCGAAGCGACGTAAGCAGACAAGGGCGGCGCCAGCACGGGCCGCCCTTGTGTTATCCTGGGAGCATGCCTAAGCGCCCACGCAGGCCCCGCGACCCTAACGAGCTGGCTTTCCAGGTCTTCCAGGAAGCCATCGGGGAAGCTCCCCCGCCCCCGCCAGAGAGGGAGAAGAATGCCGCCGCCGTCGCCCTGGGACGTCTCGGGGGAGCCAAGGGCGGCGCGGCCCGAGCCGCGAAGATGACGCCGGAGGAGCGGGCGGAAAGCGCCCGGAAAGCGGCCCGGGCGCGGTGGAAAAAGAACGAGGCTTGAATTACAGAACGCTTATCAGGTAGGCGAGTTCCCTTTGATAGCGTTCGGCCGACTTGTTGACCTGTAGACGTTTATCTCCCACGGTGTGGAAGCTTCCGATCTTGAGCTGAGAAATCGGAATACTCTTCGCTAGGCTGACGCGTCCGGCGGACACGAAGTCGTCGGTAATAACGAAAGCATCAGAAGGGTCCGGATAATCGAATAAGGCGGCGTAACGCTCGGCTATGTCGATTGCCCTTTCGATGTACATCCGAGATGCGCGGTCTGGCGTCGCGCGTATCCGGCTCTTGGAGCCCACCATTGTCATTACGATCGCGGCGACCTTCGGCGCGGTACGGCCACCGGCCCGAGTGTTCCACACCGAGAAATCGCGAGCAGGATCTGACAGCAAGCTTAGGGTGAGTTCAAGCGACTCGATAGAGTGTTCGTCTACTCGTACCGGAATAATCATGGCGTCGGCGGCACACCATGCCAGGTGGGTGCCTCCCGCATAAAAGGGGCTGGTATCAAGGAGGATGCCGTCCACCTTCTTCAGTTGGCATTCTTGGTCAAGGATGGTTTTTAACGACTCTAGTAACGCTCGCACCGCGCGCGGGTTGCCTTGAGCGCTAGCGATTTGCAATTGCTGGTAGAGGACTGAGGGAAAGGCAAACATCTCAGCGTCGCCCCGTATGAAGTAAGCAGGCTTGCGGGCCTTGAAGGGATCACAATAGCTGGAGACTCGATATGAGACATCCTCGGGAGCTTGACCAAAGGCGGGACCGAGAAGCACGGGCTGAAGCGCCCGGACAATGGTGATGTCCTGTTCAATCCCGCGCATCAAGGTTTCCGTCAGGTTGCATTGGGCGCACAGATCGGCAAGAAGAAGAGACCGGGTCGCGGTCAGCTCATAAGCCACGTTGAAAGCCAAGGTGGATTTGCCGACGCCGCCGCGGAGCGTCGAGACGGCGTAGCACCTGTACTTGAGTCCCCCTTCCTGTACATAACCTTCCTCTACGACGCGCTGGTGTGTTTGCAGCACTTTGTCTATGGCGTTCACTTGAATTCTCTCTCCTTCCCCTTGTAGGGGTGCAGGTGATGCTGGAGTCATGATAGCATGCAGGTGATGCAGGCGCAACAGAGAACGGCAGGCAGTGCAGGCGAAGAAGACAACCGCAGGTGATGCAGGCGCAAAAGGGTTGACAATGCCTTCACGCTCACGCATAATGTCTAGTATGGCAAACGTACTCAGCACCGCGAAGCGAGTCCAGATCGTGTCCGCCCTAGTCGAGGGTTGCGGCATCCGCGCCACCGCCCGCATGTGCGACGTCTCCAAGGACACCGTCATGAAGCTCTGGCGGGAGATCGGGACGGCGTGCATCCAGTACCAGGACACGACGTTCCGGAATCTGACCTGCAAGCGGTTGCAGGTAGACGAGCTTTGGAGCTTCGTCTACGCCAAGGCGAAGAACGTCCCCGCTGCCAAGGTCGGCACCTTTGGCGTTGGCGACGTTTGGACCTTCACGGCGATCGACGCGGACACGAAGCTGATGCCGTCCTTCCTGGTGGGCTCGCGAGACGCGGGCTGTGCAACCGAGTTCATGCAGGACCTCGCGGGACGGCTGGTCAACCGGGTGCAGCTCACCACGGACGGACACGCCATGTACCTCTCGGCGGTAGAAGACGCTTTCGGCGGGGCGATCGACTTCGCCCAGCTCATCAAGGTCTACGGCAACGCGCCCAGCGGTCCGGAGACGCGCTACAGCCCCGCGGAGTGCATCGGCACTCAGAAGCACGCCATCACCGGCTGTCCCGATGCCAAGCACGTCTCCACCAGCTACGTAGAGCGCGCCAACCTCACGATCCGGATGAGCGTTCGGCGGTTCACCCGGTTGACCAATGCCTTCTCAAAGAAGGTAGAGAACCACACCGCCGCGTTCGGTCTCTTCTCGGCGCACTACAACCTGTGCCGCATCCACAGGAGCTTGCGCATCACTCCTGCCATGGCGGCCGGAGTCGAGTCGCGAGTGTGGGAGATCGCCGATCTCGTGGCGCTCCTCCCCGCCCCGGTGGCGGCGAAGCGGGGTCCGTACCGGAAGGGAAATTCAAACTAGGACACTACCTGCCGGAGTGGCGGCTAGGTCCACCAGCCTCACGTACGCACCCGATGATACCGGAATTCGGACCTCGTCAGTCAACGAACGGCCGGCGTTCGAGAAGACTCGGAAGCTGAGGGCTCCGCTCGCTGAACTCATGGCCCTCGTCTGCCAGGCCACGACGAACGCCCCTCCGGGCAGCGCTACGACTTGCGGGCGCTCCTGATGGCCGGCGGTCGTTGTGTTGACCAGGAACTCAGCGGAAGCGGGTTTCCCTGTCGAGTCGAGGAGGCGGCCGACGATGCCGCCGAGGTCGCCATCCTGACCATAGCTCATCCAGGCCACCAGAGCATTGCCGAGAGGGTCGGAATCAAGAGCGGGATCGCGCTGGTCCTCCTCCGTTGTCGTGTTGACCTGCAGCTTGGGCCCCACGGGATGGCCGGTGCTGTCCAAACGTTGGGCGAAGACGCCCAAGAGGCTGCCATCAAGCCCATCGGCGTGCCAGACAGCAAGAAAGCCACCAGGCATCCGAGTGAAGCTGGGTGCTTGCTGAAAGGCAACTCCCGAAGGGCTGACCAGGATAGGTGCAAGGCCTGTTCCGGCGCGGCGGGCATAGATCGCCGAGGTGCCATCGCTAGGGCTAGCGTCGGCCCAGACGTCAAGGCTTGGCGACGAGGGCGCGATTTGGGCCATCGAGGATGGAGGGGAGGTTTTCTTGATCTGTAGGACCCAGTCGCATTCCTTATAGTTGCTGGTACAGGCGATCGTTGGGTTGGGCGCAGTTACGGTGATCGGATTTGCCCCTGTGCAACTAACAGCTAGCGTGTCGGGAACAAGATCCTGCGCATGCTCCCAAGTAAAGGTCCAACCATTGCATCCTAGGCCCGGAAGGCTGTTCGTGCTGATCTGGATCATGTCAGCCCCCTGCACCCTGAATGCCGGCACGTAGGCCAGCACGAGAGGAGAGCCGTCCGACGCAAGTGCCATCTTCTTTGAATCGTTGTTCGGGTCTGGCGCCTGGTTGGCGATCCAGTCCGGGTGAGCGGACAGGTTAGAGACAGTGCGGAAGGTGGTGTAGACACTGCCGATGTCGCCGGCGGAGGGTCGGCTCGTATAGCTCATGGGGTTATTCCACTTGCCAATCGGATCGACGCCGTAGGTGAAGCCATAGGCGCCCGACAGGCTGCTCAGGTAGGCAGCTTGGCGGTCGTGGTAGCGAATGTCAACGATGTCGTCAAAATAGTGAGGGTCGAAACCCTGGCAGAGCGGGTTCGTCGCACAATCGTTGTCCGGCATGTCGTAGGGTCCCTCGCCGTTGTAGCTGGGCAGGGACGGTTGCGCAGTGCTGCTATAGAGCGTCCACGGGACTTGCCGAGCTCTCCGTATCGCGGCGTTGACAGCCGTCTCGCTACCAAGAAACCCCGGGCAACTCGTTCCCGCAACTCCGTTCGGCGACAAGGCGTGGCCGCTTTGGAAGAGAAAGAATGTCATCCAGCCTGAGCTTCGAAGGTTTTCGTAGTCGGTGCAGGTGGAATTGCCGCTCAGATGATTGGTAAGCGGACGTCTGGAATCGGCTTGATGCAGGGCTTGGCCCACAGCGCTCATCACCTGCTGGAGAGCTATGCGGGGAACATCTGCAGTCGTGGCAGCCGGACTGGTATCGAATCCCGGTGAATAGAGGACGGCGAACCCCGCCATTCGCGCAGCCAGATAGCGGGCGAACGCGATGGCATTCGCCTGCTTGGGGTAGGAACCAGGATTCTTGAGGAGGCCGTTGTTCAGTGGATCGACGACGCCGGCAATCAGCGGCACCAGATCCTTCTGGTTGGCGGCTAGAATCTCGTTGTCAAAGGCATCCCAAAATGCCGGTTTGGGTGTGGAGCAACTGTTCGGAAGGGGAGCGGTATCTGTACAACCTGTTGTGGTGACAAAGACGCTGGCGGCCGGTGTTAGAGCCGCCGGTGCGACCAGCAGTCCACGGAACTGTTTGCTCGCTCGGTCAGTAATGTACCTGATCCAATCGCCTGTCGAGCTTGCGGCTTCTTTCCCAGGCCCTGCCCAAGCGGTGTCGGCAGCCCAGAAGAAGGGAGAATAGTCGTCGTAGAGGAGCTGGGAAAGGGAGTAGGTAGTCGGCGTTACGAATCCAAACTGTCTGAGGAACCCTCGCGCATAGATCTGGGGACCTGAGGTTGACGCGGTGACCGTGATCGGCCCGGTGGATGGGGTCCAGGTGACGCCGCTTGCGCAAGATTTGCCGCCGGTGGTTCCCGAGCAACTTGCGATCGACCAGGTCCAGGTGCCGGAGGGAATGGGAGTAAGAGTACCGACGGGGAGAGCAGCGCGAACCTTGAAGAGGGAATGTGTCGCGTCTCCAGCCCAGTATGCATCCTGGTCGAAAGCAAAGCCCGACTGCGAGACGAAATGAATTCGGAGCGTAAGGTCTCTGTAGGGGTTGCCGGCGGAGAAGGCGGCGTCGCTGGCAATCGTTTGCTCCCAGCATTGCCACTGCGGAATCGAGGCTGTCGAAGTGCACGGCGGCAAAGCTTCGGCGGAATGCGTGGCCAGCGCAAGCAAGAAGATGAAGAGGAGTGTTGTTGTCCAGCGGATTCGAGAAGCGAGTGGCATGTGGGGGCCCTCCAGGCGAAGTCTTTGCTCAAAAATGAGTTTAGCATGGCCTGGCTGGCGAGGCGATGATGGGCACGTGAGAAGGGCGCCCTGTGGGGCGCCCTTGATTCCGCGTCGTTTCAGCGAGGGTTTACCGTCCGTGGTGGCGACCGGCGTGGTCCCGGTTGTAGCGGTCCCACCAGCCGTTGCGGGCCACGTACTCGCCGTCGCGGTGACGGTCGTAGATGACGTAGCGGTGGCTGCCGTCGGCCCACAGCTTCAACACCTCGGCGACCCGGAACGCCGGACCGCAGGAGCTGCGGCCCTGGAGCTGGCCCGCGAAGAGGAGATGGTCGCCCCTCTGCAAGTCGCCGGGATTGCCCAGCAGGGGAATGACCGTTCCATTGTGCTCCCGAATGAGAGCGCAGCCGTGCTGCATGCCGACGAACGTACCGTCGAGCTCGAACCGGCCGTTGCCGCGCCCGCGCTCCCAGCCGTCCCAACTGTGGCGCTGGGCGAGGGCCGGCAGGGCCAGCATGGCGGTGAGGAGCAGTGCGGCTCCGGAGATCTTGGCGAATCGTTGTGTGGTTTTCATGGTCTTAGCCTCCTGGCTGAATCGATTGAAATCGTCTTCCTGCAACCTGCTGGATCTCTCTTCAAGGGCCGTGCCATCACCGGGCCTCTCCCGGATTCTGATACCCTCCCGGGCCATGACGGACACCCAGACCTTGACCACCATCCGTATCGCTCACAGCCCGGATTCGGACGATGCCTTCATGTTCTACGCCCTGACGCAGGGCGTTCTGGACGTCGAGGGCCTGGAGATTCGCCACGTCCTCCAGGACATCGAGAGCTTGAACCAGGCCGCCTTCCAGGGGACGTACGAGATTACGGCCCTGTCCTTTCACGGCTACGCCCATCTCGCCGACCGCTACCAGCTCATGCCCTCGGGTGCCAGCTTCGGCGACGGCTACGGCCCCATCGTCGTGTCGCGCCGGCCGCTCGGCCGCTCCGACCTGCCGGGGCTCAAGATCGCCATCCCGGGACAGCTCACCACCGCCCATCTTGCCCTGCGTCTCTGGCAGCCTGACGTTACCACCGAGATCGTACCTTTTGACAGGATCCTCGACGTCGTGCAGTCGGGCGAGGCGGACGCCGGCGTCGTCATCCATGAAGGACAGCTCACCTACGGCGACCTGGGCCTGCGCAAGGTCGTGGACCTCGGGGAGTGGTGGAAGGGGGAGACCGGCCTGCCCCTGCCCCTGGGGGGCAACGGCATCAAGCGCGATCTGGACCCGGACCTGAAGCGCCGCCTCTGCCGGCTGCTGACCGAGAGCATCAACTACGGCCTCGACCATCGCCAGGAGGCCCTCGGCTATGCCACGCGCTACGCCCGCGGCCTGGAGGACGATCCCGAGCGCTCGGACCGCTTCGTGGGCATGTACGTCAACGACTGGACGCGGGACTACGGCGAGGCCGGCCGCCGGGCCGTGCAGCTCCTCCTCGACCGCGGCTTCGAGGCCGGCGTGCTGAAGAGCCGCGTCGTGGCTGAGTTCATCGAGGCCTGACGACGAGGCATGATCCGACCCGGCGCGATCGTCTTCGACCTCGACGGCACCCTGATCGACTCCCGCCGGGACCTCACGACCGCCATCAACCGGATGCGCGCCGAGGAGGGTCTGCCGCCGCTCGCCCTGGAGGCTGTGGTGACCATGGTGGGGGAGGGGGCGCGGCTGTTGGTGGAGCGGGCCCTCGGCCCTGGGTTTCCCCCCGGGCGGATCGACGATGCCCTGGCGAGGTACCTCGGGCACTACGACGACGTCTGCCTGGACGCCACCAAGGCCTATCCCGGCGTCGAATCCATGCTGGCGGAGCTGAGCCGCCGCTATCCCCTGGCCCTCTTGAGCAACAAGGGAGAGGCCTTCTCGCGCAAGATCCTGGACGGATTGGGCTTGACGGGCTTCTTCCGCGAGATCCTGGGCGGCGACAGCCTCCCCAGCCGCAAGCCGGACCCCGCCGGCCTGCACATCCTGGCCGGCCGGCTCGGCGTCCCCACCGAGCGCCTCCTCCTGGTGGGCGACACCTGGGTCGACGCCGAGACCGCCCACCACGCCGGCTGCGCCTTCGCCCTCGTGGAATGGGGATTTCCACGGCAGGCGAAGCTGGATGGCGTCGTGGCGGATTTGAGAGTGAAGACGGCGGCGGAGCTGGTGGCGGCGTTAGAGGCCGGCTCCGGCCCCCTTCCCTGACGTGCCTCGCCTCGGCCAGAGCGACAGCGCCAGGCCGACGATCATGATCGTAAGGAAAACGAGGTTCACGATGGGGCCGGGTGGCGTTCCCGTCCGGACGATGGGCAGGAATGCAAAGATCAACCTTCGGCTCAGGTGCTCGACCAAGAGGAGCGCAAACATGAAGGACACCAGGGCGCGATAGCGAAGGAGCACCAAGAGGGAGAGCAGGCCGAACAGGACCTGAGCGAGCCCCCAAGCTGCGAATAGTGCCACGACCGCCTGTGTCCCGGCGGGCGTGAACGTATCGAGGGGAATCCCGTCGGCGGAGCTTGCCACGAAGTGGCCGTTGAAGATCGAGTTCAAGCCTATGCCGACTTTCATGAGCACGAGCAGACCCAGGAGCCAGAGCGCGAGCTTGTGGCCACGGTAGGTATTGTCGACCTGTTGGGGAAGAATCGGGTTGAGCATGATTTCCTCCAGTCATGACGACGGCTTAAGGCTGATCACTCCCTGGATACGCGCGATATACCGGAGAGGCGAGCTCGGAAAGGCGCAACGTCGTACTGTGGCGCAACGTCGAGCGGCAGCGGCAACTTGTGGTGGCGGAGTGGGCTGATGAGCACGAGCGCGACGAAGCCGAGCATCGCCCCACCCAGGAATTCGGCCCACTGGCGAAGTCTTGGACGGGTGCGGAAGAAGCCGGCGGCGCAACCTGCGATCATCAGGAAGTGACCCGCGGTACCCACGAGGATGAGCAGCAGGACGGGCCTCGTGATCTGGCCCGTACGCAGCAGTGTGAGAAGAGAGTGAAGCGCAGCAGCGACGAAGCCGGTTGCAAAGATATTTGCGGAGTTCCACAGGAGAGCGATCGTGAAGCCCGCGCCGAAGCCCAAAGCGCTCCCTCGCCGGGCAAGCACCATGACTCCAACGTAGATCAGCGCCTGGAGCGTGTGGAGAACCCAAATCGACGGGTCGAAGAGCGCGGAGCCGACCAGCGCGACGATAAACAGGGAGGCCCCGGTTTGGATGGCGACGAGCGGCCAGCGTGAGCGCTCGCTGAGCAGAGTCATGAGAGGGCCTACGGGTTCGGCAGACGGCTGGTTTCAGATCTACTTTGGGGAAGGCCGCTTGAGTCGACCAAGGTGCCGCGCCTGAGGGGACAGGATTCTTACCGGGGACGCGGTTCCTTCGAGCGGCGATCCGGTTCCCTGCTATGATGCCATTGATGCCGGACTGGGGCGCTTTCCCGCGGGTCGACGACCACTTGGTGGAGGCGGAGGTCACGCGCGACGAGATCATCGGCGGCCACCGGGTGGTCGCCATGCCGGCCCATCCGCCCCATGCCGACCAGCAGAGCGACCTCGACTACGTCCTCCGGGCTCATAAAGCCTCCGGCTACCGCACGGCGGCCGACCTCCTGACCCGCCTCGATCACGATTCGGACTTCGCCAGCGACGCCTGTGTCTACAAGGAAGGGGTCGATCCGGCCACCGGAGCGCGCTACCTGGAGGAGATCGCCTTTGAGGTGGTCTCCGAGCAGAGCGAGGCCTGGGTGAGGGAGAAAGCCGTCCGGATGTACCGCCGAGGCGTGCGGCGGATCTTTGCCGTCATGGTCAAGGGGCAGCGGCGGGTCTGCGAATGGTCCCCTGGGAGCCAGAGTTGGCGCACCCTGGCGGCGGAATCCCAGATCGAGGATCCCTGCCTTGTGAGGCCCTTGCCGGTGGCTGCGCTCCTCGATGCCGCGGTGGCCGACAACGCGGTGGTCGAGGCCCTGGCCGCCAAGGGCAACCCGGCGATCCAGAAGCGGGAAACCGCGGCCAGGAACGCCGGGAGAGCCGAAGGAAAGGCCGAAGGAAAAGCCGAGGGCGTCCTGAGTCTCCTGAGCGCACGCGGGATTGCGGTGAGCGAGGCTCAGCGCCAGGAAATCCTGCGCTGCCGCGATCTGGATCGTCTGGGCCGGTGGTTGGTTCGCGCCGCGCAGGCTTCCTCCGCCGAGGAAGTCACGGCGGAACCTTGATCGGCCAACGATAGACGTGTGCCGAGGCCTTCAAGAGGCCGGGACGGCCACGGGTTGCTCCTGCGCGCCCTTGATCAGCAGCCAAAGCATGATCGCCAGCTCTCCGAGCATGCCGGGGAAGGCGATCTTGGAGACCAGGTCCTCGTACTGCGGTACCAGAAAGCCCGTAAAGCTGATGGCGACATAGCCGACGCCTCCGACGATCAGCCAGACGCCCAGGAAACGGGGCAGGAAGCCCGACCTGATCACAAGAAGGCCGAACGGAAAGAGCCACAGACCCCAGAAGATCTCGTTGGCCAGGACTCCATGGCCATGAAGTTGGAGGAACAGCATGGCCAGGGCTTCCCGCTGAGGCCTGGCGATTGCGGACAAGAAATCGGAGCCGCGCACGAGCAGCAAGGCGGCAACGTCGTTCAGCACGTTGAGGAAATAGATGGGGGTCACCATCAGGGTCCCCAGGATCACCATCAGCGCGGCCTGGTTCCGGTCTACTCCCTTGAAGAGCCTGTAAAGAGCCAGCAGGAGGAAGATCGAGGCGGTCCCGGTGAAGAGGTCGCTGACGATGCCGAGACGGAAAAGCGTCTCGTGCGCGGCGATGTTGCGGGCCGTCGCGGCCGCGTCCCCATGCACGAACAGCACGCTGGGAATGTAGATGAGGCGCAAGGGGGCCGTCATCAGCAATAGATAGAGGAGCCCTGCGACTCTCGCGTCCTTCTTGGTTGAGCCCATGTCTCTCTCCTTTGTCAGGAAGACCGGCCACTGGGATCGGCATCGCCTTTTAGATACGCTGCGGGGAGACGATTCTTAACGGCGAACCGTGGCGTCCGCTCCAGATCCCACGACCGTCCTCTCCAGGGGTCCGCGGTCGCGGTTTCCCTCGTGAAGAGGCGCTGGCACAACCTTTGCCCTATACTGGTGTGACCGCGCTGAGGTTCCCCAGATTCGGGGGTCCCGCCATGCGCGGCCGCCAAGCACAGGCGAGGTAAAACAACATGAAAATCGCACGCAACGTACTCTTCGCCCTTCTTCTCCTGGGCGTCTGTGCCGGAACGGCCTCCGCCCAGCTTTCGGTGGGCGCAGGTCTTCAAGTGGGACCTCGGGGGCACGCCTCCGTGGACCTCGGCTTCTTCTACGACAGTCTCGCTCCCTATGGGAACTGGATCGAGCGCCCGAGCCACGGCTGGGTCTGGACGCCGCGCGAGGTGTCCGCGAGCTGGCGCCCTTATCAGGCCGGCCACTGGGTGTGGAGCGACGAGGGGTGGACCTGGCTCTCGGACGAGCCCTACGGCTGGGCGACCTATCACTACGGCCGCTGGTATCAGGACCCTGAGATCGGTTGGGCCTGGGTGCCCGGCAACGACTGGGCTCCGGCCTGGGTCTCCTGGCAGGAAGGCAACGACTACGTAGGCTGGGCGCCCCTGCCCCCCGGCGCCAACGTCAACGCCAGCTATAACTCCGGCCCCTCCGGCCCCGGCTATGATGGCAACCCGGGCTACGACGGCAACCCGGGGTACGACGACCAACCCGGGTACGACAACGGCCCCGACTACAACGGCCCCGACTACGACAATGGCCCCGAGTATGAGAGCAGCCCGGTCTACGGCGGCGGCTATGGCTACGACGGGGGCTACGGGTATGGCGGCGGGTACGGCTACGCCAACTACGCGTATGGAATCGCGCCGTCGGCGTACCTCTTCGTGCCGGTCCGCTCCTTCCTCTCCGTGGACCTGTTCGACTTCTTCGTGCCCTGGGTGCGGGTGAGCTCGTTCTTCCGCTTCACCCACAACTGCACCTTCTACGGCTTCCACGGCGGCCGGTTCTTCAACCGCGGCATCCCCTTCGAGCACGTCCACCGCTTCTACCGCGACGTGCCGCGCTTCCGGCTGGCCGAGCTCGGCGGCTTCCGGGGCCATGGATTCCAGGTCGACGGCAACCGTCTCGCGTTCTTCCGCCCACAGGTGAATCGCGCCTGGCGGGGCTCGCCGCTCGACCGCGCGGGCGCCCGGCGCTCGGTGGTCACCGCGAACCAGTTCCGCAACGATCATCCGGACCGCCAGCGGGCCTACGCGCAGACCTACGGCCAAGGAATCGGGCAGAGGACCCGCCAGTGGGACAACCGGCAGGGCTCCCGGCAGGCCCAGGGCGACCGCAACGGTCAGCGTTGGCAGCAGGATCAGGTCAACCGGCAGCGCTCGTTCGACAACGGGCGGGCCCAGGCCTGGCGGCAGCAGGACAATGCCCAGCGGGGGCAGCAGTACAACACCCAACGCCAGCAGTGGCAGCGGGATCAGTCCACCCGCCAGCGGGCGTACGAGTCCCAGCGCTCTCAGCCGCAGGCCGGCTGGCAGCGCCCGTACAACGCCCAGCCGCGGCAGCAGTACCAGCAGCCGCAGCAGCGCTCGTACCCGCAGCAGTGGCAGCGCCAGGCTCCGCCGCAGCGTCAGCAGTACCGCAGTGATGCCGGCCGGGGCCAGGGCAATCGGGGCCAGGCCAACCGCGGCCAGAACAATCGCGACCACGGCAACGACCGCCGGCAGCAAGGCGGCTAGGCGCATCTGCGCTGCCTCGTTTCCTCTCCGCCCGGGAGCGAAATCCCGGGCGGACCTCCCACACGCTTCTTGCCCTACAGCCGCAGATCCCGCCGTATCTGCCCGTACTCCAGGTCGAGCACCAGCACCCGGCCGCGGTCGTCCGCCAGGGTGAGGGTCTGGGGGGTGAGGTGGAGGGTGACGCGGGTCGTCCGCTCGAGGACGACTTCCGCCTTCACGCCGCCGCTCGGGCGGTGGAGGAGATGGACGACCATGCCGGACTTGTTGTGGACCGGGAAGGCGATCCAGTCTCCCGCTGTGGTTGGCGAGCCCGGCTTCGATCCCGCGGGCAGCAGCGATGCGGGCGGCTCGAGGAGCTGGCCCTCCGGCGAGATCCCCAAGCCGCGGGAACCGAGAGGGCCATGGGCGGGCACGGTTTCACGGCTTCGGAGGGTGAGGCTGGGCAGCTCGTAGGTCCAGATCTCCGGCTCGCGGGAGCCGACCAACAGCGAGCAGTGAGTCGCAGTCCGGGCGATCATCAGCGCCGGGCCCGGCAGAGGTGCGGCCCAGGCGCCGTCGAAGCCGCCGGTGGTGGTCTCGACGGCCATCAGGCTGTGGCGTTCCGTCACGAACCAGAGGCTGCCGTCGAAGTCCGAGGCGAAGGCTTCGAGGCGGGCGTCGCACCAGTCCTCGGTCTTGCGGCTGACGAAGTCGATCCGGGTCGCGCGCCAGACCTCGCCCCGTTTCGCCAGGGCCAAAGCCCGGTCGCCGTGGTCGGAGACCACGAGGCGATGAGCCGGCGGATCGAGCTCGGCCACCGCCCGCCCGTCGCGGGACAGCAGGCGCACCCCCGCCTCGCCCAGAGCCACGGCGGTGAGGCCATTGGGCAGAAAGGCGGCGTCGTGGGCGGGCCGGGTGCCACTGTCGCGGCCGGTGATCTCCACTCGCCAGACGGCGGTGTTGGCGCTCCACGGCTCGCGCGGGCGGAGCGGCAGGGCCGGAGTGTCCGCTTTGAGGGCTGCGTCTCCCGCGAAGGCCACGAGCTGCCGCAGGGCGGCCGGTTTC